>UQAX01000049.1 GCA_900539145.1 uncultured Blautia sp.
GATGACGGCCGGGTTGTATGACAGCATCTATATAAATGCGGTTTTTCAGATCATACAGTGCATTTAAATGAAGTTGGTTATACCCCTTTTCACCTCGCTCGATAGAATTATGCCGTCTATGGGTCTCTTTGTCTTTCGGATTGCAGGCGATGGCAAGGTCGGAACCGTCACAGGCAATTAAACGAAATCCCCGGTAAGTACTCAGAGTTGAGAAAGAATCCGTAAAAGTATGGAATAGAAAATCCATTGCATCAGGGAGCAGCTTTTGTCGCTGCTGTGAAAAGGCAGAAACAGAGGGCATATCAGGATAAAAATCCCAATAATCCATCCATTCTTTTGGAACCGTGTTTCCATTCATAGACAAAAGAAAACGGATCGTGTCTGCAAAAGAAATCTTCCGTTTCCTAGAAAAGTCTTTTTCGGGCTGCTTTACAAACAGTTGAGATACTTCCTGCATATTCGAGATTGTGCGAAGCAGATTCTGTTTTAACATAGTAGGTGAGTCATAAAACATACGGGAACCTCCTTAAATAAAAAATATATTTAAGTGGCTTCGCCGCAAATTTTTGAAGATTTGTCAAGCGGTTTTTCCATTTTATTACAAAAAAAGAGTGAGCATACATTTTTGTGTTACCCACTCTTTCAAGATTATCTTAACTTATTGACATTGGTTTTTATTACAGCCTCTTTTTCATACTTTATACTCTCTTTAATTTTCACTGACACTTTTTTGCAGAGTAAAGATAAACTCTGTTCCCACACCTTCCGTACTGATTACGTTGATATTCTGTTTATGTGAGTTGATAATTTCTTTGACAATGGCAAGGCCCAGCCCTGTGCCTTTTCTGTCTTTTCCCCTTGAGGTATCAATTTTATAAAATCTATCCCAGATTTTTGTAAGGCTTTCTTTGGGAATTCCGCAGCCGGTATCTTTTACAGAAATAAAAACGGTTTCGTGCTTTAAAGTAGACTCTATTTTAATTACAGAGTCAGGAGAGCTGAATTTAATGGCATTATCAATAAGATTATATAAAACCTGTTGGATTTTTCCCATATCAGCGTGAACAAGCAGAGTCTGCCCTGTAAGGAAAAGCTCAATGGAAATACGCTTATCGCGGCAAATCCCTTCAAAGGCTTCCGCAGTAGTTTTGATGGTGCGGTTAATATCAAAATCGGAATAGTCCAGCTGGCGGCCCTTTTCATCCAGATTATTTAAGGTGAGCATACTCTGTGTCAGCTTATATAAGCGGTCTGTTTCGTATACTACAATTTTTAAATATTTTTCCTGCATTTCAGGGGGAATTGTCCCATCTAAAATCGCCTCTGTATAACCTTTTATGGAAGTAAGAGGAGAGCGAAAATCGTGAGATACATTGGAAATAAATTTTCGCTGATAATTTCCCGTCATATCCAGTTCATCAGACATATAATTCAACGTCATTGCAAGATATCCCAGTTCGTCTTCTTTATCTAGGGGAATGTTATATTTTAAATTCCCGGATGCAAAAGTATTTGCCCCTTGTATGATTTTCTTCAGAGGACGGTTAATCATAAAGTAGAACACAGGAATAATAAGCATCATAATCCCCAAAAACAACAGAAATAAAATATGGATAGTATTTAAAAGCCCATCCCGCTGATGATAAAGAACGGACATAGGAAGGTGCATGGCAATATAACCTTTTATATCCATATTTATGGTAACGGGAACCATGATACTTAAATGCTCTTCCTGAAAATATCCGAAGAAATTTCCTATTTCATAATAAGAACCGCTGGATTTTCCGGGGTCAAAATTCTTTAATTTCGGAAAATCTTCTGTAATAAATTTCTGTGAAGTATCCATGAGAATTTCCCCTTTGGGACTAATCAGCCAAATTTCTTCTTTTTCATAAACAGAAGAACAAAGCGCCTCATAAAATTCAGCGGGGGTATCAAATTCACGATAGTAGTTTACAGCATGCTGTCCGGCTATTTTTGTGGCTTCCCGATATAATCGTCCGCTGTATACGCCTTCTACGTGCTCCTCGACTAAATTTACCCCTACTAAAGAAATTGCGGTAAATCCCAGAATACCGAGAAATATCATGACGGTTACAAATTTTACAAAAAGAAATTTTCTCATTTATTCTTGACCTCAAATTTATAGCCAATTCCCCAAACCGTGGACAGTGCCCAAGAGGGATGGTCTTTAATTTTTTCTCTCAGACGCTTAATATGCACATCTACGGTACGGGTATCACCGATATACTCATATCCCCAGATATTGTCTAAAAGCTGTTCTCTTGTAAATACCTGATTAGGAGAAGAAGCCAGAAAATACAGGAGTTCCAATTCCTTTGGCGGCATATCCAACTGCTTTCCATAATAAATTACAGAGTAATTTGTCAGGTTAATTGCCAAATCAGGATATTCCACATATTTTCCGGAAGGCTGTGTCGCAGGAGCTACTGTCGGCTGGTAGCGTCTTAACACGGCTTTTACTCTGGCGACCAGTTCTTTTGAGTCAAAGGGCTTAATAATATAGTCGTCTGCCCCCAGCTCCAACCCTAATACCTTGTCAAAGATTTCTCCTTTGGCAGAAAGCATGATAATCGGAACATTGGATTTCTGGCGGATTTCTCTGCATACCTGATATCCGTCAATGCCCGGAAGCATCAAATCCAGCAAAATAAGATTTGGGGCAAAGGAGGAGAAAGCGTTTAAAGCGGCTTCTCCATCATTGACGATGTGGGTGTCAAAACATTCTTTTGTCAGATACAGAGAAATTAATTCTGCAATATTGTTGTCATCGTCTACAATAAGAATTTTCTGCTTAGTTACCATATATACTCCCCCTTATTTTTTAAACTCTACGATTGTAACACCGGCATCGCCCTCACCAAATTCTGCCAGATGAAAATCTTTTACATATTTTAAGCGTTTTAAATAGTTGTGCACGCCTTTTCGAAGAGCGCCTGTTCCTTTGCCGTGAACAACACGAACACTGTTTAAATGAGCTAAGTAAGCATCATCTAAATATTTATCCAATTCTGCAATGGCTTCGTCCACTGTTTTTCCCAGAAGGTTGATTTCTGTGCGGATAGAAGCAGATTTACTCATACGTATTTTGCCGGCGCCTGTACGCTGTAAGGAAGGCGCTGTGATAACCGGCTCGTCAATTAACTGCAAATCAGATAAATGTACCTTGGAACGAAGAATGCCCATCTGAACAAAGACCATTCCCTTTGCATCAGGCTTGGAGCTTATGGTTCCTTTTACATTCAAACTTAACACTTTTACGGCATCTCCCAGAGAAATATCCTTGGCAGTAAGCGTGGATTTTTTCTTTTCCGGTGTTTTAAGTGCCATTTTTTTGCCTGTTGTGTCCATTTTTTTGCGCAGCTCAGAACGTTTTTGCTCTAACTCTTTTGCAGACATGGACTCTTTTCCTGCCTTATTGAAAATTTTCATGGTCTGGTCTGCGTATTCTTTTGTTTCCCGCAGGATGCGGTGGGCTTCTTCATTGGCATCACGGAGGATACGTTCCTTTCGCTGCTCCAGCTTATCCTGCTTTTCCTCCAGCTGCGTTTTCAGACTTTCAATTTCTGTCTTATAACGGGCAATTTCCGCTTCCTCTGCCTCAATGGTTTTTCGGCTTTGCTCTAAGGTTGACAAAATATCTTCAAAGGACTCATCCTCCTGACTGATTTGCTCTTTTGCCTTATCAATAATATAAGAAGGCAGTCCCAGCTTGCCGGAAATGGCAAAGGCATTACTTTTTCCCGGAATACCGATAAGAAGACGATAGGTAGGGCGCAGAGTTTCTACGTCAAATTCACAGGACGCATTTTCGACTCCATGGGTAGAAAGCGCATAGACCTTTAACTCACTGTAATGTGTGGTTGCCATTGTGCGTATTCCCTGTGCGTGAAGATGAGATAAAATAGCAATAGCAAGCGCAGCGCCTTCGGTAGGGTCTGTTCCGGCTCCTAATTCGTCAAAAAGCACCAGAGAGTCACGGCCTGCTTTTTCAATAAAACGTACCACATTCGTCATGTGCGAAGAAAAGGTACTTAAAGACTGCTCAATACTTTGCTCATCACCGATATCGGCATAAACCTCTTTAAAAATGCTGAGACGGGAATTATCAAAAGCAGGAATATGAAGACCGGACTGTCCCATCAGTGTCAAAAGCCCAATGGTCTTTAGGGAAACCGTTTTACCGCCGGTATTTGGACCTGTTACGACAAGAAGGTCAAAGTCTTCTCCCAGACGTACATCAATAGGAACTACCTTGTGCTTGTCAATCAGCGGATGGCGAGCTTTCTTTAAGTCAATAATTCCTTCTGTATTAAAACGAGGCTCCGTAGCATTCTGAGCTTTTGCCAAAAGAGCTCTGGCAAAAATAAAGTCAAGCTGTGTCATGACCTTTAAATCATCTTCAATAGCTTCCAGATTTTCTGCGGCATACTGACTCAGATTAGAAAGAATAATCTCAATTTCAGCCTGCTCCTTTACTTCCAGCTCTCTTAAATCGTTATTCAGTTTTACAATCGCCATCGGCTCTACAAAGACGGTAGAACCCGTAGAGGACTGGTCATGAACCATGCCGGGAACCTGTCCCTTATGCTCTGCTTTTACAGGAATACAGTAGCGTCCGTTTCGCATGGTAACGACAGCATCCTGCAAATAAGTTCTGGCAGAACCGCTGACATAAGAAGAAAGCTGGCTGTGAATTTTATCATTGGTATTCTTCATAGTACGGCGAATTTGCTTTAATCCGGCGCTGGCATCATCTGCAATTTCTTCTTCTGACAGAATACAGCGGCGGATTTCCAAAGCCAGAGGTGTAAGAGGCTGAAGAATTTCAAACATGCCGTCTAAGGAGTCCTGATTTTCTTCTGCGTTTTCCCGTCTTGCATAGGCTTTGGCACGATTGGTATTTTCCAAAAGGCTGCAAAGGGATAAAAGCTCCCCTGTTCCTAAGGTACTGCCGATTTCCAGACGTTTTAAAGAACCTCTGATATCTTTTACGCCCCCAAAGGAAAGAGAGCCCTTTTGATAAATTCTTGCCAGGGCATCGGCAGTTTCCTGCTGCATAATTTCGATTTCACTCAAATTATCCAAAGGAGTAAGCTTTCGGCACAAATCCTTCCCGCAGGAGGAGGTGGCGAGGTTTTCCAGCATTTGAATAATCTTGCTATATTCTAAAGTTTTTAAAGCTTTTTCATTCATAAAAATCACCTTGTCTAAAATCCGTTATAGTTGATAAAACATCTCTATTATAAAAAATAGGAAGTTATGTCCTATTTTACATTAAAATAGGAAGAAAGAAAAGGGAGTGTATTAGAATTTTTTGTGTAATCTTCATGAAAAGTTCATAAACTTTTGTTATAATAAAGCATAGTTTTATGTGGAGTGAGTGACATGGAGCAGAAGAAAAACGAAAATTCTTATGAATTTCTAAAAGAAACAATCAAAGAAAAACCTGTGGATAAAAAGAAATTAGTAAAACATATTCTTCGGATTTTACTGTCCGGAGCTCTTTTCGGTCTGGCAGCGACAGCTGTTTTTGCACTGGCAGCGCCGGAAATTACAGAAAATATAGAGAAAAAGCAAGAGCAATCACAAATACAGTTTCCATCTGATACAAAGAACAGCGAGGAAAACAAAAAAAACAGTACAGCAGAAGACAATAGCTCCGAAGCTGGTTCTCAACCGGCAGCAGAAGAACTTACACCAGAGACGTATCAGAAATTGTTTGCAGATGTTTTTGCTACTGCACAGGAAGCAGAAAAAGCTATGGTAAGGGTAAGAGGAAGTAAAAATGATGAAGAATGGTTTCAGACACCTTACGAGAATGAAATTTCAGGATTGTTGGTGGCAGAAAGCGGACAGGAGCTTTTTGCTCTGACAGAATACAGAATTGTAGAAAACGTAGACAGAATACAGGTAGTATTTTACGATGGAACGATTGCAGATGCCAGATTTTTGAAAGGCGATACTAATACAGGATTTGTTATCTTAAAAATTCCTAAATCGGGTATATCCGCAAAAACACAGGAGTCTATTGCCATAGCGCCTCTTGGAGAGTCTTATACCGTAGATCAGGGAGAACCTGTTCTTGCAATTGGGAGTCCTATGGGGTATAGTGATTCTGTTGGATATGGAATTGTTACATCAACCTGTAACACTGTGGCAAAAACAGATGCGGAGTACAGTCTCTTGACAACAGATATTGCGGGCAGCAGCTTAGGAAGCGGTGTTTTGCTGAACTTAGAGGGTGAAGTGATTGGGCTGATTGCACAGTCCTTTGCCAGAGAAGATACGCAAAACCTTGTAACCGGGCTGGGCGTTTCGGAGGTAAAAGAGATGATACAGATTTTGTCTGATGAGACAAAAGATATTGTTTATCTGGGCATCACAGGCAAAAGTATTACGCAAGATATTTCTGTAAAGAAGGGGATACCAATCGGTGTTTTTGTGGAACAGGTGGAGGTGGACTCCCCGGCAATGCAGGTGGGTATTCAAAATGGTGATGTAATTATAGAGCTGAATGGTGAAAAAATAGAAACCGTAAAGGGTTATCAGCAGCAGCTGAAATCCTGTAAAGCAGGAGAGACAATTAAAGTAAAAGCCATGCGTCAGGGAACAGAGGGATATGTAGAAGTAGACTTTGATGTGACGTTACAGGCACGATAGGAAGGATAGGAAAATGAGATTTATCAACGAACTTCATGAAGGAGAAAAACTTTCAGGTATTTATTTATGTAAACATAAACAGGCGGCAGTGACAAAGAACGGAAAGTCTTATGAAAATGTAATTTTACAGGATAAGACAGGAACGATTGATGCCAAGATTTGGGAGCCGAATTCTCTTGGAATTGATGAGTTTGATGCTCTGGACTATATTGATGTAGTGGGAGATGTTACTTGCTTTCAGGGTAATCTTCAGGTGAGTATTAAAAGAGTCAGAAAAGCTTCTGAAGGCGAATATGAACCGGGAAATTATCTTCCTGTAAGCAGTAAGAATATTGAGGAGATGTATCAGGAGCTTTTAGGAATAATCGAGCAGGTGAAAAATCCTTACTTTCATCAGCTTTTAACAGCATTTTTTAAAGAGGACGCCGCATTTGCTAAAACATTTAAAGGAAATTCAGCAGCTAAAAGTGTCCATCATGGTTTTATCGGAGGACTTTTAGAGCATACCGTCAGCGTGGCAAAGCTTTGTCTTTACTATTGCGGAACTTACAGTGTTTTAAATAAAGACTTGCTCATTACGGCAGCCCTTCTCCATGATATCGGAAAGACAAAAGAACTCAGCGCTTTTCCTATGAATGATTACACAGATGACGGACAGCTTTTAGGGCATATTATGATTGGAGCAGAGATGATCCATGATAAGGCAAAGGAAATTCCGGATTTTCCATATAAAATGGAAAGTGAATTAAAACATTGTATTTTGGCGCATCATGGGGAGCTGGAATATGGTTCACCGAAAAAACCGGCACTTGCAGAAGCAGTTGCTCTTAATATGGCAGATAATACAGACGCAAAAATGGAAACTTTGACAGAAATTTTTGCAGCAGCGCCAAACCAGAAGGAGTGGCTGGGATATAATCGGTTGTTTGAGTCTAATTTCAGAAAATCAAGTTGCGAGTAAATTAAAAGCGGAGCTGTTGTATGGGATATTTCATGCAGCAACTCCTTCTTTTCAGATAGGAGCGTTTATGGAATTTAAAAAGAATGATTTGGTAACAGTGAAAATTGAAGATATGGGGCATGACGGAGAAGGTATTGGAAAAGCTGAGGGATATACGCTGTTTATTAAAGATACGGTAATCGGTGATGTAGTGGAAGCCAAGATTATGAAAATGAAGAAAAATTATGGCTATGCGAGACTTGTACGTGTGTTGGAAGCTTCCAAAGACAGAACAGAGCCAAAATGTCCTGTGGCAAGAGCATGCGGAGGCTGCCAGTTACAGTTTTTAACTTATGAAAAGCAGTTGGAATTTAAGAAGAAGAAAGTGATGGGAAATCTGGAGAGGATTGGAGGATTTTCTGATATTTCTGTGGAAAAAGTGATGGGAATGGAAAATCCGTGGCGTTATCGAAATAAAGCGCAGTTTCCGGTAGGAAAAGACAAAGACAGAAATCTGATTACCGGATTTTATGCGGGAAGAACGCATTCCATTATTCCAAATACCAACTGTTATTTGGGGGTTGAGGTAAACGAAGAAATTTTAAATGCAGTGCTGGATTACATGAGAGAAAATCATGTTGAACCTTACGATGAAGCAACCGGTAAAGGTCTAGTGCGCCATATTCTCATACGGTATGGATTTAAAACAAAAGAAATTATGGTTTGCATCATTATAAATGGAAGAAAAATTCCAAATGCAGCAGGGTTAGTAGAGAAACTGAAAGACATTTCCGGCATGACAAGCATTACCTTAAATGTAAATACAAAGAGAAACAACGTGATTTTAGGAAATGAAATTTTGCCTTTGTGGGGGAAAGAATTTATTACAGATTATATCGGAGAAGTGAAATATCAGATTTCTCCCCTTTCCTTTTATCAGGTAAATCCGGTGCAGACAGAAAAACTCTATGGTACAGCGCTGGAATATGCGGGACTTACAGGAAAAGAAACGGTTTGGGATTTGTACTGTGGAATTGGCACGATTTCTCTGTTTTTAGCCCAAAAGGCGAAAAAGGTTTATGGTGTGGAAATCGTTCCGGCAGCCATTGAAGACGCAAGAAAAAATGCAGAGCTTAATGGAATTGAAAATGCGGAGTTTTTTGTGGGGAAGGCAGAAGAAGTATTGCCTGCGAAATATAAAGAAGACGGTGTGTACGCAGATGTCATTGTGGTAGATCCTCCAAGAAAGGGCTGCGACGGAGCGTTGATTGAGACTATGCTGTCTATGAAACCGGAGAGAATTGTGTATGTAAGCTGTGACTCTGCTACATTGGCAAGGGATTTAAAGGTGCTGTGTGAGAAGGAATATCAGGTGAAGAAGGTGGCTGTGTGCGATATGTTTCCGGGAAGCGTGCATGTGGAGACTTGTGTGTTGCTACAAAGACGAACTATGTAGAAATCCTTAATTTTAGGCACTTTTTCAAGCATATCGTCTTTACGAGCGAGGGCGATAAAATCAGAAATAAAGAGATAAAAAACTATATCAATGTTTCGGTAGTTGTTGATATAGAGTGTGGGAACACAATAAATTAAATATTGAATTTGAGGGGTACTTGTAAAAAAGTATCCCTTTTCAATGTAAGACGTTCAGAAATGAGCGTCTATTTTTTTACCAAAAATGAAAGGAGCATGTGCTATTGGCTATCATTCAAGTAGAAAGTGGCGGTACGGCAGAAGATGTTATGCAGAGTTCAGAAAGTCTTGGTTTACCGCCTAATTCCTTAGATACGGAAAGCTCAATCAAGCAGGGGTGTAAGTATTTTGCGTCCCTGCTTTCTTCCTGCAAAAATCAAGGTATCGACGATTTGAATGTAGCGATACAGTCCTATAACTATGGCGGTGGCTATGTGGGCTATGTGGCAGGAAACGGAAAGAAACACACTTTTAATCTTGCAGAGAGCTTCGCCCGTGAGAAATCGGGTGGAAAGAAAGTAACCTACACCAACCCGATAGCCGTTGCGAAGAACGGGGGCTGGCGGTATGGCTATGGAAATATGTTCTATGTGGAATTAGTCAATCAATATCTGACCGTGGCACATTTTGATAATGCGACGGCACAAGCGATTATGAATGAAGCGTTGAAATATCAAGGCTGGAAGTATGTGTATGGTGGCAGTAACCCGAACACTTCCTTTGATTGTAGCGGACTTGTGCAATGGTGCTATGGAAAAGTTGGTATCTCCTTACCGAGAACCGCACAAGCACAGTATGACGCTACCCAACATCTTCCACTCTCGCAGGCAAAGGCTGGGGACTTGGTGTTTTTCCATTCCACCTATAACGCTGGTTCGTATGTAACCCACGTCGGCATTTATGTAGGAAATAACAAAATGTACCATGCAGGCGACCCGATAGGATATGCAGACCTAAGTAGTAGTTACTGGCAACAGCACTTAATCGGTGCAGGACGAGTAAAACAATAGAAAGGACTTGAAAAATATGTTTAAGAAGAATAAGAAACAGACAGAAACTATCAAAGAACCAAAAGAAAAAAAGGTGCGTACTGTCAAGGTAGGCACACATAAGAAAACTGTGATTGCGTTGTGGGTGGTGCTTATCGCAAGCGTGAGCTTTGGGGTGTATAAAAATTTTACGGCTATCGACCAGCACACGACCCATGAAAAAGAAATCATAGAGCTTCGCTTGCAGGACACCAACGGGATAGAAAATTTTGTGAAGAACTTTGCAAAGTCCTACTACACATGGAGTAACAGCAAAGAAGCGATTGAAGCAAGGACGCAGGCAATCAGCGGTTATCTGACAAAGGAATTGCAGGACTTGAATGTGGATACCATTAGAACCGATATACCGACCAGTTCCACGGTTACAGATGTGATTGTGTGGAATATCGAACAGTCGGGAACGGACACTTTTTCTGCTACCTACGAAGTAGATCAGCAGATAAAAGAGGGAGAACAGACAAGCAATGTGAAAGCAACCTATACCGTAAAAGTCCATGTAGACGCTGACGGGGATATGGTAATCGTTCAGAACCCTACCCTTGCACCAGCAATCGAAAAATCAGACTATGAGCCTAAGACACCAGAAGCAGACGCAAGCGTAGACGCTGATACTGTAAACGACGCTACCGCATTTCTGGAAACATTCTTTAAGCTATACCCTACCGCAACGGACAAGGAGCTTGCCTACTATGTAGAGGAAAATGCCCTTGAACCGATAAACGGGGACTATCTCTTTTCCGAGCTTGTTAATCCAGTATTTACGGCTGACGGCAAAAATGTGAAAGTGAGCGTTGCGGTGAAGTTCATTGACAACCAGACAAAGGCAACACAGGTATCACAATATGAGCTGACACTTCATAAGGATAGCAACTGGAAGATTATAGGGTAAAACGATAAAACCGTAGCTGTATTTCACAATCTGTTGTGATCTACACGCTACGGTTTTTTGTTTCAGTTACGTTTTAATTATATTTATGCCTTATATTATAACTGCTTAGAAACAAGGACTTTACTGAGCAAATTTATGAATGAAGAAAGGCGGAAATAAATATGGATTATATCTTGGAAACGAGAAATTTAACAAAAAAAATCAAAAGTGAAAACATTATAAAGGGGATTTCTCTAAAGATACCAAAGGGAGAAACCTATGGCTTATTAGGTCCAAATGGAGCAGGCAAAAGTACAACTATGAAACTTCTTTGCGGATTGTTAAAGCCTAGCAGTGGAGAAATTATTTTCAACGGCAAACAGTGGTCGAAAGACGCTTTAAGCAAAATAGGTGTTTTGATAGAAAATCCTGCAATTTATGGAAATTTAACTGCGAAAGAAAACATGGAAATTCATGCCTGTATGTTGGGTGTACCAGAAAAAGAAATAAGACGTGTTCTTACGCTGTTAAAAATGGATAAAACCGGGAAGAAAAAAGTATCTAATTTTTCTCTTGGAATGAAACAGCGTTTAGGGATTTCAATATCACTTTTAGGAAATCCTGATTTAGTCATTCTTGATGAACCAACAAATGGTTTAGACCCTGTCGGTATTCAAGAATTGCGAGACTTAATAAAAAGGCTAAATGACAGTGGAGTTACCGTCTTGGTTTCCAGTCATAATCTTGCGGAAATTCAACACATCGCTTCTTATGTTGGAATTATCATAAACGGCAAATTAAAATACGAGGGAAAAGTAAATAGCAATAGCAATTTAGAAGATATTTTTATGAGTGTTACAAGAGAGGAGGAATATTCTTATGTATAAGTTATTTCGTTCAGAACTACTAAAATCAAAAAGGACTTTGCTTAGACCTGTTCTTTTCATAGGGGCTGTGATATTTGCTATTCTTCTTATGATAATAGCTAATTTAGCACCCGATACTTTGAAAAATTCATGGGAGCATTATACAAAAATGATTTTTAATATATGGACAATATCATTTAATACATTAGGTATTTCACTGCTGTGTATTTTGACAGAATATACAGAAAAGAAAAATAACACCTATCGTTCAATTTATGTAGAAGCACATTCGGCAGGAAAGGTGTGGGTAGCAAAAATATTTACTTTGGCATTTTATTCACTTATGGCAACTGCTTTACTGACTGCTTTCGTCTGCATTTTAGCACTATTTAATCATCTTGGAACGAATACGATAATTTCTGTGTTAGAAATGGGTGGGATAACATGGCTGACATCTTTATCCATTATTCCTATTGGTTTGTTCTTTGCTCATAACTTTAAAGTGACTGGAGCTTTGGGAATAGGCTTTCTAGGGTTTATTTCAGCACCTATTATGGCACCAGAAAATTACTGGATTTTTAATCCATATAGTTATGCAGTAAGAGGTATTGTACCCATTACTAAAATTCATCCAAACGGAATTGTTTTAGAAAATACGAGTAAATTACTAAATACTAATACAATTATTATGGCTATTCTATTTGCAATTATATGTTTTTCAATATTTACATTGATAACATCAGTAATTTTTTCGCAAAGAGAGGGGAATTAAGATGTACTTAATAAAAGCATTGCGTGTAGAACGTATAAAGAGTAAAAGGACTATGCTAAATATAATTCCTTTTGTATTATCTATTATAGTGGTTTCCTCTATTTTTTTTCTTTGCAGGACAAGTAGTAAAGATGAAATAGTTTCTGAAAGCATACACTATTGGATAAGTATCTCAGCTATGATTGCTCCTTTGTTAGTAGGGATTTTAGCTGGTATTATGGGAGAACAAGAACAGGAAGCTGGTAATTATCAAGTAATAAGAAGGAGTGTCCATAAAGGGCAGAATTGGCTCTTTAAATGTATCTATTTATTATTCATACTGACTTCCTTTGTCCTTGTCTCTATGGTATTATTATACATTGGTATATGGGGTATCTATCACCCAGACAACTGTACAGCTCTCCTTTTTTTGAAAACCGCAATTATCTTTTTGATAGGTTTGATTTTTCTTGTACCGTTCCAACTATGGAGTAGTTTCTATTATAATATAGGTGCTTCAATAGGATTTGGAATTTTTGGAACAATATTGGTCGCTTATATCAGTTCCTTTCCAATAATTGAAGAAAATATCTGGAGATTTATTCCGTGGATATGGTCTTTGAAAACAACAGAGATATTCGTTGATAATAACAATTTATATGTGCAAGGGTTTAATTTACCATTAGATTTGATGATACAGATATTATCAACTGTTCTGCTTTTCGTAGGAATGATGATTTGGTTTAGAAAGTGGGAGGGAAAAACAAAAGGATAAAGGAGTAATTTGCATGGCTAAAATATTAGTAATAGATGACGATACATCTTTACTTCAACTTATAAAAAATGCTTTAGAAAATGACCATAACATAACGACGTATACTGGATTATCCAATGTATCTGTTCGAGATATAAATACACACGATTTATTGATACTTGATGTTATGATGCCAGAATTAGACGGGTTTACTTTTCTAAAAGAGAAAAGACGAGAAATAGACATACCCGTGTTATTTCTAACTGCTAAAAATTTTGAGCAGGATTTAGTAGAAGGATTTTCTGTCGGTGCAGATGATTATATGATAAAACCCTTTTCTATCAAGGAACTTCGTTATCGAATAATGGCTCATTTGCGTAGGGAAAATAGGACAAAAAGCAATCTAATTCATATCGGAAATATTTTTTGCGATTTTACAGCCAGAAAAATTTATGTAAATGAAGCAGAAATAAATTTGACTTCAACAGAATATGAAATATGCTCTTTGCTAATGCGTAATCCTAACCGTGTGTTTACAAAAGATGAGATATATGAAAAAATTTTCGGATTTGACGGTATGGGAGACGCTGAAACGACAATAAGAGAAAGGATTAAAGAAATTAGAAAAAAATTCAAAGGTTATCAAGAAGAACCGATAAAAACAATTTGGGGAGTTGGTTATCAATGGGAAAAAAATCAATAATGCGAATGTTATTGACACTAAGTATTTCTCAAATTTGCTACGCATTTATTGCAGTAATGATATTTGGCATAGGGACTTTTTTTCTGGTAGAGACAGGATTTATACTTTCACCAGATGTAATAACTAAAAATGTTGAAACTGTAAAAAATAATGCTCTTAATGGTACGCTAGATGAAGTGTCCATACCAGATTATATTGAATATACTAAACTTTCAGAGAGTGGTAATTATGTATATGGTTCTATACAAGATGAAGAACTAATAAAAGAAGTCTGCGAAAAGGGAAAAGTCAATCAATTACGATTTATGAATGGAACAACTTATGAACTTGTTAGTAATTCATCTGAAAAGTGGATTTTAGGATATAAGAGTGCTACTTCGCAGTTTTCTAACAATTTTTTGAGGAACATCTTTCCTAGTGCCGATTTAACAATTATTATCTGTTTTCTTCTTGTGGTAATCATAGGCTTTTTAGTTATTTTAAAACTATATAGAAATCGGCTAAGTAAAGAGTTAAATAAGATAACAAATATACAAAAAACCATTTTGTCTGACGATGAAGAGATTTCTGAATTATCCAGCCCATTAAAAGAGGTAAATGATATTCTTATTATTTTGAGCGAAATGGAAAAGACAGTAAAAGAAAGTACAAAAAAACAGTTGAAACAAGCACAGCTTTTAGAAAATAGTATTCAATCACTTACCCATGATATACAAACACCTGCTACTGTAGTATCTGGAAATTTAGAATTGCTAGAAGAAACAAATATGGATATAAAACAAAAAGAATATGTTAAATATGCTCAAGACGGAATTTCTAAAATATCTGAATATGTGGAAGAATTAAAAACTCTTGCAAAATTGGAACAACCTAAAACAAAATATGTTCATTTCAATGAAAAATATGTAGATAATTTGATTTCACTTGCAAATCAAATAGCCCGTTTAAAAAACGTAACCGTTTCTGTAATACAAAAAGATTTGACAGATGATTTGTTGATAGAGCCAAAAGATGTTCAAAAGGCTTTTCAAAATATCATTTCAAATGCTGTTGGATTTTCAGAAAAATCTTCTCAAATAAAATTACAGTTTATCAAGAGTAAATCAGAGTATATTGTAAGTGTAATTGATAATGGAAAAGGTTTTAGTAAGGAAAGTTTGCAAAAAGCAACTCAAAAATTTTATTCAGAAAATAAGGCGAGAAGTGGTTCTCATTATGGATTAGGACTTTCAATAGTCGAAAAAATAATGAATGAACATGGTGGATTTCTTCAAATTGAAAATTTAGAAGTTGATAATATAATTGTTGGAGCAAAAGTTTCTCTTATTTTTCCGCTTAAATCGAATGTTCATGAAAAATTAAGTTAATTTGCTACCTGCGGAGCAGATCAGCAAATAGATAATGCAAAAAGGGAAAACAAGAAGCTGATTACTTCTTGCTCTCCCTACTGTTCAAGATACCGTCAATCGTACCTTGAATAATTTTTAATTCGTTATCACTCAATAAATCAAGAGAGGTTTCTATCTGACGGCGAGCTGTGCTTTTTGCTACTTTCTCCGCTGGATAGAAATATTCATCAACTGATATATTGAACATGGTAACTAAATCATGGAATAATTGAAAACTTGGGTGTGAACCAACATTTTCAATATCTGCGATATGACGTTCCCCATAGAATACCTTATCGCCTAAATCATTACGAGAAAGTCCCGCTTTCTCACGGGCTTCTCTGATTGCCAGCCCTAGCGGTCTGAAATCAAAAGTATGTGTTTCTTTTGTTTTCCTCATTTTAAATCACCTAGCATGAGTTTATACTTCATGTTGTATATTTAGAATGTGTTAAAATTGCATATAGTATGCAGTAATAATTCGAAAGCTGTTATCGTGTGCGGTAAATAAAAAAAACCGTTCCTAGATAATATACTTTTGTGCGTCTTGAAAAATAACGGGACGGTTTTGGATATAACCAGAACTGTCCTTTTTTTCTTAGGGGTAAATAAGGTATAGCTCTGGTTAAAGGGGGCTTATACCATGATTGCATACGGAAGAACGTTCTGCCGTTCTCAACTGGATAAATATTTCAGTCCACTATTACAATTGAGTATTCCAATGCAATAGTGCATGCTTTCCAGAAATTCAAAGCACCCTTTTCCGGAAAAATAGTGCATATCTTTCCGGAGCAGAGTGCAGTCATTTAATTAGTATTCATCTGGAATAGTTATCCCATGTTCTATAAGAAGTGCCTGTAAACGGTCAATGTATTCTCTTAGATGCTGGATTTCTATCCAATTACCATGACACAGTTCATCGGCTTCTTCTAATTCGTGGCGGGTTATTTCATAATCCGTAAACTTAACGCATTTATGGTCTTTGCTGAAAGCACAATAATCAGTCATTGGCAGCTCCTTTCCGGGAAGCATGAATGCCATGACGTTCCCTCATGGATATGCGGCCATCAAGCATCACCTCATAGGAATTATGAATGATCCGGTCGATGATTGCTTCGCAAATAGTGGCATCACAGTCATTTCCGATGCGGCTGTACCAGCCTTTCGGTTCAAACTGTGTGCAGAAGATTACAGATCCTTTCACACTACGGGCCTCAATGATTTCAAGAAGTTCCCGTGTCTGTTCCGTGGATACGGGGCTTAACAAGAATTCATCCAGAATCAAAAGATCAATCTTCTGATATGCTTTAATTACTTTTTTCAGCGTGCCGTCCCCATGTGCAACAGCCAGCTCATTCAATAGATCAGGCAGGCGCACATAACGTACTTTGATAAAGTTCCTGCAGGCTGCGATTCCAAGCGCACATGCGATATATGTTTTTCCATTCCCAGATGCTCCTTTTAGAATGATATGGTGGTCATCAGATATATACCGGCAGGTGGAGAATTCCAGCATCTGTCCTTTATCCAGATTTCGGTCAGGATGATACTCAATATCTTCCATACACGCATTGGGATAACGGAATTCAGCACTGCGGATAAGTTTTTGCAGCTTTGTGCTTTTTCGCTTATCCCATTCTTTATCAACCAGCATACCGAACCGGTCTTCGAAAGATAATCCCTGATAGGTGTCAGGATCCTTGCACTGGCATTCAAAGGCATCTGACATTGCAGATAATCGCATATCATGCAGCTTGTCTATGGTTGACTGACGAATCATAAACGGTCACCTCCTTCGTAGTAGGAGGCACCTCTGGTGATGCCATACTTGGAACTCTCTTTATTGGCAGCATTGGAAACAACCTTTGCTACTGCCACTTTATCTTGACCATTTTTCAAAATGGTACTGATATTTTTTAAACTTGGGCTTGGTGTGTAACTAAGTGCCTTGATACAGGCGTTTTCCAAACGTTGCGTACCATAGCGGTCAGCAAGCTTCATCAGCGATGCACAGGATTTATATCCCTGTTGCTCTACCTTATGCATGTATAAAAAATGTTTTACTACAATAAGGGTGGAATGGCCAACACTCTTTCCCCAGTCCAGAAAACTGTCTGTGTTGTATTCCAAAAATTTTCTGTGGTTTTCAGGCATATGTTCCGGTACATAAATCGGTTCCGGAGAGTAAGATCTGCGCACATGCGATGCTATACGGTTGCTATGGTAAAAAACTTCAATACTGTTTTCCGTGGCGCGGATATCGACCTTCTTGCCAATAAATTCATACGGAACAGAATACTTGCAATCTCCGATTTTTATGAGATAATCAGGTTGTATGGTGGCAGTTGACCAGACAGCCGTTTCATACGGGGAAGCAGGTAATGGCATGAGGAAGTCCTTTTCTTCGTAAGCGCAAAATAATTTGACGGATTGCTTTGCCCTAAAAATCAGTCCATAATAATCATTAGAGAATGCAAGCACTTTACTTCATCTTCTGTTGCTAGAAATGATAGATGCGAGCATTTTACTCGATTCGATTTATGGAGGACTGCTCATGAGAAGCAAAAGAATACCTGCAGAAGAACAATACCGTCTCATCATGGAATGCCGTCAAAGTGGATTGACAGATCATC
>UQAX01000050.1 GCA_900539145.1 uncultured Blautia sp.
GACGGGTTTCATGACCCCATCGGTGCCTTTCGCAGAAAGGTGGAAAATAATTATGCAGCTACGGAAAGGACACCCTACTCTTTTAGACGGGCGTGAAGAAAAGGAAATAAAGGTTTACAATTTGCTGGAGCAGTTGGAAATCCCTTATGAACAGGCAGACCACGAAGCAGCCTCTACCATGGAAGCCTGCGAACGGGTGGATGAGCTTATGCAGGTCACTATGTGTAAAAATCTATTTCTATGTAATCGCCAGCAAACAGACTTTTACCTGCTTTTAATGCCCGGAAACAAAAAATTTAAAACAAAAGACCTTTCCAAACAAATCGGCTCTGCAAGATTATCCTTTGCAGGACCGGAATTTATGGAAAAATTTCTGAACATTTCTCCCGGTTCTGTCAGTGTATTGGGTTTAATGAATGATTTAGAAAACCGTGTACAATTATTGGTAGATGAAGAGGTTCTGGAAGATGAATTTATCGGCTGTCATCCCTGTGTCAATACTTCCAGCTTAAAGCTTTTGACAAAGGACTTAACAGAACGTTTTCTTCCTGCAGTACATCATGAAATGAAAATTGTGCATTTGCCAAACCCTGAAGAAGAATAAAAATCTTCTTAAAATGTGGCTGCTGCTTTAAGCTTACACGCCATCTGTATCTTAAAGCAACAGTCTTCTTTTTACAGATTTTCCTTTAGAAATCTCTTTACATTTTTAAAAAATACTTTTTCAACCTGACTGTATGGCATACCTTCCCTTTCCATTGCTTCTGCCAAAAGCGGAAGACCTGCTGCATTTTTCATCTCAGAAGGCGCTTCTTCAATCCCGTCAAAATCACTGCCAAGCCCGATACATTCTTCTCCGCCTACGCAAATAATATATTTTATCTGTCTGATGAGTTCCGACAAAAGCGCACCGTCTTCCTTTGGCTTCCAGTTCTCTCTTACAAAAGAAACACAGAAATTCAATCCCATGACACCGCCTTTTTCAGCTAAAATTCGTATCATATCATCCGTTAAATTCCGAGCTGCATTAGGGGCAATTCTCCTTGCGTTAGAGTGAGATGCCAAGAAAGGACGCTTTGCGTATTTTGCCACGTCATAAAAGCCGCCGTCTGAAAGATGTGAAACATCGGGAATAATACCAAGCGCTTCCATTTCCTCCAACATTTCAAATCCTTTTTCTTTTAAACCTGCTGTTTCTCCTGCACTCCACACCTTTTGTTCCAGAGGATTATAAAAACGATTGGGATATCCTAAATCATTTTCATAATTCCATGTAAAAGTTGCCATACGCACCCCTTGCTCATAAAATTTACGCAACATTTCCGGTTCTCTCTGGTAAATAGCTCCTTCCTCCAAAGATAACAGTGCGGAAATCTTTCCGTTCTTCTCGTTTTCTTCTATATCCTTATATGTAAAAACCTGTGCAATATCCTGACTGTTTTTCTTAATTTCCTCCTGAAACAGCGCTGCCATCTCCTGCGCAGTACAAAAGCTGTCTTTTTGCGCCTCCTTGTCTACAAAAAGCGCAAAAGTCTGAAGTCCATAATCTCCTTTTCTCATCTTTTCGATATCTAAATGGAGATTGTTTTTCCTAAGCTCTACCGCTTCCTTGCTCTTCCTCTTTTCATAAATAGCGCTGATTGTATCACAGTGCATGTCAAAAACCTTCATTGATTTTCCTCTCCTTCTGGCTGTGTTTTACTTTAGTATAAAGCATCCTCTCTTCTTTTTCCAGACAAACAACCCCATTAAAAAGAGAATAACTATGATTATATTTACTCTGTTATTTTCCGGCTTTGCTTTTTGTAAAGAAGTGGGGATAACCAGCACACGAAGCTCCTCCTGTTGTATGTTTTGTGCCGCATCTATGGCAGATACTTTTATTTTCTGCCAATTTCCGTTTTTGGAAATCTGCTCTTTCACAATTCCGTTTTTTTCTTTTAGTTCTTCTTTTCCATAGTGCATCTTCCTGTCTCCGATTTGAATATCTAAACCTTCTAATGCCAGATTATCTGTAACTTCAACAAGCATGTCTCTTGCAGCGCTTTGATATTTGCCTGCATCCGTTACCCCCGATATCAGAATTGTAGGGGATGTTCTGTCCACAGTAAAAGAGAGCGGCAATGGTTCTGCCTTTCTTTTCAGACTTGTATTATTCATGCTGTTGTCGGCATTATCCTTGGAATTTAAAATAACCGTATAATTTCCTTCTTTTTTAAAATTTTCCGCTTTTATTTTATAATAATTTTTCTTCCACTTTCCTTCCTGCTCTAAAACTTCTGCTGTATAATCCTGTCCCTCTTTTAAGTCTTTCAATTCTCCGTCACAATTTACAGTAAGCGTTCTTTCTTTAATCGTATCTACATTATATTCATAAATCCCGATTTCTTTTCCTTCCCTCAAATATGTATGGCTTCCTTCCTTCACATTCAGCCATTTTCGTGTATCTAAATCTGCCTCGTACACAGAACCATACCGATTTACAGAAAATATCAGCTCTTTTTTTGCCCAATTTCCTGCTTTATCTACTGCTGCTACGGAAAGTGTATAGATATCATCTGTTTCTTCTGTTCTGGGTAAATCGGCAATCTGTATTTTTTGTCCCCTTTTTATATTCTTTACACTCTTTTTCAGCTTTAATTTTTTCTCATTGCTTCCTGTAATATTTATGGTAAAACCGCCTGTTTGATAATTCAAATCACAAATTTCTATTATCGGCGCTACCTTATCCTTATTGGCTGATTTATCCTTTATATTGGAAATTTTAATTTCCGGAAGCTCTAAATCCACACAAAAACCTTCTCCTTGAAACTCCTTTGCTTGATTTCCCGCTTTATCTCCACAGGAAACCTTTAAACAATATTCACCGCTCTCTTCATAAAAAACCTTTGCTTTATGAACGCCTTTACGAGAAGAAAACTGTGTAATCCGTGGCTTTTTTCCTGATATATTCTCAAGCTCTGTATCTATTTTAACCTGATTTTCATCAAAATTTCGCTCACGAATAACAATTTCAGCTGTACGAGGATGATTAAAATACCTGATGTCAGAAGAACTTTCCTCTTCATAAAAAACCTCAATTACAGGAGCTGTCCTGTCTATAATAAACTTCTCCTTCTCCTCATATTTTTCTTTATTTCCTGCCTTATCCTCACAGGAAAAATGCAGTCCATAACTACCGTCTTCCGAAAAAACAATCTGACAGGAATGTGTATTTCCCTTTGACTTCCACTTTCCCACTTGTGCTTTTCCTTGCATTTCCCATTTCACAGAAGAAGGCTCAAAATTTTCCTCTGTTATCTCTATCTGTGCCGTACGCTGCGTATTATAATAGCTCTTTTCATTTGCTTTCCCTACGCTCCACTGCACGGAAATCTTAGGATTTGTTATATCTATGTTTAATTTTATCCTCTTACTTTTTCCTATGTTGCCTGCTCTGTCTTCTGCAAAGGCTTGTATTTCAAGTACTCCATCCCCATACGCTGCAACAGGCACAGTGGTTTCCTTCGAGACAGCTTCTATCCCTTCTTCTGTTTCCTGAAGCAAAGAAATTTTCTCATTCTGTTTTCCCTTGGAAATAATGTAATAAACCTCCTGCAAACCGGAGTTTCCATATCTCTTGTTCGCATCTGTTCCTTGAATATGGAGCTTAATATCCTCACGAAAAAAGTAATCCTTCTCTTCCTTTCCATTGACAAGCTCCATAACAGGCATTGGACATTGCGTATCAATGCAAAATGAGATTTCTTCTCCCTGTACAATACAATCCTGTGTTGTTCGCTGAGATAAATCTTTAACAAAAGGACAAATCTTATATTCCCCCTCCTTCAATGTCATTTCCAGTATGTGCTCTTCCCCTTTTTCTATCCATTTTATCTCTTTCATAAGCTTATCTTCCAGCTCTGCCAAAGAACAGCTCTTTTTTTCTCCGTTTATCTCTGTTTCAAACCATAAATACTCTTTTTCTTTTGAAAAATTCTGCTCCCTGTACAAAATTTGAACAGTCATCGGATTTTTAGAATAATATCCTGAAAAAGCATCCCCTTGACTAAAACACTGTACTTTTACTTCAGGCAAGACGGTATCCGTCTGCAATCTTAACTCTTTTTCTGTTTTGTTGCCTGCATAATCAGTAACATTAACGACAACCTGAACATCCATACTGCTGTCTTCTTTTACTACTACCGTATATGGCAGTAGTATTTCTTTGTATTTTTCTCTTTCTTCCAAAGAGCTTTCTTGAAAAAGAGTTTCCCTGACAAGCTCCTCTCCGTCACCTCTTATCAAAATTTCTATTTGGGCTATGGCAGCTTTCTCATCTTGGACAACAAATTCTAAATCCACATCTTCCCCGTAAATGCCTGTCTTCGCTGCTTCCTGTGTCCCTGCAAATGCAATTTGTGATTGCGGTTCTTCCCAATCTGTCATAATTCCGTCAGAAACATAAATTTTCTCATGCCCCAGATAGTCCTCTGTTCTTATAAAAACAAGATAATTCTTTTCTTCCTCAGGAATTGGAATTTCTCCGTTTTGAGGCAGCAAATCCCATTTCTCTTTTTTCAACTCCTCATTAAGATACTCCTCAACCTCTTTTCCTGTAAATTCCCCTTCTTTTTTCATAATATGATACTGACTTTTCTTCACACCACAGCCATTTTTATCTTCTATATGAAAACATTCTTTTCCTGCATCTGCTTTTCCGTAAAATCTGCTAAACCTTATGATTTCCGGCAATGTTTCGCAGTCATTTATTCTGTCACTTACCGTATTTTCTGTCACCTCAGGAACATCTGTATCGAGAAAAACCGAAATCTCAAAGAGCTTTGACTTTACCTTATTCTTCTGATGAACAAGAAAAAGTGAAAGCTTTCTTTCCTCTCCCTCTTGGAAATCCTCCTTTGAAAAATCCAGTCCCTTTCCATTCTTACTGATAATTTCTCCTGACTCTGTGCATACATCTGTATAAAAGCTTGCCTTATTGTTCTGTTTCAGCAACACATGAAAATCCTGCATTTTCCCGTCTGCCCAGAGCTTTCCGGTATTCTCATCCAAATACACCTGTTGCCTGTCTGTCTCAAACTCGATATACTCCGAATGTTCCTCTATTGCCTCCGACTCTATTTGTAAACTGCCGCAAGTAACCTCATCATAATTAAAATAATAATTTTCCCCTGACTTGCCGTCCTGTTTTACGGTTATTCTCTCCTTCCATTCTCCCAATGAATAATCCGGCAATTTATCTTTCTCTATGGGCTTTTCCACAGGTGTAGGATAAACGACAGCATCTCCCTTTAGCAGTCCTTCTGTTTCAGAATTTTTATAACCCTCTGTGTTTTCCTGTACCGGCGTATCTGACGCAAAATTTATTTCATTGTAATGCCCATATTCCCGCCATCCTCGCTCTACCCTTAAATTTATCTTACGCTTCTTTATAGTGAGCGCACATTCTAAACAAACCTGTTGCTTTTCTAAATCCACTTTATATTTAGAGGCGTCTTTTCCTCCCAGTTCAACCTTGGTAACAAGGACAGAAGTCTTTTTCCCTTCTGTTACATCTTTTATTTTTTCCTCCAGCACCCCTTCCAGATTTTTTACAAAAACATCTTCTGATTTCTCTGCGCTTTCTATTTCTATATCCTCTAAATTTTCCAAAATATCTCCTGTTTCAGGATTTTGGAACACCGAAAAATCATCTCGGTCATATATCTTTGTATATTTCAGACAGACTCCTTCCTTCATTTTAAGCGTAACTGTTTTCTCTTCCTGAACAGATGCTTCTGCTTTCTGCACGAAAACAAAGCTTCCTACAAACAAAAACACAGTTATAACCAATATTCCCTTTAATTTTTCGCTTCTTTTTCTGCCATAAGCTATCCATAATGTAACAAAAAGGCAAAAAATACTAATCCCGCAAAAGACATTTTTAAGACACTGATAAAAATAAATCTGATTTTGTATCTCATTCATTTTCCCCACTCCCCTCTTCAAAGGCAGCCTCTATACTGTGATGTGCTGCGGATAAATTTTCACACAGATTTCTTTTCATTTCTTCCTCATAAACCGCATTTGCGCTTCCCTTTTCTATTTTCATTGCATCTAACCCCTCTTCTATTTCTCTAAGCTGCTTTTCCATTTCTGCTTTCGTCACTCCTGCCCTTGCAAACTGAAAAGCAGAAGTAATCATTTGCGACAATATCTCTTTATAGGCAAACAGCAAATCTTTTGATTTATACCTGTTTTTCTTCTCATGTTTTACAATCTCTGTTAAATCCCCCCAGTAATCTTTATAAGAAATACGCACATCTCCTCCTTGATGATACATGCCCAGCCGGTCATAGTATGATGCGATTTTCCAGAGCTTTTGTGCTCTTATAATTTCAGCCTCCTGTAAGCCTTGGGATGGTTTCCCTTCTCCTGCAATTTTCAGCCATTTCTCTGCTGCCGCCTTATTTCCCGTACCGTTATAAGAGTAAAAATAAGCAAGTCCCAAGATGTATGCAAAGCTCTCATACTCTCTTTTACGTGATTTTAAATATTCTTCATTTCTCTTATTTCCTTCTTTGGTAATTCCCAGCATTTCACGGATAAATTTTTCCTCTTTTTCTGAAAAAAAACATACAGAATATCCCTGTAACTCCTCCTGTTCCTCATTGTCTTTCCAGAGAAAAGTCTCCAAAAGCGCTTTATATGCTCTGCTGTCCTTGGGATTTAAGGTAATTGCTGCCTGGTAACACGCCTGATACTGTTCTTTTCCCCTTTGACGCTGTGCTTCATACAGGCAATCCTCATACGCATTTTTTACCAGCTCCTTTTCTTCTCGATAAAAAACAAGGCTTAAAAATCCGGAAACAATGGTTAATCCCAAAAAGCAAAACAGCATTAGCTTTTTTATCTTTTGAGACTTTTGATATTCTATATCCAATTTATAATAATGAGAAAGCTCCTGTTGTAATTCCTCACAGGACTGATAGCGTTTGGAAGGATTTTTCCTTGTACACTTTAAGATAATCATTTCAAGACCGGATGACAGATTTGTATTCCAATATCGAATAGGATAGATTTCATAGGGCTTACAAATAGGGTTATGCCCTGTAAGAAGATAATAAAGCGTAACGCCCAGACAGTAAATATCTGTCCGAATATCGGACTGTCCCTGCCCTTTATACTGCTCAGGCGCTGCGTAACCGCAAGTTCCCAGGCACAGGGTATCCTCCGCCTGACTTGCTTTAAATTCTCTGGCAGTACCAAAATCAATAAGTACCACTTTTCCGTCCTTTTGCACCATCACATTGGCAGGCTTCATATCACGGTAAATAATAGGCGGATTTTGAGAATGGAGATAAGACAGCACATCACACAGCTGTTTTCCCCAATTTACAACGGTTTCCTCTTTCTGCGGTCCGTATTCCTGCACAATACTTTCCAGCTGCCGCCCTTCTATGTAGTCCATTACCAGCAGAAAGGTTTCCTCGTTTTCAATAATATCTACAATATCAGGAAGATTTGGGTGATGCAGCCTTTTTAATATATCTGCCTCTGTTAAGAGTCTCTGATGAACGGTTTCAAAATTTTCCACGCCCTCCTTTTTTACTTCTTTAATTGCCCAGTGTTTATTTACCTTCTCATTTACTGCCAGATAAACAACACTCATGCCGCCTTCGCCTAATTTTCTCAGGATTTTATATCTGCCGTCAATCAGCTCACCTGTTTTTCGCATAGTATCACCTTCCTTTTATCAATAAAGCATCGGCCAGTCCAAAAAATATTGGGGCATAAAGGCATTTTTTTAAATAATCACATGGAATATTCTTGACAGAGCTGTCAAAAAGAGTTCTTAGAATTGTTTTTGTGAATATGAGAATATCATAATTTCTTTGCATTTGCAATTAGCAATATTGCCAAAAATATTGATATCCGGTGAAGCTGTCTCATTAAGAGATAACCCCACCGGACAAATCTGCCAAAGAACTTTATGGTTTAAAATCTAAATACTGCAACTCCGTAGGCAGGCAGGGAATATGCGAAGGAATACGGTCTTCCATCACATTCTTTTTTCACTGCTTTGTAATCTACGACTTCTTTATGTACGTCACCACCAAATTCAGGTTCTTTGCTGTTTAAAATCAACTTATATTGTTTTCGTTTCGGTACGCCTACCCGATAATCCTCTCTTGCCACAGGCGTATAATTAATAACAAATAACAGATTATTTCTTCCCGTAGGTGACCACCGCACAAAGCTGTAAATGCTTCTGGTTGCATCATCGGCATTAATCCACTCCAAGCCCTGATAATTGCTGTCGTTTGCATATAAAGCAGGATACTTTTTATACATTTTCAGCAGTTCCTTTACGTAATTTTGGAGCTGCTGATGGTTCTCTTCTCTCAGCAAATACCAGTCTAATTCCCGTTCCTCGCTCCATTCCTGATACTGTCCGAAATCCTGTCCCATAAACAGCAGCTTCTTGCCAGGATGTCCGATCATATAAGAATATCCGGCTTTTAAGTTCTCAAATTTATCCTGTCCAAGCCCCGGCATTTTGTTTATCATAGAGCATTTCAGATGTACTACCTCATCATGAGAAAGCACCAATACGTATCTTTCGCTGTACGCATAAGAGGTGGAAAATGTCATTTTATGATGATTGTATTTTCTGAAATACGGGTCCAGCTTCATATATTCCAAAAAGTCGTGCATCCATCCCATATTCCATTTCAGGGAAAATCCCAGTCCGCCGTCCTCCGGTTTGCCTGTTACCATCGGCCATGCGGTAGACTCCTCGGCAATCATGACAACGCCCTTATGTTTCCCTAAAACAACGGAATTCAAATGACGGAAAAATTCAATGGCTTCCAAGTTCTTGTTTTCTCCGTATTGGTTCGGAACCCATTCTCCGTCTCTGCGTCCGTAATCCAGATAAAGCATAGATGCAACTGCGTCTACACGCAGACCGTCAATATGAAATTCCTCAATCCAAAACAGCGCATTGGCTATGAGGAAGTTTTTCACTTCATTTTTACCATAATCAAAGACTTTTGTTCCCCAATCAGGATGTTCTCCCTTTCTGGGATCTGCATATTCATAAGTCGGAGCGCCGTCAAAGTCTGCCAGCCCATGAGCATCCTTTGGAAAGTGTGCCGGTACCCAGTCCAGAATAACACCGATTTTATTCTTATGTAAATAATTGACAAAGTAGCGAAAATCTTCCGGTGTACCATAGCGGGAAGTAGGTGCATAATAGCCGGTTACCTGATATCCCCATGAACCGTCAAAAGGATGTTCTGCAATTCCCATAAGCTCCACATGGGTATAGCCCATTTCTTTCACATATTTTGCCAGTTCATGTGCCAGCTCCCGATAATTATAAAAACCGGGATCATCCTCTCCCTGTGCCGGATGTTTTTTCCATGAGCCGGGATGCACCTCGTAAATAGACATAGCATCCTTGTCCACATCAAATTCCTGACGTTTTTTCATCCAGACACTGTCTGACCATTTATAGCCGGTTAAATCCACAACCCTTGAAGCATTTCCCGGACGAAGCTCGGAATAGTTTGCATAGGGGTCTGCCTTATATAACAACTCGCCGCTTTGGGCGGTAATGCAGAATTTATACAAATCCCCTTCTCTTACCTTCGGAATAAAAAGCTGATAAAGCCCCATATTATTATCGCATTTCATAATGTCTGCTTTTGCATCCCAGTTATTGAAATTTCCCACTACGGAAACTGATTTTGCATGAGGCGCCCATACTGCAAAGAAAACGCCTTCCTTCTTTCTGTTCACACCCACATGTGCCCCCAACAGCTTATAAATTTCGTAATGAGTTCCCTCCCCGAACAAATATCGGTCCAACTCTGTAATTTTCATATTAACGCCCATAAAAATCTCCTCCTTTTATGAATAAATTCCATACAGAAACTGACGAACAACTTCCCTTGTCGTTTCATCTGAAATTTTAAACATTTCATTCTCCAGCATCCCGTAGCTGGCAGTCATAATATGATGGTTTAAAACACCTGTAAATCCCACCGCATACATTTTTCTCTGAGCTGTATCTCCCTTTAGAGAAGTATCTCTTTCAAAGACACCTGCAATGTATCCGTAATAATTTTCTATAAAGGGAAGCACCATTTGAAAGGCTTCGTTTTCTCTCCCTGAATAGAAAAGTGACAGCATAAACAGATAAAACTTCTCATGAGCAGATGCAAAGTTAAAAAATCTTCTAGCAATCTGATATAGGATTTCCGGCAGTTCCTCATTCACCTGCACAACCTCTGCAATATCCTCCTGCAAAATCTTGTAGCCGCTTTCTAAAAGATACTGCAAAAGTCCCTTCTTACTTCCAAAGTAATAGTACAAGGTGGGCTTCGTCACTCCGGCTTTATCAACGATTTCCTGTATTCCCACCGCATCATATCCTTTTGCGTGAAACAAATCCAGTGCTACTTGCAAAAGCACCTCTTTGTTGTCCATTCTGTTCACCGCCCTTCTACCTTCAATTATACTTATCGGTATATAAAAAATCAACTGTTCATTTTTTATTTTCTTTTTGTGAAGAAAAAAGTACAGTCCTTTCTTATTCGTTTAGGATTTTCCTTAAATTCAGAGAAGACTCACGTATGTTCACAGAAAAATCGTCAGGAAGTAACCGGAATTGTAGTCAATCAAAAGCTGCAAGTATCAAAAGAATATCGCCGCCGTATCCGGCAGGAATGTTACTACATTAAAAAGTTCGGATTAAAAGACCACCTTGCACACATTGAATACAAAAAAGGAGAAACTCACTACCTCCAAAGTCTCAACAGTAAAATCAATTACGTACTTTACGTCAATCCTTCGGACAGTGAATTTCTCCTGTTAAAAGAAGAGATTTCCTCCTTCCTTCAAGTCTAAATATGAAATAACCTTTTGGCGTTTTCTCTTGTTACCTCTGCAACCTTATTGAAGGAAACGCCTTTTATTCTGGCAATTTCGTCCATGACAAACCCCAGCTGAAGAGAGTTGTTTCTTTTTCCTCTGCGTGGTACCGGTGATAAATACGGAGCATCTGTCTCTAAAAGCAGATAATCTAACGGTGCGTATTCTACCACTTCTTTTAGCCTCTTAGCATCCGGAAAAGTAACTACACCGCCAATGCCCAGATAATATCCCATATTCATGTATTCTTTTGCATGTTCTTTGGAATAAGCATAACAGTGAATAACTCCTGATAAATTCTCAGCCTTTTCTGCCTTCATAATATCTAAAGTATCTTTTGCAGCATCACGGCTGTGAACAATAATCGGCAGCTTTGTTTCCTTTGCCAAATCCATCTGCCTTACAAACCACTTTTTCTGTGTTTCATGGTCTTCCTTATTCCAATAATAGTCCAATCCGATTTCCCCTACGGCAACTGTTTTTTCTTCATCACACAGCTGTCTGAGTCTGCACATTTTTTCTTCATCCAGCTCGCCTACCTCATCCGGATGAATACCTACTGCCGCATAAACAAAAGGATATTTCTTTGCCAGTTCTACGGAGTCCTCTGCTCCTTTAAAAGAAGCGCCTACATTTATAATTTCGCTCACTCCGTTGGCATGTACATGCTCCAGCATTCGTCCTCTGTCTTTATCAAATGCCTTGTCGTCATAATGTGCATGGGTATCAAATATCATGAATTCCTCTCTCCTTTAATCTTTTATATACCATTTCCCGAAACAGCGCATACAGCACAGAACAAATCGGGATAAATACCAGCATACCTACAATTCCCATCAGACTTCCGCCCACTGTAACAGCAACCAGAACCCAGATAGACGGCAGTCCCACGGAACCTCCCACTACATGAGGATAAATCAAGTTTCCCTCAACCTGCTGCAATACCAGGAACAGAATAACAAAGGCAATCGCCTTCATAGGGTCTGCTACTAAAATCAGGAAAGTCCCTAAAAAGCATCCGATAAATGCACCGAAAATCGGAATTAATGCAGTAAATGCAATTAAAACGCCTACTAAAAGTGCATAGGGAAATCTTAAAATACTCATGGAAATAAAAAACATTGTTCCTAAAATAACGGCTTCACAGCACTGTCCCGTAACAAAATTAGCAAAGGTCTTATAGCTTAAAGACGCAATGTCCAGCACCTTTGTTACCACCTTCTTAGAAAAAAAGGCATATAAAATCTTTCGGATTTGTACAGCAAGCTTCTCTTTTTGAAGGAGGATATAGCATGCAAACACAAAAGCAACACAAAAGTTCATAACAGAATTGATAACAGTCTTTGCCACAGTCATGGTGGAATTTAAAACATTTCCGGCTCCGTTTTTCAAAAATCCGAATGCGGTGTGAATAATTCCGTCCCAATCAAACTGCAGACTGGCAATCCAAACTTCAATCTGCTTGTTATCTTCAAAAATGTCCATCGTCCATCTTTGAAGCTTTATAAGCGCCGCCTCTATATTTACACTTAAACTGGCAACCGTACTTGCTACCTCAGGAATAACCACCAAAAGTACAATCCATAAAATAGCAACTACAAATAAAATAGCCAGCACAAGGCAAATTGGTCGTTTCAGTTTTTTTGCCTTTCCCTTTGTTTTCGAAAATAGTCTTTTTTCCATAAAGCTCATGGGAACATTTAAAATAAATGCCATAGCTGCTCCCAGCAAAAACGGAAAAACAATACTAACCACAAAGGAAAATCCTGCCGCCACACTTTCTATTCGCTGTACTCCTACGTAGAATAAAACAGCGAATACAATCAGCAGCATAATATTTTTCATGTTTTTCTTGTTCAAATCCATACATATCCTCCAAAAATCTTTTATTTACCGATTTTTGTACGAATCCATTTAATAAACTGAATAATCGGAAGGTTTGCCAGTGACAGACCAAACATAATCAGAAGCTGTGTCAGGTTTAATGTCTGTACCTGGAAAATACTGTGCAGTGCAGGAACTAACATAACTGCTGTAATTAAAACAAGGCCAAGTCCGAAAGCACCAATTAAATAGATGTTATTGAAAAATCTCTTAGTAAACAACACAGGTTCAGAAGATTTACAGTTAAATCCATGTACCAGACGAGAAGTACATAAAGTTCCGAATGCCAGTGTAGAAGCTAAAAGCGGGGTTTGTTCCGGATTTCCAATATAAAAAGCAACCATTGTCATAATACCGATTACAAGACCTTCAATTCCAATTCTGGAAAGAAAATCTTTTGTTAAAATAGATTCGTTCATTGGTCTTGGCTTTTCATTCATAACACTTTCTGTGTGTGGCTCAAGTCCAAGAGCAATGGCCGGCAAGCTGTCTGTAAGTAAGTTAATAAACAGAAGATGAACCGGTGCAAAAGGAACAGGAAGTCCTGCAATAGAAGCATACAATACTGCTAAAATTCCGGCAAAGTTACCTGATAACAGGAACTGGATTGCACTCTTAATGTTTCGATATACATTACGTCCGTTTTCTACTGCTTTAACAATAGTCGCAAAGTTATCATCTGTCAATATCATAGATGCGGCATCTTTAGATACTTCTGTTCCTGTAATACCCATAGCAACACCGATATCTGCCTGTTTTAAAGCGGGTGCATCATTTACACCGTCACCGGTCATAGAAACAATATTTCCTTTATCCTGCCATGCTTTGACAATTCTGATTTTATGCTCCGGTGAAACTCGTGCATATACAGAAATGCCTTCTACAAAATCTCTTAATTCTTCGTCAGACATGTTTTCAATAACAGCGCCTTCACATGCCTCTGACTCATCCTTCAAGATACCGATACGTTTTGCAATGGCAGCCGCAGTTACCTTATGGTCACCGGTAATCATAATGGGTTTAATGCCGGCTTTAATACACTCCTCAACAGCAGCCTTTGACTCCTCACGCGGCGGGTCCATCATGGCAATTAAGCCTAAGAAGGTCATGTCATTTTCATCTTCCACTGTAAGAGTTGTGCCTTCCGGTACACGCTTATATGCGAAAGCAAGAACACGAAGACCGCCCTGTGAGAACTTCTGGTTCTGTGCTTCGATTTCCTGAATATCCTCTTTTGTAATCGGCACAATTTCGCCGTTTTTCTGAATGTGTGTCACACGTCCCAAAAGAACATCCACAGCGCCCTTTGTCACCATAGTAGAGCCTTCTTTTAAAGTATGAAGGGTTGACATCATCTTTCTGTCACTGTCAAAAGGAACTTCGCTGTGTCTTGGATATTTCTGTCTTACTACTTCAGCAGGAGAACCGAGTTTATCGCCCTGATTGATAAGGGCTGTTTCTGTCGGGTCACCGATTTCTTCACCGTTTTTATTGGTAGAGTCATTACATAAAATACTATGACGAAGAAGCTGTTTCTGAACCTTATCACCTAAGTCGATAGCTTCTGCCGGAATTTCTTTTCCTTCTACATAATAATATTCTACTGTCATTTTATTCTGTGTCAGAGTTCCTGTTTTATCAGAACAGATAATAGAAACACTTCCCAGACCTTCCACTGCCTGAAGCTTTCTTACAATGGCGTGTTCCTTCGCCATCTTCTGTGTACCAAAGGAAAGTACAATGGTAACAATAGAGCTTAACGCTTCCGGAATAGCGGCTACCGCAAGAGCAACTGCAAAGAGGAAGGCATCTCCGATGCTTTCTCCACGAAATACGCTGATACCAAATAAAATGGCACAAAATACAAGAATTAAAATGGATAATTTCTGACCGAAGTTATCTAAGTTCATCTGAAGCGGTGTTTTCTTTTCAGAAGTTGTTTTTAATAACTTGGCAATTTTTCCCACTTCTGTTTCCATACCAATTCCGGTTACGAGGAAAGAACCACGTCCGTAGGAAACAAAGCTTCCGGAATATACCATGTTGGTTCTGTCCCCTAAAGGAACTTCACCTTCAATTTCTTCTTCTTTTTTCTCTACACCAAGGCTTTCACCGGTAAGTGCACTTTCGTCAACCTTTAAGCTGGCGTTTTCAAGAATACGTCCGTCAGCCGGAACGTAATCTCCTGCTTCCAACATAACAATATCACCTACGGTTACCTGAGCAGACGGAACTTTGATAACGTCTCCGTTTCTGAAAACCTTTGCTTCCGGAGCTGACATGGCTTTTAAAGAGTCCAGTGACTGCTCTGCCTTAATGGTCTGAACAGTGCCTAAAATCGCATTCATGGTAATTACCACCAGAATAACAATGGCGCTTTCTGTTTCTCCCAATAATCCTGATACGATTGCTGCTACAATCAGTATAATAACCAAAAAGTCTTTATACTGTTCCAAAAAAATCTGAAGAATGGACTTCTTCTTTTCTTCTACTAAAGCATTTGGTCCATACTTTTCCTGATTTTTCTTAATCTGTTCCTCGCTGAGAGGATGAGTACTGCCATTTACAGCTTTTTGAGCTTCTGTTCTTGACATTTGATAATACTCTTTCATGCTTTTTCCTCCTGATTTTTATTGTGCGTTGTAAAAGTCCCTCTTTCTTTCCTGTGAAACAGAAAAAGGCAAGACTCCTACTGCACTTTTTCATGCAATAAAAGTCTTGCCATTTCATCACGACACGGATGGAAATCTTTCCATCGAGATTGACGTTATCGTGAACACCCGTGGGTGCCAGCTACTCCCTTTTATTAAAGAGAACTATAAACGATATGCCTGACGCTGTCAACCCCTTATTTAACAGATTTCTGCACCTGCGGGCATATCCTTGTCAGGAGTCATAAGAGCCAATTCGCCGTCAAGCCCTTCCGCACATAAAATCATACCCTCTGAAACAACACCGGCTAATTTGGCAGGTTTTAAGTTTACTAAAACCATAACCTTTTTGCCAACCATGTCTTCCGGTTTGTAGTTGGATTTAATTCCTGATACAATCTGTTTTACCTGACTTCCGATTTTCACCTGAGAGCAAAGAAGTTTTTTGGATTTTTTCACTTCCTCACAGGCAATAATTTCACCCACCTGGAACTGCATTTTCATGAAATCATCAAAAGTAACTTCTTCTTTGGCTTCAATATCCACAACAGGAGCTTCTTCCTCTGCTGCTTCCTCTGTTTTTTCTTCTTCCTTCATAGCTTCTACTTTTTCCAGAACTTCTTTTACATCCAGACGTGCAAATAAAATTTCCGGTTTCTCTGTAACCTTGTTTCCGGAAGGATATAAGCCAAAGGTTTCTAATTCTTCGTATTCACGTTTTGGCGCATTTAACTGTGCCAGAATTTTTCCTGTTGTTTCAGGCATAAAGGACTCTAATAAGGAAGCACCGATGCAAATTCCCTCTACCAGATTGTAGAGAACGGTTGCAAGACGGTCTTTCTTATCCTCGTCTTTTGCCAGAACCCATGGCATTGTTTCATCAATATATTTGTTGCAGCGTTTGAATAAAGTAAAGATTTCTGTAATAGCGTCTGCCACACGAAGCTCTTCCATCTTTGCTGCTACTTTTGCCTTTGTTCCCAGTACGACTGCCTTTAATTCTTCATCCACAGGCTCACATACATTGGTATTTTTCACTTCTCCGCCAAAGTATTTGTTGGACATGGAAATGGTTCTGTTTACCAGATTTCCTAAAGTATTTGCAAGTTCGGAATTTAAACGTTCTACCATCAACTCCCATGTAATCACACCGTCATTTTCAAATGGCATTTCGTGAAGAACAAAGTAGCGCACTGCATCTACTCCAAAGAAGTCTACTAACTGGTCTGCATAGAGCACATTTCCCTTTGATTTACTCATTTTTCCGTCACCCTGTAAAAGCCATGGATGTCCGAAAATCTGTTTTGGCAACGGTAAATCAAGAGCCATCAGGAAGATTGGCCAGTAAATTGTATGGAAACGAATAATATCTTTTCCGATTAAGTGTAAATCTGCCGGCCAGTCTTTTTTAAACTGCTCTGTATTCTCGCCGTCACAGTCATATCCGATACCTGTAATGTAGTTTGTCAGCGCATCCAGCCACACATATACTACGTGTTTCGGGTCAAAATCTACCGGAATTCCCCATTTAAAGGATGTTCTGGATACACATAAATCCTGAAGTCCCGGAAGAAGGAAGTTGTTCATCATCTCATTCTTTCTGGATACAGGCTGAATAAATTCAGGATGTGTGTTGATATGGTCAATCAGTCTCTGTGCATATTTGCTCATTCTGAAGAAGTATGCTTCTTCCTTTGCAGGTGTTACAGGACGTCCGCAGTCCGGACATTTGCCGTCTACCAGCTGGGACTCTGTAAAGAAAGACTCACATGGTGTACAGTACATACCTTCGTAATATCCTTTGTAAATATCACCCTGGTCATACAGCTTTTTAAAGATTTTCTGTACCTGTTTTTCATGATAATCATCTGTTGTACGGATAAATTTATCATAGGAAGTATTCATTAAATCCCAGATATTTTTAATTTCTCCTGCTACATTATCTACAAATTCTTTGCAGGTAACACCGGCTTCTGCTGCCTTTAATTCGATTTTCTGACCGTGTTCATCTGTTCCTGTCTGGAAAAACACGTCATATCCCTGCTGTCTTTTAAATCTGGCAATACTGTCTGCAAGAATTGCTTCGTAAGTATTTCCAATGTGTGGCTTGCCTGATGTGTAGGCAATGGCTGTTGTAATATAATATTTTTTCTTATCCAATTTTCTTTCCTCCTTGTATACGCTCGCAAAAAAAGACTCACCTTCCATATTAAGAAGGCGAGCCTATAACCCACGTTACCACTTCTGTTTATCTGTACCTCGCAGTACAAACCTCAACGGGTATCTGTTTAATACCCTGCCGCTATAACAGGCGGACCCTGTCGCAGCCTTGGCAATTCTGCTTCGGTGCGCCTCTCAGGAGCCATCTTCCATATACTCTCATTTATTCCTCTCAGCCTATGGGAATTTCTCTGTAAAATGTTAAATATATGTACTCTCTCCGTCACTGTGTTTACATATATGAATTATGCTAACATATTCAGGAATATTTGTAAACACTCTTTTTCTCTTGAGTTTCCGCAGTTCTGTCCACAGAACACCCAACCAGTCTTGCTGTTTATA
>UQAX01000051.1 GCA_900539145.1 uncultured Blautia sp.
CAGGTTTTATGCGACCTGTGAGTACTTTTTTCGATATTTAACTGTCAAACTCCCGGATATAAAAATGTGACAGGAAAAATATATCCCAATATGCGGCATGAAATTTTAAATGAAAAAGGAAAAGAAGCTGTCTATGAAAACATTTTAAGTTATTTGGAAAAATGATGTTTTTTGTTGAAAAATGGCAGATATAATGATATGATGTGTCCCGTATGATGTTAAAATATTTAAAATTTCAGGAGGAAAATCATGAAAAAGAAAATCTTGGGTGCATTATTATCTATCGCCATGATTGGAACATTGTTTACAGGATGTGGACAGCAGCAGGGAGAAGTAGAAAAAGAAGCTTCTAAAAAAGAAAGTGCTGACAAAGGCGGAAGTGGATTTGAACCGGTTGCTAAAGAAGACTTAAAAGTTGGTGTTATTCACATTGGAGATCCTGCGGACGGTTCCGGATATAGCTATGCTCATGATTTGGGTATTGTAGAAATGCAGAAAGAATTAGGATTGGAAGATAATCAGATTATCAGAAAAAATAATATTCCAGATGCAGATCCTACAAAAACAGAGCAGGCAATGAGAGAATGTATCGAAGAAGGATGTCAGGTTATTTATGCAACAAGCTTTAACTATATGGATACTTGTGAAGCATTAGCAGAAGAATATCCGGATGTTATCTTTTCTCATGGGACAGGATATAAATCAAATGATACAAACTTCAATAATTATTTCGGAAGAATTTATCAGGCAAGATATTTATCCGGTATTGTTGCAGGTATGAAAACAGAAACAAACAAAATTGGTTATGTGGCAGCAATGGGTTCAGAAAACTCTGAAGTAACAGGCGGAGCAGATGCCTTTGCAATCGGTGTTGCAGAAGTTAATCCGGATGCACAGGTTTATGTAAAGGTTACAAACAGCTGGCTTTCTCCTACTGAAGAAACAAATGCGGCAAAAGCTTTGATTGCAGAAGGATGTGACGTAATCGGACAGCACTGTGATACACCAAACCCACAGACAGAAGCAGAAGCAGCAGGCGTATGGGGCGTAGGCTACAACTCTGACATGGAAAAAGACGCACCGGGTGCTACTTTAACATCTGTTATCTGGAACTGGGGTAAATACTACACAGAAGCAACAAAAAAAGTTATTGACGGAACATGGACAGCAGAAAACTACTTTGGCGGTATGAAAGAAGGATTAGTAGATATTGCTCCATTAAATGAAGACTTAGTTGCACCGGGAACACAGGAAAAGGTTGACGAAGCAAGAAAACGCATTGTAGAGGAAGGATTTAACGTATTTGATGGTGTTCTGGAAACAAATGACGGAAAAACAGTTGGTGAAGAAGGCAAAACTTTAGATGATGCAACAATCACAGGCGGAATTAACTGGTATTATAAAAATATTGTTGTAAAATAAAGTCCTCAAACAGGCAGAAAAAGGTATTTCAAGCAGCAGAACAGGCTGTTTGGAGTGCCTTTTTTTCTTTTGCAAAAAGTAAATATTACCGCCTAGGAATAGGAATTTACAGCACGGGGAATGGTAGTTTTATAGACTTTTCATACTTGAAAACAGATTTTGACTTGTTTAAGCTAAGAGTTTGAGATATAATACTGTGAGAATATGAGTAAAAAGAAGATGAAATTATTGTAAAATATATTAATTGAAAGGAAACAAAAGACGTGAAACAGACTATAAAAGAACGAAAACTATTAGATTTACAGTGGGTGAGGCGAGCTTTACTTTTGCTTTTTGCGGATATTGTAATTATTGCTACGGCTTCTGTTGGCGCATTGATTGCCAGATTTGATTTTTCCTATAATAGTATTGATACTATATATCTTGAAAGTATGTATCAATATTTACCTGTTCATATTATTACAACTATCTGTGTGTTTTATTTTTGTAAAATGTATCATAGCCTTTGGAAATTTATCAGTATTCATGAATTAGGGTACATTATCTTGGCAAATATGGTTTCTTTTTTTATGCAAATTGCAGGATTTCACTTACTTCAATATCCGATACCAAGAAGTTATTTCTTTTTAGAAATTTTACTTCAGACAGTAATGGTGGTAGGAATTCGATTTTCTTATCGCTTTTGCCGATACTTGAAAGAGGCTAGAGAACAGCGTTTTGGATGCGGAGAACCTCAAAAACGAGTGATGATTATCGGAGCAGGGGACGCAGGACGTGTTATTATTAAAGAAATTTTAGATAGTCGTCACCTTACTATGAAAGTATGTTGTGTAATTGATGATGACTGCAATAAAGAAGGACGTTATATTAATGGTGTTCCTATTGTAGGTGATCGATCTGTGATTTTGAAAAATGTAGAAAAATATAAAATAGATGAAATTATTCTGGCAATTCCATCAGCTTCGAAAGAGGAGAAAAAAGAAATTCTTGAAATATGTAAAATGTCAAAATGTGAATTAAAAACATTGCCGGGAATGTATCAGTTAATTGACGGCGAACTGAATATTGGAAAATTACGAGATGTTGAGATTACTGATTTACTGGGAAGAGATCCAATTCAGGTAAACTTGGATGAAATTATGGGGTATGTGGAGCAGAAAGTAGTCATGGTTACTGGTGGAGGCGGTTCTATCGGAAGTGAACTGTGTCGTCAGATTGCTATGTATAACCCTAAGCAACTGATTATTTTTGATGTTTATGAAAATAACGCTTATGAAATTCAACAGGAATTAAAAAGACATCATCCAGAATTGAATTTAGTGGTTCTTATTGGTTCTGTGCGAAATACACACAGAATGGAAATGGTATTCGCAAAATATCGTCCGGATATTGTATATCATGCAGCAGCACATAAGCATGTTCCTCTTATGGAGGATAGTCCAAATGAAGCAATTAAAAACAATGTATTCGGTACTTATAAAACAGCAAAAGCAGCCAGCGAGTACGGAGTAAAACGCTTTGTTTTAATTTCAACAGATAAGGCAGTAAATCCTACAAATATTATGGGAGCGTCTAAGCGATTATGCGAGATGATTGTTCAAAGCTTTGATAAAATATCAGAGACAGAATTTGTGGCAGTGCGTTTTGGAAATGTGCTGGGAAGTAATGGAAGTGTTATTCCTCTGTTTAAAAAACAGATTGCAGAGGGCGGTCCGGTTACAGTAACACACAAGGATATTATTCGATATTTTATGACCATTCCAGAAGCGGTGTCTCTGGTTTTACAGGCAGGAGCTTACGCAAGAGGAGGAGAAATCTTTGTGCTGGAAATGGGAGCACCTGTGAGAATTGATGATATGGCTAGAAATTTAATCCGTCTGTCAGGCTATACACCGGATGTAGATATTAAGATAGAATATACAGGTCTTCGTCCAGGCGAAAAACTATATGAGGAGCTTCTCATGGCGGAAGAAGGTATGAAAGAAACTGCAAACAAGTTAATTCATATCGGTAAGCCTATTGAGATGGACGAAGAAACATTTTTTGATAAATTGGCAGAGTTAAAAGAAGCTTGTTATAATGACGATGAGAGAATTAAAGAGAAAGTGCAAAAACTGGTTCCTACTTACAGGATTAAGAAATAAAATCATGGAGGCATAAAAAATGGATGTTTTATTTTCACCACCAGATATTACAGAAAGAGAAATTGCGGAAGTAGTAGATACATTAAGAAGCGGCTGGATTACAACCGGTCCGAAAACAAAATTATTTGAAAAGAATATTGCGGAATTTTGTCATACAAGCAAAGCAGTATGTCTAAATTCAGCTACGGCTTGTTCAGAGATGGCATTACGGGCATTAGGCATTGGACCGGGGGATGAGGTTATTACTTCTGCTTATACTTATACAGCTTCTGCAAGTGTGGTCTGTCATGTAGGAGCAAAGCTTGTTCTCGTGGATACAGCAGAGAATTCACATGAAATGGATTATGAGAAGCTGGAAGCTGCGATTACGGAGAAAACAAAAGCAGTTATTCCCGTAGACCTTGCGGGTATTGTATGTGATTATAACAGGATATTTGAAATTTTAGAAAGAAAGAAAAACCTGTTTCGACCGACAAATAAAATCCAGAGAAAAATCGGCAGAGTGGCTGTTGTGGCAGACGGCGCTCATGCCTTTGGCGCTGTAAGAGAAGGAAAAAACTGTGGAGAAATTGCAGATTTTACAAGCTTTTCTTTTCATGCGGTTAAGAACCTGACAACAGCAGAGGGCGGAGCACTTGTATGGCGTGATATTGATGGAATAGATAACGAAGAATTATATAAACAGTTTATGCTATTTTCACTTCATGGACAGTCTAAAGATGCGCTGGCAAAAACACAGTTAGGTGCATGGGAATATGACATTGTAGAGCCTTATTTTAAATGCAATATGACGGATATTATGGCATCTATCGGTTTGGCGCAGTTAGAAAGATATCCTAAGATTTTAGCACGAAGAAGAGAAATTATTCAGAGGTATGATGAGAGCTTTGTAGGGGAAAATATAGAACATCTTCATCATTACGGGAAAGATTTTTCATCCAGCGGTCATTTATACATCACACATGTTTTGGGTAAAAACAGAGAAGAGTGTAATGAAATTATCAGAAAAATGGCAGAAAAAGGAATTGCAACTAACGTACATTACAAACCGCTTCCGATGCTTACTGCATATAAAAAGCTGGGATTTGATATTCAGGATTATCCGAATGCTTACAGAATGTTCTCTAATGAAATTACTTTGCCGTTACATACAAAGCTGACAAATGAGGAAGTGGAGTATGTAATTCAATCCTTTAAAGAATGTATAAGATAGGAAAAAGACAATGAAGAAATGGAATGAGCTTCCTTTGGATATGCAGGTAGAGGAAGTAAAGAAATATTATAAAATATTGGAAAAGCATAAAGCCGGATTGGTGGCAAAGCGCATTTTTGATGTGGTAGTTGCTGCGATTTTGTTGGTGCTGCTTTCTCCTGTGCTGTTGATTTTAAGTGTTCTAATTAAATTAGACTCAAAAGGACCTGTGCTTTTTCGACAGGTTCGAGTAACTACTTACGGAAAGAAATTTCGCATTTGCAAATTTCGTACTATGGTACAAAATGCGGAGAAAATCGGTACACAGGTTACTACAAAAGGCGATATGCGTGTGACAAGAATGGGAAAGCTGTTAAGAGGATGCCGATTGGATGAGCTTCCGCAGCTGTTTAATATTCTTACAGGTGATATGACTTTTGTAGGTACAAGACCGGAAGTGGAAAAATATGTTGCTCATTATACCAATGAAATGAAGGCGACATTGCTCCTTCCGGCAGGAGTCACATCAAGAGCAAGTATCGAATATAAAGATGAAGAAAAATTACTGGAAGATGCAAAGAATGCAGATGAGGTTTATATTCATCAGGTATTGCCTGAAAAAATGAAATATAATTTAAAAGCGATTGAAAAATTCAGCTTTTTTGAAGACATTAAAACCATGTTTGCAACAGTGGCAGCAGTAATAAAATAGGAGTTTTTAAATGATTATATCAGTTTGCGTAGTTGCTTATAATGAACAGAAAGTTCTACCGGATTTGTTAGAGTGTATTAAGAGTCAAGATTATCCTCATAATCAGATGGAAGTTGTTTTAATTGACAGTTGTTCTGAAGACAATACCAAGAAAATTATGGAAAAGTTTCGTGAGGAAAATAAGGATTTTGTCAATGTACAAGTTTTAGATAATCCCAGAAAAATTCAAGCAGCCGGCTGGAATGTGGCAATCAAAAATTATAAAGGGGATGCGATTTTGCGTGTGGATGCGCATGCAGCAATTCCCAAGGAATTTGTTCGTAAAAATGCAGAGGTCTTAGAAAGCGGAGAGTATGTGTCAGGTGGAGTCAGACCAAATATGGTTGATGAAAGCACTCCGTGGAAGGAAACACTGCTTTTGGCTGAACAGTCTATGTTTGGCAGCAGTATAGCACCTTATCGAAGAAGTGAGAAAAACACTTATGTAAAATCTGTTTTTCATGGAGCATATAAAAGAGAAGTATTTGATAAAGTCGGACTTTTTAATGAACAATTAGGGAGAACAGAAGATAACGAAATTCATTACAGAATTCGACAGGCAGGATATAAAATTTGTTATTCTCCGGATATCATTTCCTACCAGCATACCAGAAGCTCTTTAAAAGCCATGTTAAAGCAAAAATATGGAAATGGATATTGGGTGGCATTGACATTGAAAGCCTGTCCAAAATGTTTGTCTATTTATCATTTTGTCCCATTATGTTTTGTATTGGGAATTATTGGAACAAGTATATTAGCAGCAGTTGGATTCCCATTTCTTGCATATTTGATGTGGGGAATGTATTGGTTTGCAGCTGTAGGTATGTCTGTTTTATCAGTACGTGGAGTAAAAAAGACAGGGTATCAGATTTTACTTCCGTTCTTATTTTTCTTATTACATATCAGTTATGGAATTGGAAGTTTTGTGGGAATAATAAAGTTGCCGTTTTGGAAGTATAAGAGGTAGAGAAATGAAGAGAATTTTAATTGACGGAATGACACAGAATACAGGGGGAGTAGAGAAATTTATCTATACCCTGTATACTATGATTAAAGATTCTTATGAGATTGATTTTATGACGGTAGATAAAAAAATTTCTTATGAAGAGGAATTTTTAAAGGACGGGTGCAATATTTATCGAATTACACCTCGTTATGTAAGTTTAAAAGCTTTTCAGAATGACATTAAAAAAGTTTATGAGCAGGGTAATTATGATATTTTATGGCTGAATAAAACAACGTTGAGCAGTATTGATTCTTTGAAAACGGCAAAGCGTAATCATGTAGGAAAGATTATCTGTCACAGCCATGCTTCTGAAAATTTGGGAAGTCTCTTTACACTTATGATGCATAAACATAATCGAAGAAGTATAGATAAATATGTAGATTATAAGGTGGCTTGCTCAGAAAATGCAGCAAATTGGTTTTTTGGTAAAAATATAGAAGACGTTAAAATTTTTCAGAATGCAGTAGACATTGCGAAGTATGAGCCTAAAGAGGAAATTCGAAATCAAAAAAGAAAAGAATTACATGTAGAAAATAAATTTGTATTAGGACATATAGGAAGATTTTCAGAAGAGAAAAATCATAAATTTATTTTAGATGTCTTTGCAGAAATAGCAAAGCAGACAGATGCACAGTTATTATTATGTGGAGATGGTGAGCTGAAAGGTGAAATTCAGGAATATGCAAAAAACAAGGGCATAGAAGAGAAGGTTTCTTTTTTAGGAATTCGAAAAGATATTCCGGAGATTCTACAAGCTGTGGATGTGGTAATATTTCCATCCTTGTTTGAAGGATTGCCATTTGCTTTGGTAGAAGCACAGGCAGGAGGTGTTCCTTGTGTTGTTTCAGATACTGTAAGCAGGGAAGCAAAGCTTACAGATTTGATGCACTTTTTAAGTTTGCAGGATGATGTGAAAATTTGGGCTGAAAAAATCTTAGAATATAGAGAATATCAAAAAGTCAGTAAGGCGGATCAACTGATAGAAAAAGGATATTCCCTTCAAACAATGGAGAAAAATATTCGAGAAATACTAGAAAGCTAAGTTTGGGGAGAAAATATGCGACAAATTACAGATATTCGGGAAATGCAGCAAATAGCTCTTGATATATTAATTTATTTGGATAAAATATGTGAAAAATATCATTTAAGATATTTTATTGTAGATGGTACATTGTTAGGAGCGGTTCGTCATAAAGGCTTTATTCCATGGGATGACGATATTGATGTGTGGATGCCTCGAAAAGATTATGATAAGCTGGCAGAAATTATTGAAAAAGACGGAAGTGAATATTATAAGTTCTATACACCGCAAAACGCAAGGAAGTTTATTTATCCTTTTGGAAAATTGGTGGATACAAGAACAGGATTGATAGATGATACAACAGCGAAGTATGAAATTGGGGTACATATTGATGTATTTCCTTGTGATGGTATGCCGGGGAATAGTGAAGAAGAATATCGAAAATATGCAAAAAGATGTGTATTTTTAGCAGAACAGAGATATCCGGCATTCACAACATGGAAACAGGCAAAAGAGAGAAAAGACAAAGGTAGATTTTATTTTATAAAATGGATTTTGAGAAAAATGATAGGCGGTCATAACATTGTAAAGATTATTGACTGGTATGCCAGAAAGTATCCTGCAGAGGGTGCAAAATATATATCAAGTTTAGCTTCTGAATATAAATATAATCAGATTATGGACGCTTCTTTTTGTGAGGAATTGATAGATTTAGAGTTTGAACATCATTTTTTCAAAGCACCTAAGGGTTATGATGAATATCTAAAAACCTTGTATGGAGATTACATGAAGTTGCCGCCGGAGAACGAGCGCATTGCACATGCAAGAAAAGCCTGGTGGAAATGATAGGAGCTAAAGATGGGAGTAATAAAATGTATACGATATAGTATTTTTTTGAGCCATTTAGGGATTGGCATTTTTGGCTTTTTTACTCAAAATTACGAGATGATGCTGATTAGTGTATTTTTGCTGTGGATAAATAATATGGTATTTGCAGTGGAAAATTGGAAAGAGCGATTTATCTTTTTCTGGTTTCATGCGATGATTTTTATGTTTTTGCTGAGTCGTCCGGTAATCAGTGTTTTTAAAGGATATGAGTGGAAGCTTTATACGGATGAAGCAATGCAGTTTAGCTTTTTAAGCTTATGGATTACCATGATTTTTATGCTGCTTGGAGCAATCATGTGTGAAGAATATAGAAAAACAAAAATGAAAAGAGGCGCCTATGTCCTTATAAAAGAAACAGATGTAAAACGAAATGGAAGAGAAAGTTTTCAAGAAAGTTTACAGATTGTTTCTCTGATTATCTATATTATTTCTTTTTGTGCATATATGTATTTGCAGATGGAGAAATTTTTCTTCATGCAGGGGAAAATATATTATGAGTTTTATACCAACTTTGAGAGTCAGGCTCCGTATCTTATTCATTTAATAGCAAGTTTTCGTATTTACAGTTTGGCTGTTTTCTTATCTACAGCACCGAAAAAGAGAATCTCATTTATCGTTTTAGGAACTTTTCTTTTATCAGATTTTCCGGTTTTATTATATGGAAAGCGAAGCCTGATTTTGCTGGATGCTTTATTTATTTTGGTCTATTATATTTTAAGAGATGGAATGGACAAAAAAGAGAAATGGATTGGAAAATTTGAAAAAATTTGTATTTTTATAGGTGGTCCATTCGTTATTCTTGTCATGGGAGCGATGAATTATTTGCGTGACGGAATAGCAGTTGCGGTCAATGTAGGGGATTTGTTTCTGGATTTCTTGTATAAACAGGGAGTTAGTTTTAAATCTCTGAATTTAGGATATGAAAGTATCCCTTTCCTGCCGGACAGACCATTTCGAAATTATACCTTTGGTGGTATTATTGATTATTTTACTCATGGAAATATAGCACAGCAATTTTTTAATGCAAAGCCTTTGGGAGAGGGGAATAATCTTGCATGGGCTTTGGAAAGTAATAGTTTTGCTCATAATATGTCATATATTGCCATGGATAACTATCTGGAAGGACATGGTTTGGGTTCTTCTTATTTATTGGAACTTTATACTGATTATGGTTATATAGGTGTTCTTCTTTTTAGTCTGCTTTTGGGAGCATTGATGATTTGGTTTGTACATGTCATGCGAAAAATGAATTTTGGTTCGATGATTGTGTTAATGATTATTATGAATTTCTTCTTTATGCCAAGAGGAGAAGCAACGGGAGCCATTAATTTTTTGTTTTACATGCAGTTCTGGGCAGCAATTTTGATTTGTTATGGTGGAGCAGCTTTAATAAATCGAAAATATTCTTATACAAGTTTAGAAAGAAAAGGGAAGCGAGGTTAAAATATGTTTGAACATTTTGGAATAAAAGATATTTTTTGCGGATTATGGAAATTTAAATATTGGATTTTGCTGAGTACAGCAGTATTGGGCATAATTGGAGGGTTTGTATTTTCATCTGATATTGTAGAGGAAGGTCATGAAGAATATTATTATTCACAGACCTGGTACTTTAATCAGGAAGAAATACAGGAGAATGAAGAAAAACAGAAAGAAGATTATGTACAGACGATTAATGGATTGATTGATGGAGATGTATCAAGACAGTTTATTAAAGAAAAAGTAATGGAATCTTATACAGAGGAAGAGGTTCTTAAAATTTTAAACAAAGAAGGAAATCCAGATGGCCTTACATGGGGGATTTTAACACATTCTGTCAATCATTTTGTTGTAGATGGAGGAAATGCTATCAGTCTTGCACTGAAAGTTCCGGATGAAGAATTAGGTCAGGTATTAACAGATGCTTATGACAGTCTTGTAAAATATTTGGGAAGCCAGATGAAAAATGCAGATGAATTAGAAATTGTCAATATGGGACAGGCAGAAGAAATTTATAATGTTATAACAACAGGTGTTGGAACAGGAAAAGCTCTTGTATTAGGCGCTATGTTAGGATTTATTTTATCTTGTATTGTAGTATTTTTCATTTGTCTGTGGGTTCCTACAATCAACAGAAAAAGTGATTTTGATGAGTATGGACTTATAGTTTTAGGTGAGATCAAGGAGGTATAGAACAGTGCAGAATGTTTATAAGCTACCTAAAAGCGAACGAAGACAAGAAGAAAATAAAAGAGTTCTTTATAACCTACAGGAAATATGTGAAAAAAAGGAATGGAAGAATATTGCTGTATTATCCAGTACAAAATTTAAAAAAGATAATGTTGTAAAAATATTAAAAGAAACAGCTAAGGAAATTGGGATGGAAGGATATACTTTCCATGAAATTCCACCGTTATCTGTTCGTGCAGATGCAGTAAAAAAAATTCAGAAATATGACGCAGTTCTTTTGGCAGAAAAATATAATTATACAAAATATTCCGAATTTGAAGAGACACTGCGCCTATTGAAGGAATGTCAGGTGAATGTTTTAGGTGTAGTGATGTTTTAACTGGAGGAAGTATGAATATTTTATTTGTTGTAAATACATTGGGATTTGGTGGCGCAGAGAAAATTTTTATGGATTTAATTAAAAATTTTGACTGTGAAAAGCATAAGCTGACAGTTTTAATGATTGATAAATATGGTGTTTATGCGGAACAAATACCCGATTATATAACAAAAAAATGTGTGTTTCAGCATGAATCAAGTCCGTGGTGGAAGAAAAAATGGTACGGAGTGATAGGGGTAGCAGGGCGCAACTTTTTAAGAAAAGGACATGCAGAATATTTTTATAAAAAATATGTGAAGGAAAAGTATGATGTAGAAATTGCTTTCTTAGAAGGTGATGCGACATATTTTACCGCACAGTCAACAAATCCTATGTCAGTAAAGTATGCTTGGGTACATACAGATATGATTAAGAACCCTTGGAGTGAGGAATGTTTTCCCAACAAGGCAGAAGAGCGTAAATCCTATGCAGCATACGACAGAGTTCTTGCGGTATCCCAGTCGGTCAAAGACGCATTTGAAAAGAAATTTGATTTGCAGGCACAGGTGATTTACAATGCCTTAGATGAAAAAGAGGTTTTCAGAAAAGCTGAAGAATTTATCTGTGAAAAAGAAAAGAAAGAAGCACTTCGATTTGTTACGGTAGGACGTTTAGTTGAAGTAAAAGGCTATGACAGACTGATAAAGGTATTTGCAAAGCTTTATCAGAAACATAAAGATATTGAACTGGTGATAGTAGGAGATGGCCCAGAAAGAGAGAAACTGGAAAAATTGATTATGGATAATCATTTGTCAGATGTAGTTTTTCTCTATGGGTATAAAGAAAATCCATATCCTTATATTAAAAGCAGTGATGTATTTATCTGTTCTTCCTACGCAGAGGGATTTAGTACAGTTGTTACAGAAGCTTTAATTCTGGGTGTTCCAACAGTGACTACAGATTGTGCCGGAATGAGGGAATTACTTGGAGACTCACACTATGGTCTCATTGTGAAAAATAGTGAAGAAGGCTTACTCGAAGGAATTACACAAATGATTGAGCAAGAAGAAGTGCGGAAAATGTATGCAGAAAAAGCTCTGGAGAGAGGAAAGAAATTTTGTGTAAGAGACAGAATACAAGAAATCGAAGAAATGATAAATGCAGATTATCAAAAGAAAATTAGGGAGAATAAATAGAAATGAAAAAATTTTGGAAGTTCGTCAAAACATCAGGTGTGTATTTTGTCGGAACAATTCTTCAAAAAACAATTACATTTTTCCTGTTGCCGATTTATACAAAGTATATTAGCCCTAAAGATATGGGAACTTATGATTTACATCTTGCGTACATCACATTTTTATGTTCTGTTTTGTTCCTAAATATTTGGTGTGGAATTATGCGTTATACCTTTGAGTATACAGATGAGGAGAAAAAGAAACCGATTACCAGTGGTGTTGCTATTTTCTTGTGCTCCACAGTGCTGTATACCATTGTATTTGCAGTTGTATGGAAAGTCGGAAACGTACCATATTTAGGCTGGATTTATTTATATGGTATTTTATCTAATATTCAGACACTTTTGGGATATTTAACACGCTGTTTCGGAAAAAATTTCCTTTATGCAATATCAGGATTAGCATCTTCCTTTGTAACGATTATTTTCAATATTATCTTTATCGTAACTATGGGAATGGACTATTCCGCACTGTTTATTTCATCCTGTATCGGATTTTTAGTGGGAATTTTGGTAATGGGAAAAGGTGTACATATTACACAGTTTGTTTCAGCAGAAGCATTTGATAAAAATCTGTTTAAAAGATTGTTTATCTTTTCCATTCCATTATGTTTAAATTCTGTTGCTTTCTGGTTTTTGACTGCATACAGCAGAGTTGCGATTTCCAATATTTTGGGAGAAGCAGAAAATGGTATGTATGCCATAGCCGGTAGATTTTCATCATTTATTACATTGTTTACAACTTGTTTTAACATGGCATGGCAGGAAATTGCCTACTATACAGAGGCAAACAATAATAGCGACAGAAAGAATTTCTATACACAGGCAATTAATTATTATATTCGATTTTTAGGAATGGGATTTTTATTGTTGCTTCCGGTAATTTTTGTTATCTATCCAATCTTTATTAATGAAAACTACGCAGCAGCGAAAGTATTTGTACCGCTGTATTTGCTGGGAACGATTGCTTCTGCAATTAGCGAGTTTTTAGGAGAAATTTTCACAGCAATCAATATTAATCGCTATTTGTTCTGGACAACAGTAACAAGTGGAGTAATTAATGTGTTGAGTATTCATTTACTGCTGCCGATTTTAGGTGTTCAGGGAGCAAGTATTGCATTGCTGGTAGGATTTTTAGTAAATACGATTGCACGTTTATTTATTTTACGAAAGAAGATAGCAGTTCATTTAGATGTGAAATTTATATGTATTTTTATTCTTTTAGTAGGAATTGCAATCAGTATTTATAACAGTGGTTCTATTGTTTTAAATATTGTCAATTTCATTGTTATGGCAGGAGTAGCATTGTATATTTTTAAGGATGTTTTAGTTCAGATTATTCAGTCCATAAAAAATAAAAAACAGGCATCTTTATAAGAATTAGAAAAGCCATTGTCTCAAACGCAAAAAAGCAGGGAGACAATGGCTTTCTGTGTAAATTCCTGGCTTGAGGTTGCAGATATGTAATAAATTTGTTATGATACTTTTAGTTAAATAGTATTTGTATACACTTATAGATGCTATTTGGAAATGCTAAAAGAAAAGTAGGATGATTATGAGTAAATTAACGCATGAAGAATTAAAGGAATTACAAAATAAGAGTATTGAAATGGCAAAATATTTTGTGGATTTTTGTAAAAAACATGATTTAACTTGCTATTTATGTGGGGGCGGCTGTATTGGAACAATCCGTCATCAGGGAATGATACCATGGGATGATGACTTGGATTTTTTTATGCCACGTAAAGATTATGAAAAAATGTGGAGATTATGGAAAAAGGAAAATAAAAATTCAAGATATGTTTTAGAAAAATCAGATGAAAATCATGTGGATTATAATCTTTTTGTAACAATTCGTGATAAAAATACTACATTAATCAAACCATATCAAAAAGACTTGGATATTACACATGGAGTAGCATTGGATATTTTACCTTTAGATGGTTATCCTGATAAAAAGTTTCAAAGAAAGATGCAATGTTTCTGGGCGCTTGTGTATTCTTTGTACTGTGCACAGCTAGTTCCTCAAAATCATGGAAAGAAAGTTGCTATGGCAGGAAAGATTGCTCTGGGAATAGTGCCTTGGAAGAAAGCGCGCCACGCAATTTGGAATTTTGCAGAAAAACAGATGACAAAATACGATATTGAAGAGTGTAAAGGAATTACAGAACTGTGTTCAGGACCGGGATATATGAAAAATTGGTATCCAAAAGAGGCTTTTGATAAAGCAATATTCAGACCTTTCGAGGACGGAGAGATGCCAATTCCTGTAGGATATGATGACTATTTAAAGATTGCATTTGGGGACTATATGCAGATGCCTCCGGAAGAAAAAAGAGTAGGACATCATGATGCTCTTTTTATGGATTTGAGTAAACCTTATACAAAGTATAAAAATATATATTATTGCAAGGAGGAAAAATAAAATGGTTTTTGGAGCGGTATTAGCAGGTGGAACAGGAACAAGGATGGGACTTGATAAACCAAAACAGTTTTTAATGTTAGGAGAAAAGCCTATTATTATCCATACCGTTGAGAAGTTTTTATTATGCCAGGAGATGGACCAGATTTTTGTGGGTGTGCATCCTGATTGGATGATTTACACAGAGGATTTACTTGCAAAATATATACACACAGACAAAAAAGTGATTTTAGTAGCAGGTGGAAAAGACAGAAACGAAACAATTTTTAATATTGTGGAAAAAATAGAGGAAATGTATGGAGAAAGTGAAGAACATATTCTTGTAACACACGATTCCGTACGTCCTTTCGTAACACTGCGTATGCTTCATGACAATATTGAAGCGGCTAAAAAATATGGTGCATGTGATACTGTTGTGGCAGCTATCGACACCATTGTAGTTTCAGAAGACGGAGAAGTTATTAAAGACATTCCAAATAGAAAAAATATGTTTCAGGGACAGACACCTCAATCCTTTAATATGAGTATGCTGAAAAAATTATATTATGAGCTTTCTACTGAAGAGAAGGAAATTCTTACAGATGCATGTAAAATCTGTGTAGTAAGAGGAGTACCGGTGAAATTAGTAAGAGGTGAAATTTCTAATATAAAAATTACAACTGTTGATGATATGAAAATGGCTCAAGCAATGCTTTAGGAGGCTGTTATGTTAAATAGTGTATATCAACTTATTAGCCCGAAAATTATTTCAATTAAATATCAGGACATCAGCTTTGATGATGAAGTACTGGTGCGTCCTGATTATCTGGCACTTTGCCATGCTGATCAGAGATATTATCAGGGAAAAAGAGATGCAAAGGTTCTTCGTAAAAAACTTCCCATGGCACTTATTCATGAGGGATGCGGAACTGTTTTGTATGATCCTACGCATACATTTCAACCGGGGGAAAAAGTGATTATGATTCCCAATGTTTTAAGTACAGACCGGGAGGATGCAATTTTCGAAAACTATCGAAAAGGTTCTGCTTTTTTAAGCAGTGGACGAGATGGATTTATGCGGGAGTTTGTTAATCTGAAACCGGACAGATTAGTAAGATATGAAGGAATTGAAGGAAAAATTGCTGCAATTACAGAATTTGTCAGTGTGGGTATGCATGGCGTAAATCGTTTCAGTAAACTTGCACATTCTTACAAGGAAAGAATTGGTGTATGGGGAGATGGAAGTCTTGCATTTGTAGTAAGCAGTATCTTAAAATACCGTTTTCCTGAAAGTAAAATTTGTGTGATGGGAAAAAATGCAGACAAGCTTAATCAATTTTCTTTTGCAGATGAAATTCATCTGATTGATGATTTGACAGATAGCTTTACTGTAGACCATGCATTTGAGTGTGCCGGCGGTGAAGGAAGCGCTTATGCCATAGATGATATTATTCGCTTTATCAATCCTCAGGGTGTGGTTGCATTGATGGGGGTATCAGAAGCAAAAGTGCCGATTAACACCAGAGATATACTGGAAAAAGGTCTTACTTTTGTAGGATGTAGTCGCTCAGGACGAGAGGACTTTGAAAATGCAGTTGATTTTATGAAAGATAAAAAAATCCAGAATCGATTAAACAGTATTGTCTATGAGACGGAGCCTGTAGAAAAGATTTTGGATATTCACAGAGTATTTAGTGTGGATATGAATACAAACTTTAAAACAGTGTTCCGGTGGGAGATATAAAAAGTATTTTCCTAAAGCTGTCATAACGGAGCACTGTAAAAAGCTCCTTTATGAATAGAAACTATCAGGAAAGGAGAAGAATATGATTTCGAAAGTTGAAAAACAAGTAACAGCATTGACACTTGTACTTCTTATGTGTTTATCCGTGTTGCTTCCGCAGAGTGTTTTGGCAAATGCAGAAACAGCAAGGAATAAAGCAGTACAAAGCGTAACGGCAGGTACACAGAATGAAACTGTAGAAGATGGAACAGACGGACAGAAGTTTTATCAGTTTATTCCTGAGAAAAGCGGAAAATATCGTTTTTATTCTGTGGGAGATGAAGACACATACGGAAATGTGTATAATGCCGGACTAGAGCTTATTTGCTCTGGAAATGATAAGGGAGAGAGCCTGAGCTTTGATATGATTCTTCCTATGGAAGCAGGACAAGTATATTACTTGGAGCCAAAGTATTTTTTGGATAATGCAAAAGGAACGATTACATGGTGCATTGAACTGGCAGCAGAAGAAACAGAAGAAGAAAATACAGTTCCGGCGGATATGACAGCAGAGGATAAAACAGCAGTACCAAAACAAACAGAAGTGAAAACAACGGAGAATTATACGTATAGGGAGTTAGAAGATGGAACTGTGGAGGTGACAGCTTACACAGGAACGGAGGAACAGGTAAAAATACCGGAAAAATTTAGTGGGAAATCAGTTACCAGTATTGGAGCCAATGCTTTTTGTGAAAACAATACTATAACGAAGGTGGAAATTCCGGGAACAGTGACAGAACTACAGTATGGAGCTTTTATATCCTGCGAAAATCTGACAGAAGTGGTTTTTCCTAAGGAAAGTCAGTTACATAGTATTGGAAAAAGTGCATTTCATTCCTGTAAGTCCTTAAAATTTTTTGAATGCCCTGATAATGTAGAAATAATCTCCAATAGAGCTTTTATGGACTGTGAGAACCTTGCACAGATAGAGCTGGGAAAAAAACTTACAACAATTGAAGATTGGTAAGCGCAAAATAATTCGACGGATTGTGTTGCCCTAAAAATCATTCCATAATAATCATTAGAAAATGCAAGCATTTCACTTCATCTTCTCTTGCTAGAAATGATAGATGCGAGCATTTTACTCTATCCGATTTATGGAGGTGTGCTCATGAGAAGCAAAAGAATACCTGCCGAAGAACAATACCGTCTCATCATGGAATGCCGTCAAAGTGGATTGACAGATCATC
>UQAX01000052.1 GCA_900539145.1 uncultured Blautia sp.
CCCAAGTTTCAGCACTATTCTGGCTCATATCCTGAGCTTGTTTCGCAATTACCTAAATAATTTTATAATTCTAGAAAATAATGCAAAAATTATATAATAAAAAATCATATTAAAAGAAAAAGCCAGTAAATTTATAGAATAAGAATAACCTTGTTCCAGACCACGTTGCCACCATTTAATTGTTGTACAAGGAAATCCCCAAAAAATATACATTTCTTCTTGTTTTAGTATAATATTTTTGTTCATAAAAAACATTATCATGGTAGATACACATACAAATATTAAAAAAATAAAAATAAATTGTTTCAATACCACATATATTTTCTTATCTTGCTTCAATGGTATCATCCCTTTCTTTTTGTTGATAAAATTAATTTATCTTATATTTAAAATATATCACAAAACAATACTTTAAAAAAGACTGATTTTATTCTTGAGTTTCCGCAGTTTTATCCACAGTCACCTGTTTTGCAATACATCATTACAAACAACTTTCAAAAAATACCCAAAATATAAGGAATCTTCTTCCTTTTTGATGTAAAATTTAAGTGACCAAACGAAAACCTACTAAACAAAAAGAAGGAGGATCCCTTATGGTCAATTTTACATCAAACACTTACATTTTGAAACGAAAAATTTTAACTTTTACAAAGAAAATTTCAAGAAAACTTTCAAAGCCTGAAAGAAAATTCACAGCTGACATTACCTATGGTATGCTGGCGTCCGGAAGTTGCCTGTTAACTGATGTCTGTGATCAACTTCACGAACCTTCCCAAAAGATAAACGTTATTGATCGTTTATCTAGACACCTTGAAAAAGGGGTGTCTGCATCTGCTACTTCCGCTTACTTACAACAAGTTAAAAAATGGAGTTCTTCTCAACCTATCATTTACATTGATGATAGTGATGTTGTTAAGCCAGATGGCTATAAATTTGAATCACTTGGAATTGTCCGCGATGGTTCAGAAAGTACATCTACTAAAAGCGTTTATAAAAAAGGGTATCATGTAACCGAGGCCTGCATTCTTACTTCCGGCAATCATCCTGTTAGTATTTTTTCTAAAATACATTCGTCTCATGAAAAAGATTATAAATCTGCAAATACAATTACTTTCCAAGCAATGGAACAGGGAAACTCTCTCTTTGACAAAGCCACTTTTGTCATGGACAGAGGCTACGATGACAATAAGATGTTTCTGAAGTTGGATGAACTCGGACAGGATTATGTGATCCGTTTAAAGTCCAATCGTAAGCTTTTGTACCATAACAAATGGACAAAGGCTACAGAACTTCGTAACCGCAGGAAAGGCAAGGTGAAAACAAATGTTTTTTACAAGGGCAAAAACCATGAAGCCTACCTTTCACATGTCAAAGTACAGATTACTGCATCCAGAAAGAACGTTTATCTTGTGCTTGTTTACGGCATTACCGAACACCCGATGATGCTTGTTACTAATAAAGAAATCAAATCGAAAGACGATGTGATCCGGGTGGCAAGAACTTACTTTTCCCGCTGGAAAATCGAAGAATATTTCCGCTGTAAAAAGCAGATGTTCCAATTCGAGAACTTTCGTGTGCGTAAGCTGAAGGCAATCAACGCGCTTAATTTTTATATCACCTTATGCATGGCATTTCTTGCAATGATTTCAATGGAATCAGAGACCAATGCCCTTAAGGTTTCCATCATAAAGGCAGCAAATCCTGTAAAGGAAAACGTTTTTTTCTGCTATTACCGACTGGCAAAAGGCATCTCAGGCATACTTTCTTATGCAAAAGAGGGCGTCAGGCTTTGGTTCCGGACAAAACGTCCGGCATACCGTCAACTCTGCCTTAAGCTGGCTGTGTAAATAGATAAAAAAATAGGTCTCCCCAAAGCCCGGTTCCGGCGGGGCTTATTAAAGTGCCTCTAATCACAGAACTGTCATTCTGAATTTTCTAAAAAGTCGGCAGATTGGCACTCTGGGTAGCCATATTCATTTTTCAATTACAGTTTGCGGAAACTCAAGTGATTTTATTTACTTAATAGCATAAATTTACTGTCGGAAAAACACAGGCAGAATACACCTATGATGTGTTTAAGATTAGTTCTGCTTATACTTTATTCTATTTCCTTGATTTTTACAAGCCATAAATATGTCCTTTGAAGTTGGCTATCTTCCTAATCTGTGGGTATGGAATACGATAAATCGGCAGTTCAGCCAGTTTTCCCAACACTCGTCTTCTTTTTCTCTCTTCCCTCAGCATTTCTTCACAGCTAAAAATAACCTCTTCACAACCAACTGCTTTTTGCAGATTTTCTTTTTGATAGCGCACTAATTCAAGCATATCCCTGCCATTGTAGTAATACGCTCTTAATTCAGCCATTTTTGACATTCCTTTGATACTCCATCCCATCGGACGAGAACTCATCCTGCTGGATAACACATGGCTCACATGTCCCTCTGCACTGCATCCTTTCACTCCGTCTTTATGGTTTAAGCGCAGCTTCGCTGCCGTCCAGTTTGACAGAAGGTACGCTTTATTATCCTCGATACGTTTCACTCCCTTCTGATCCTTTAACCCTTCCTCTAGTTTTTCTACAATCTCTTCAAAATCCGATTTTTTCTTCTTACGGATTGCTTCATACAATTCTTTCCTCGTATCCTCCCGCCTGTCTTTCATATGGCTTGTCAGCTTCATGACCGCTTTTTCCAGATGGAATTCATCGAATACATAGGTTATTCCGGCAATGCTTTTTTTACCTGACTTTATCCATGCTCCGCCATCTGCATTCAGGTATATTTTTTTAATCCGGTTCACTTCATAGTGATTTTCTATATACTCGTAGACTTCATCCCAAAGTTTCCTGTTTTCCTTCCCGTTACATACACGGCAGAAATAATAAGGGTTAATCAGCTTATGTCTTTTACCCGCAGGTGCTTCTTTTTCAATTCCCTCGTATATATATACCAGCTTTGCTATTGCCTGATTATTTTTCCGGTTATTCTCTAAATTTATCAGATCACCTTTTCTTTCCCTGAACTGCAGGGAAACATGATCCTCATCAGCATCGATATACAGATAATCCACGACTCTCTTTTTTTCCGGCTGTTCCGTGTTTTTCGGGAATTCTAATGCGTGCAGCTTGTTCATGACCGTTTCTTTGCTTACACATTCTTCTGTCATACACGCAGATATCCCGCCTTTTCTATAACTGGTCTGAACAGCTTCTCCAAGAAGCTCTGCTACTGCATCCTCGCTCATCCTTTCATGTTTTTCAATCCCCATCACACGATCCAGCAGATACTCATATTTCCCTGTAAACTTATTTTTAAACAAGGTTTTATGATAAGTCACACTTCCAAGACTGGTAAGAAGTGTTGTTTCATCTTTGCGTTCCACATACCACTCTGGATGTGCCTGTCTGTTTTTGCAGAGAAATTCATCATACATTTCCAGCTCTTCTGCAATCATAGACAGTCCCAGATTGATCACACGCTCTTTTACACCTTTTACCATTTCTGCAATTTTTGTCATATCTGATGAATAATTCATAAAAACTTTTTCTAAATTTTTTACCCCTTCTGTCTGAAATTGTTGTATACTTTTAATCATAGAAAGTACCTTCCTTTATGTAGATTTTGTCTGGGCAACTTAATCTTAACACAAAGTGGTGCTTTCTTCTTTTATCTATTTGTTTTTCCTACAAAAATTTTACACTAGTATAGAATAAATTAAATTTCTGCTATATATTTTTGAGATGATGTATGGTAAAATAGTGTTATCAAAGAAAGGATGAACGCTATGAGAAAAACATATCTTCCTCTGTCAGATGAAGACAGGAATTACCTTAAATCATTATCAAAAAAGAGAACCATTCAGGCACAAGTCGTGGATCGTGCCAGGATTCTTTTATATAAAGCCGATGGAATGACATTCCAACAAATTGCTGATAAACTTGCAATCAGCACTGCCACGGTACGCCTATGTGTTTCGAAGTTTCAGAAAGGCGGTTTGGATGCTGCACTGTTTGATGTTCAGCGTTCTGGACGTCCATCCGAAATCACCGACGATGCGAAGGCATGGATGATCAGTATTGCGTGTCAGAGACCGGCAGAACTCGGTTATGCGCAGGAACTGTGGACATTGGCTTCTCTCCATAAATACATTCAGAAACATGCAGAGGAGGCGGGATATCCAAGACTTTCAACAGTTACGAAACCTTATATCCAGAAATTCCTCAGGGAACAGGATATGAAACCCTTTAAAATCAAATATTACTGTGAAAAGCGGGATCCTGATTTTGAAACAAAAATGCATGAAGTCCTGCTGGTTTACAAACAGATTGAAATGCAGTTTGATGAAAATGGTGATCTCATTGTTCCAGACGATTATAAACTGACGATTACGGTATCGTATGATGAGAAGCCGGGCATTCAGGCAATCTCCAATACGGCACCGGATTTACGCCCGACATCAGAACACGGAGAGGTATATCGTGATGCAGAATACAAACGTCTTGGAACGCTCTCTTTGCTGGCAGGCATTGATCTGCTTACAGGAGAAGCCATCCCGTTAGTAAGTGAAACCCATAAGAGTTCTGATTTTATTGAGTTTTTAAAGATACTGGACAAAAAATATCCATCACAGGATACAATCCGGATCATCCTGGATAATCATTCCGCACATACTTCTAAAGAAACACGGCGCTTTCTGGATACGCTGCCAAAGGGACGTTTTAAATTTGTGTTTACTCCGAAACATGGCTCATGGTTAAATATGATTGAAAGCTTCTTCAGTAAGATGACCAGACAGATGCTTCGTGGAATTCGTGTCAATAGCAAACAGGAATTGGAAGAACGAATTTACAAGTATTTTGACGAAATAAACCGTGAGCCTGTAGTTTATCACTGGAAGTATAAAATGGATGAAATCAGTGAAGAGGAAGCGGCATCGGTTTAATATAGCAATTATTTAATATTCGTTACACTAGTTTATTTACTTTTCTATGATATTATATAATAATATGCGTATATTTATATCAAAAAGAAGCCAGATAATTATTTTATGTAACTCCTCCCACATCACATAACATACTGCTGCTGTTAAATAACATTTTAGTACTATGATAAACTATAATTGCAACAACTCTACCTATTAAAATATACTTTTAGAAGGAAATAAAGTATACTATAAATAAGTCAAAATCACACCCAGAATTTAAAACGACTTGCAGAACATACGACTTTCATCCTTTTCTGCAATGCGCCTAGCGGCGCACTGCAAAAAAGGGCGCTGCATTTTGTGCAACGCCCTGAGTTCTATTGGTATTTTTTATTGTAAAGAAATAATAACACCAGCAGACCAACTAATCCGATTAATTCCATAGCCAGACCTGTAAGACTGATATTTTTCTGCCCCACAATAATTAAACCGAGGCAAACAATAAAAACAATACTTTTAATAATAATCTTTACTGCATTATTCATTACTATTTTCTCCTATCCTTTCAGACCGCCGAGAGTCATACCCTCAGTTAAACGTTTCTGTACTGCGATATACAGAATTAATGTAGGAAGCATAACAATTACAAGACCGGCGTACATGATACCGTAGTTTGTAGCTGTTTTTTCTACTGCCATCAGGTTTTTCAGTCCCATAGCCAGAGTATCGTGTCCATCCATCAATGTGTATGCAATGATATACTCATTCCAGAAGGACAGGAAGTTGAATAAGATAACTGTAATGATACTTGGTTTTGCCATAGGTATCATGATTTTTGTCATAGTCTTAAAGTAACCGCATCCGTCAATGTAAGCTGCTTCTTCAAATCCCTTTGGCAGAGTCTTAAAGTAACCGCTTAACAGATAAATGGTAAACGGAAGACTGGTAGCCGCATAAATCAACGCCAAAAGGAAGCGGTTATTCAGGAAGAACTCCACACCGAATGTCTTATTTGCATCTGACAGCATTAAGAAAATCGGAACTACAATGTAGTTTACGTTAATAAACAGACCAGCCATACAAGCCAGATTTAAAATACCTTTGCATTTAAAGTTAAATCTTGCCAGTACATAAGATGCCGGTAATGCAATTAAAAGCAAGAGGCAAAGAGCCAACGCTGTTACCATAACAGAGTTTAAGAAAAACTCTCCCATTCTGGCATCGACAAACGCCTGTTTAAAGTTCTCCCAACGTGGATCTGTCGGAAGCGCCCACGGGTTAATATCTGCACCAATAAATTCTGCATTTCTTTTTACACTGGCCATGAATACCCAGCCAACCGGCACAATAATAGAAATTGCCAGAGCAAAAAGAGCAATATAAATAATAATTTTGGATAAAATCTTACCTAAGCTATTTGATTTTTTCATTTCTTTTCGCTCTCCTTTCTAAAATTCTAAGACTTCTCTATCTGTAATCTTGTTTACAACTGCTGCAAGAACAAATGAGAAAATAAATACTACAACACCGATTGCCATACCATAACCATATACACCTGCGCCATAAGCCTGTTTGTACATATAGTTCAGTGCAACCTCTGTTTTTCCGTTTGGTCCACCGTCTGTCATAATCTGAACAAACAGGAAGCTTAAGTTAATCGTACTGATAATATAGAAAGTTAATGTTGTACGAATATTATTCCAAATAAGAGGCAGAGTTACTGTGAAGAATGTATGTATCTCTGAAGAACCGTCAAGAGACGCTGCTTCATACAAATCTTCCGGAATTGCTGCCATACTTGCCATATACATAACCATGTAATAACCGATTGCCTGCCATACAAGGGCAAAAATTACGGAATAAAGAACGATTTTCGGCTCACCCATCCACTGATGTACCAATCCATCCAGATGAATTGCCTCTAAAAATGTATTTAACAAACCTGAACTAGGATTGTAAATAGCTCCAAAAATACCTGCTATTACTACGATACTTAAAATGTTAGGGATATAGAAAATAACACGGAAGAAATTTTTTCCCTTAAAATCTCCTCTGGATAATAAAGCTGCAAAAAGGACTGCTAATACAATAGTACAAATCATAACCAGTACAATAACCAGAATTGTATTCTGCATTGCCTCTAAAAATGTCTTATCCTGCATCAATTTTGCAAAGTTTTCAAATCCAACAAATTCTTTCTTGTTTGTAATTCCACCCATGCGGTATAAAGACATATTGAATACCTTTACCGTAGGAACGAAAATGAAAAGTAAGATTAAAAGAACTGCCGGTGCCAGACAGGCAAACACAAAACGTCCCTGTGATTTTTTCCTGTTCATGGTTTTCCTCCTTTTCTTTTAAAAACGGTGAGTCGTAAACAACTCACCGTTTCAATATCCATGCTTAAATTGTGCTTACTTTAAAGCGCCTGCACATTTTTCCCATGTTTCTGTTAACTGTGCCTGCCAATCTTCTACTGTCATTTCACCTGTGTTTACACTGTATGCTGGTCCGTAAACTGCTTCTTTCATGTTCAGACCTTCGATTGGTTCTGTTGCAACCCATCCACCTGTAACTGTAACAATGTTATCTGCTGTTGATGCTTCATAGCAGTCTTTTGTTGTACCTTCTGGTAATTTTTCAGCAGCGCCTTTTACTGGAGCTACAACTGGAGCTGGAGATGTTTTACCTGTTTCTTTATCTGTTGTTTCATTGTTTAATAAAATGTCAACAACTGTATCAGAGTACATGAATTTGATGAATTCTTTTGCTAAATCCATGTGTTCAGCTTCTGCCGGGATCCACATCTGTTCTGTAAATGTGTACATTGTCTGAGTTTCATCGCCTTCCCACTTAGGAGCTGGCATCATACCCCATCTGAAGTCTTCTGGTGTAGAAGCAGCCATCTCACCGATTACCCAGTTACCGTTTGGCATAAATAATGCTTTGTTATCAATAACGTTCTGCTGGTTGATTTTGAAACCACCGTCAGCATTTGCGTTTGCTACTGTATCTTTTTCTGTATATTCAGGAGATACTAATTTTCCTAAAGTATCCAGAACTTTTTTACCTTCTTCAGATGTCCATGTATCTTTGTCGTATTTGATTGCTTTCTGATAGAATTCTGTTCCGCCAGCCTGTGCTAACATACTATAAATAGTTGCATCTAAGTAACCTGACTGTGGAAATGTAAATAAAGCAACTCCATCAGCTTTTGCCTGATCGCCTAAAGCAAAGAATTCTTCCCATGTTGTTGGAAGGTCATATTTTTTGTTTTCGCCTTCAAACAGGTTCTTGTTATACCAAAATCCTGTTGGTGTATAGAAAATAGGTGCAAGATAGATTTTTCCGTCAGCGAATGGCTGAGCGTCTGTACCATCTGTAATACCGTCTAACAGTCTTCCCTTTAATTCTTCGTCAGCGAATACGTCTGAAATATCAGCGATTGCGCCTTCTTTTAACATTGTTTCTGTAAATCCGCTCTTCTGTCCTAAGTTGTAGTATACTACGTCAGGGAATTCACCTTTCTGAATAGACTTTGTTAAGTCTTTGTCTAATTCAGAAGACATCTCTAATTCTACTTCAACACCTTTTTCTTCTTCGAAAGCTGCTGCAATATCTTCCCAGATTTTTTCTCCGTTACCGCCTTTGAAAGCAGCTAACTTCAGAGTCTGTTTTTCTTCACCCTTTCCATTATCTTTGCTGTCTTCTTTACCTGTGTCTGCTGCAGGTTTTTCTTCTTTTGTGTCTCCACATGCAGCAAGTCCAGATAAAGCCATTGTTGAAACAAGAGCCATAGCTACCAGTTTCTTTACCATCTTCATTTTCATTGCTAATTCCTCCCTAATTTGTAGATGTTAAACATCTCTTTTAGATTTTATACATCACATTATAACACATTTTTCAATTTTGTATTTATATTATTTATTGGATATTTTGCACAATCCATTTTTTCTATGTCAATTTCACCCAAAAAACCGACACTTTTCTTGTTTATTTATGCTTTTCTTCTATCCACACATTTGTCACGCTCTTTTTTCTTTCGTCACCTTCACCAACATCAGCCGGTATTTTTGCAAATCATCTTGTATTTTACGAAAATTTCACGTATAGTTGTAAATAGCTTAAACGAATGGAGGAATGAAATTTTGAACCAACCGAATATACTGCTTATTATGACGGATCAGCTTCGTGGAGATTGTCTGGGTTTTGCAGGACATCCCGATGTAAAGACTCCGTATCTTGATACCCTTGCCAGCAGAGGAGTTTCTTTTGATAATGCTTACAGCTCCTGTCCAAGCTGTATCGCCGCAAGAGCCGCTCTTCATACCGGTATGGCACAGGAACATCACAGACGTACCGGATATGAAGATAATATTCCGTGGGAATACCCAAATACCATGGCAGGAGAGCTTTCCAAGGCAGGCTATTACTGCCAGTGCGTAGGAAAAATGCACGTACACCCTCTTCGCAACTATCTGGGCTTTCACAATGTAGAACTCCATGACGGATACCTGCACAGCGCACGATATACCAATGTGCCGTGGCAGGAGTCACAGAAAAATGCCGACGATTATTTCCACTGGTTAAAGCAGGAAAAGGGAATTGATGCAGATGTAACAGATACGGGATTAGAATGTAACAGTTGGGTAGCACGTCCTTGGATTTATGAAGAAAAGTATCACCCCACCAACTGGGTAACAGACAGAAGTATTGACTTTTTAAGAAGAAAAGACCCACAAAAGCCTTTCTTCCTTATGGCATCCTATTTAAGACCACATCCGCCTTTTGATGCGCCGTCTTATTATTTCGACCTGTATAACAAAAAAGAGCTGGCACCTCCTGCTGTGGGAGATTGGGAAACCACAGAAGAATTACAGGCTATGGGACGTGTCTTTGACTCCAAATGCGGACCATCCGATCCTGAACTCATCAGAGAAGCACAAATCGGCTATTACGCCTGCATTACTCATCTGGATCATCAAATCGGTCGTTTGATACAGGCATTGGTAGAGTATGGAGTTTATGATAATACTCTTATCCTCTTTACCTCTGACCACGGCGAAGAGCTGTGTGACCACCACATGTTCCGAAAATCCAGACCTTATCAGGGAAGTATTCGTATTCCTATGATTATGGCAGGAAACGAAACCCTCCTTCCCGGCATCAAGCAGGATACAGTTTCTCATAGTGTGGTAGAGCTTCGGGATGTCATGCCTACCCTCCTTGATTTTGTAAAAGCAGATATTCCTGACAGTGTCGACGGAAAAAGTATGCTTCCGTTGGTTCAAAATCCCGCTGAAAAGCTCCGAGACGTACTTCACGGCGAACATTCCTACGGACCTTACTCCAATCACTGGCTGGTTTCCTCCTACGACAAGTTTATCTGGTACAGCGAAACAGGAAAAGAACAATACTTCCGCATCAGTGAAGATCCCAAAGAACTTCATGATGAAATCTCCAATCCGATTTACAAAGAACGTATTGAAGAACTTCGGAACACTCTGATTGAAACCTTAAAAGACCGCCCGGAAGGCTTTTCAGACGGTACACAGCTCATTACCGGCTGCCCGTATCCGCCTTACATGCCGGATAAAACTCAAAAAGAGGGAAAATAAATTAAAAAGTGCTGCAGCTTTAATTTTCTATCTGAGGCAAATTGTTTCAACAACATAGCAGCCATACATCTCAGTAATTTTTATACCATATATTATTCTCAACTATGAGCTGTATAAAAATACTCCGCTGTTCCATAGACAAACAATCGGAACATTTTAAAAGTTTTTCAAGCATAGCGATGCCTTGAGAACTGTGTCTGAGTGCATCAGCACGAGTTTGGTGAGCAAGGCATCTATAAGCGGCGCAGAAAAACTAAAAAATGGACGAGTTTTCTATGGAACAACGGAGAACATTATTATAATCTCGCTGCCAGCCATTCCCATCTTGCAATACTGTATTCAAAAAATTCCTGATATGCTTCGCAGAAGTAATTTTTGTTCTCTTTTGTATAGTTTCTTCGACAGCCTCCTCTGCAAAGGGGATACCATCTACATGCCTTACAAGCTTCTCCTCTCTTTACGCCTTCTTTAAAAAATTCCATATCCGGCAAAATCCCCTGAAAGAAACGGAAATTCTCATCCTTCACATTGGCAACTCTGCAATTATCCAGCACATAAAAATCACATGGATAAATATCGCCGTTTGCTTCTACAATATTCTGCATGGAACATCTTCCTGTCTGCGAGCAGGCTTCCGGCGGCATTCCCTTTAACATAGAAAGCCAGTTGTCAAATTCGCGGATAGAGACGATTTCTCCCTTTTGAATATCCTCAAACCATAAGTCAAAAAGCTCCTTCAATGCTTCTGCATACACCTTGGGCGTTAAAGACCAAGGGTATTGTCCTTCTTCCTCTCCCATAGGGTCTAAGCAGGGAATATACTGCTGATAATAAAAGCCTTCTTTCTTTAAAAAGCGATAAATAGAGGATATCTTTTTTGCACTCTGTTTGGTAAGCACACAGAGAATATTTACTTCTACCTTATTTTTCAGCAATTCTTTTGCATTTTTCAAAACAAGAGCAAAGGTTCCCTTCTTTTTTGCATCCTGTCTGTTTCTGTCATGAATTTCTTTTGTTCCGTCTAAGGAAATTCCAACTAAAAAGTTGTTTTCTTTTAAAAATTTTATCCACTTCTCATCTAACAGCGTTCCGTTTGTCTGAAGACAGAAATTGACTTTCGTTTCTTTCTTTTTGTATTTCTTAACACATTCCACAAATTTCTCAAAAAACTCCAGACCGGCAAGTGTAGGTTCTCCCCCCTGAAATCCAAAGGTACAAAATTCTTCTGCTTCTTCTAAAGCTTTTTTTACCAGTATTTCCATGGTATCTTCCTTCATAATTCCATAAGAAGGAACTTCTCTGTTTTTACATTCGTCTTCGTAAAAGCAATAGGAGCATCTTAAATTACAGTTTGAAGATGCCGGTTTTATCATCATCTGCATATATTTCATTTTTCTTCCTCTTTCTCGACTTATTTTCTTTATTGTAGCTTTTTCTCTTTATAAATACAACAATTTTATCCAAATGTAGATTTTTCTCTTCGTTTCCTTTATAATAAAATTAATATTCATTCTTTTTAGGAGGTTTATCATGCCATTTAAAAGTTTAAAATTGATTGAAGATGTGAAAATTGACAGTATTATTACCATTCATTACTTTGAATATATGAGTGACTATAGTTTTCCCGGAGAACGTCACGATTTTTGGGAATTTTTATGCGTAGATAAAGGTGAAGTAGAAGTCACCGCTGACAACCGAGCTTATACCTTAAAAAAAGGTGAAATTATTTTCCATAAGCCCAATGAGTTTCATACCGTTCGTGCCAACGGAAAAATCGCACCTAATCTGATTGTTATTTCCTTTGACTGTACTTCTCCATGTATGGACTATTTTCAGGATTTAAAAACAAGCATCGGAGAAGCAGAACGAAATCTCATTGCTCAGATTATCTATGAAGCAAAACGCTGTATCAAAACACCATTAAATGATCCCAAGACAACAGAAATGGTGAAAAATCCAGATGCGCCTTTTGGTTCAGAGCAATTGATTAAAATCTATCTTCAAGCTCTGCTTATTGCGATGATCCGCAATTTACAACTGGGGCAGTATTCTGCTCCTGCCATAAAATCCATGAAGCTGAAAAGTGATGATTTATTATACAATAAAATTACTACTTATCTGGAAGAACACATTCGAGAGCATCTTACCATTGAAACTATCTGCCGTGATAATCTCATTGGTCGTTCCCAGCTTCAAAAGCTTTTCAGAGAGCATGACCAGTGTGGTGTGATTGACTATTTCTCCCGTTTGAAGGTAGAACTGGCAAAACAGCTTATTCGAGAAAATCATCACAACTTTACGCAGATATCAGAATTTATCGGATATACCTCTATCCACTACTTTTCCCGTCAGTTTAAAAAAATCACGGGAATGACACCTTCTGAATACGCATCTTCGATTAAGGTAATTTCTGACAGAAAATAGACTTTCTGCATTTTAGCATTGAGTTTCCTTTCTGTTCATATTATAATGAAAGAAAATTTAGAAAAAGGTATTTAATTACTTTACAAAAAGGAGAATGGGGAATGAAAATCTACAAAACAAAAAATTACGATGAAATGAGTAAAAGAGCAGCACATATCATTGCTTCTCAAGTTATTTTAAATCCTGACTGCGTACTTGGTCTTGCAACAGGTTCTACACCTGTGGGCACTTATAAAAATCTGATTGAATGGTATCAGAACGGAGATTTGGATTTCTCACAGATTACCTCCTGCAATCTTGACGAATACAGAGGTTTAAGCGGAGATAATGACCAGAGCTATCGCTATTTTATGAACCACAATCTTTTTGACCACGTAAATATCCGCAAAGAATGTACATACGTTCCTGATGGATTAGACAAAGACAGCGATGCAGCATGCAAAGCTTACGAAGAAATCATTGAAAAAGTAGGCGGTATTGACTTACAGCTTTTAGGTCTTGGTCATAACGGACACATTGGCTTCAACGAGCCTGCCGATGATTTTCCTAAGACAACACACTGCGTAGACTTAACAGAGAGCACCATTCAGGCAAACAAACGCTTCTTCGAAAACGAAGCGGATGTACCTCGTCAGGCATACACAATGGGAATTGGCACAATTATGAGCGCAAAGAAAATCCTTGTTGTTGTAAGCGGTGAAGACAAAGCTGAAATCTTAAACAAAGTCATCAACGGACCAATTACTCCACAGGTTCCTGCTTCTATTTTACAGCTTCATCCGGATGTAACAATCGTAGCTGACGAAGCAGCTTTATCTAAAACAAAATAATTTTTTATAAAACGTAATTATTATGAAAAATGCTGTCACTTAAACATTCTCCAAAATATTTATACACTTTAAGTTTACAAGCTCAAGGTGTATAAATATTCGGATATGTCCTTAAAGCGACAGCACTTTTTTAATTTGTCTTAATTTTCTTTAATTCTTTCCATTTCAGGCGATTTCCATAGTGCATAACAGAAGCGCTGTATATGCGAACAGAGAACATCGTTACAATTACAATGGCAAGCACCAGAAGAAGAATGGAAATCCCCAGCTCCTGCATAGTAATCTCTCCTGTAATCAGTTTAAACGGCACTGCAAAAGGTGCGGAAATCGGCAGATAAATTGCCAGATTAGACATTGCTCCGCTTCCGCCTCCCATAACAGAGGTAAAATAGCCCAGATAAAATCCGATAATTACAAGAATACTCACCGGCATCATAGCTGAGTTTAAATCCTCCATTTTGCTTACGGCAGCGCCGCATACAGAATTCATAACTGCGTAAAGAGCATATCCCAAAATAAAATAGATAATCAGGAACACCAGTGTTTTCGGTGTAAAGCCTGAAACAGCTAAATCCACACCGGCAATCTGAAAGCCCTCCGGAAGGATAAATTTGTAGCAAAAGGCTGCAAACGCCATCAGCCCTACCAGCTGAAGAAGCCCTACCACGCCCATAGCCAGACATTTTCCAATTAAGATTTTGGAAGGCTTGGCTGAAATAATCAAGGTTTCCATAACTCTGGAGGTCTTTTCTGAAGAAATGGACATTGCTACACCATAGCCATAGTAATACACGGCAAAGAACATGACGAAGGTAAGCAAAAGTCCCACCACATATTCTGTTAAATTCATATTTCCGATAAATCTCTGGGTATAGATAAGCGGTGTCTGAATAGCATCAACTTTTCCTTTCTCCAATCCGTTTTCTGTAAGAAGGTGAGACTGCCATATTTTATTGCAGGCGTCTGCAATGGTATCTGCCTGTACCTTACTCAAAAAGTTGCTCACGGTAATCTCCAGAACCGGAGCTGCATCCTTTTCCTGAATAGAAAGAATAGCCACGTTTCTGCTTTTGCTTTCATCCACAGCTTTTTCCAGCCCTTTTACCTCATCCTCTTCTATGGATTTAAAATTCATCCCCGGATAAGCCGCTTTTAAATATTCTATTTCCTTCTCAAAGACTCCTGTTTCATCAACTAAGTAACAGGTTCCGCTGTATTCGGTCTTAGTGTCTGTGCCTTCTTCGCCATTGTCAAAGAATGACATTACACGGGGAATGGCACACATAACGCCTAAAAGAACCATAATCACAATCGTAGAAATCCAGAAAGCTTTCTTTCTAATGCCTTCTTTAAATGTATAAGAAAATACGGTTAAAATCTGCTTCATTTGCTTTCCCCTGCCTTTCTGACGAAAATTTCCTGTAAGGACGGTTCACGGATTTCAAATTTTAAAGGATAAATGTTTGCCTCTGTCATTCGTCTTAAAAATCTATGCGCCATCTCATCTCCCTGTATCTTATATTCTGTCTCAGCCGCTCTTTTTTCAAAAAGCTCCAATCCTTCTTCCTGTGCCAAAGTGCTGACATCCTCCTGCGCAGCTACTACCAGATTGGTATGTCCGTACCCTGCTTTGATTTCTTTTAAATTGCCTTTTAAAAGAGTTTTTCCTCTGTCCAGAATAACCAGATTTTCGCAGTATTCTTCCACCGTTTCCATCTGATGGGTACTTAAAATAATATATTTCCCCTCTGCTACAAGCTCCTTTACCAGATTTCTCAACACCTGTGCATTTACAGGGTCTAAGCCGGAAAAAGGTTCGTCCAGAAAAATCAATTTCGGATTATGTATAATTGCCGCAATTAACTGAACCTTCTGCTGATTTCCTTTCGACAGCTTTTCTGCCGGCGTATTCTGATATTCCGACACCCGCAGCCTTTCCATAAGCTCCAGTGCAGATTTTTTTGCTTTTTCCTTCTTCATGCCTCGCAATCTTCCAAAGTAAACCAACTGCTCCAGCACTTTCGTCTTCATATAAATTCCTCTCTCCTCCGGAAGATATCCAAAGGACAATGTTTCTCTTGAAATAGGAGTGCCGTTCCACAGTGCTTCTCCCTCATCCGGCTTCATAATCCCCAAAATATTGCGGATAGTCGTGGTTTTCCCTGCTCCGTTTGTTCCCAAAAGTCCGAATACCCCCGGCTCTTTCATCTCAAAGGATAAATGATCCACGGCTGTTTTTTCTCCGAATTTCTTTGTAATTCCTCTTACTTCTAATCCCATGTTACTCCTCCTTATCTTTTCTTTTCGTATTCATAGCAATAAATCAATGACTGAGAAACCCATATCACCATTAAAATCAAAAATGGTACTATCCCAATTTCCACTGCATTAGATACAAGTAAAAGTCCGATAAAGACCGCCAGATACACAAACTGCGTTCTTAACTGTGTATAATATGCCGCTTGAAACAATCTTAATTTTTCTCTTTCATCACAGCTTTCCAGCCATTCTTTATTAAAATTCCAGCTAAAGAAATTCCCTCTCTTTTCCGGATTGATTTTCTTATCATACTTTATTAATTTCCCCATAAAAAATAAGTTCCAAAATACAATAAGTGCATAAATCAGAACAGCTGCAACAGACAACATCGAAACCATACTTGTTTCTGTATGCAGATTTGCAATAGAAATTCCCGAAATACACATTTCACCTATCATAAAAATAGATAAAACACTCTGATATCTCTGAATACTTCTTTCCAGCCGCTCGGTTTCTTCTTCTGAGTCTTCGTCCCATTGTTTCAGCTTTTTCGCTGCTATAAAAGTAAGCAGAGGAGCTAAAATAAAAAGTACGAAAGATAAAAACATCAGCATCCAATCACTGTAATGTCCTGTAATACTCTCTGCTTCCTGCAAAATATTTGCAATATCATCTTTAAACCCAAAGCATACAGCGCTTCCTGCTCCTCCGATAAATGCTCCTACCAGCATCAAAAGCGCCATTTGTATCATGCCCTGTACACGTCCCGTCTCTTTCTGCTTTTTCTTACTCATCTTCATCCTCCTCATATCTGAATATTTCTTCCACGGTTGCGTTGCACTCCTTTGCGATTTTCAAAGCCAGCGTTACAGACGGAGAATAATCTCCTCTTTCAATTAAACTGATGGTCTGTCTGGAAGCTCCGACTCTTTTGCCAAGCTCCTGCTGGTTAATCCCCAGCCTTGCCCGATATTCCTTCAGGCTGTTATATAATGGCATTTCTCTTTCTCCCCCCCGCAGACCGTCCTAAAACTCCATTTTTAAGCATAATTTTAGCCCCTTTCTTTCATCT
>UQAX01000053.1 GCA_900539145.1 uncultured Blautia sp.
CAATGAAACCAAGGGACACAGCGATTTTTTCATTTCTCAACTGTCAAAGATAGGATTGTAGCAGATGACAATTTTCTTTGTCAAGCAGTTTTAAAAAAAGAAGCTGTGCTTTAAACACAACTTCTTTTTTTCATTCCCCACAAAATTCCTAAAGGCACTATGGTAAGGACAACTCCCAGCCATAATGGAATAGGAAACATTCCTAAAGCCGTACCTAAGAAATTCACAAAGAAATGACACCAGATTACACATTTTAAACTTTTATATTTATACATTACAGCGCCAAATAACAAACCTGCGAAAAAGGCATAGGAGGACTGAATAATATTGCCGTGTATTATTCCGAAATACAATGCTTGTAAAATATTGGCAGCCCAGAACGGAAAGGATTTTTCTAATATTTTTAAGGTCAGTCCTCTGAAAATCAATTCCTCTACAAAAGGCGCTAAAAGCATGGTATATACTATGGAGAAAAAGGTAGGGCTGTACATTCCCAAACTTTCCATAACCTCTCCGTAATTTTCCATCTCCTGAGGAAACAGACCGGAAATTCCGGTGAGTGCAAAGCTTGTGCAGAACTGAATTGCGCCCCCTAAAAGAGCAAGACCTATCCACCCTGTTGGTGAAACCGCAATCTGAGCTGTATCTTCCTTCTTTTTCAGACTTTGATACCAAAATCCACCGATAAGCAGTGTCACAGAATTAATCAGCACCCCATCAAAATAAGGAGGATAATCTCTCCAGAATAAAAATACAAGACTTACCACACTCTGAATGGCAAGCCACATGACAACAGGCAAAAAACTTTGTAAGATTGCTTTTGATTTCTCCATTTATTTCTCTTCCTCGTTTATTTCTTCAAAGTGAAATGCTTTCTTTCCCAAAGCATAATCCTGTACTGTCTGTCCCTGTCCGAATAGCTTATATTTATAAGTTACCAGCCCTTCCAGCCCTACCGGTCCTCTGGCATGAATTTTTCCTGTGCTAATCCCCACTTCTGCTCCAAATCCATAGCGAAAACCGTCTGCAAATCTGGTGGAACAATTATGATACACCCCTGCAGAGTCCACAAGCTGCATAAACTTTTCTACATTTTCCTGATTTTCACTTAAAATACAATCTGTATGATGAGAACCATACTTGTTAATGTGATAAATTGCTTCCTCTACATCTTCTACAATTTTCACAGAAATCGTCATGTCTAAATACTCTGTATGAAAATCTTCTTCCCGCATTTCTTCACATTCTATCATCTGCTGTACTTCTTTTGTTCCTCTTATACTTACGCCTGCTGCTTTGAGAGCTTTTTCTGCCTCCGTCAGGAATTCCTGTGCAATCTGTCTGTTTACCAGCAAGGTCTCCACTGCATTACAAGCTGCCGTATACTGTGTCTTGGCATCAACAAGCACAGGGATTGCCTTCTTGATATCATAAGAATTATCTACATAAATATGACATACTCCGTCTGCGTGTCCCATAACCGGAATTTTTGTATGGTTCATAATATACTGTACAAAGCTGTTAGAGCCTCTTGGAATTAGCAAATCCACACAGTCATGGCAGGAAAGGAGCTCATCAATCTCCTGATGCTGCTCTGCCTGAAGCATACAGCCTTTTGGCAGACCGCATTTCGTCACAGCCTGATAAATAATCTCGAATAAAACCTTATTTGTTCTTGCGGTTTCCTTTCCCCCTTTTAATACGGCACAGTTTCCGCTTTTTATACAAAGGGAGGATATCTGCACCAAAGCGTCAGGCCTTGCCTCAAAAATAACGCCAATCACACCAATAGGACAAGTTACCCGATACAGCTTTAAATTTTCATCTAATTTCCTTGCAAGCTGTACTTTAGAAAGCGGGTCGGGAAGTTTTCTTAATTGCTCCATTCCTTCTGTCACTGCTCTTAATTTTTCCTCGTCAAATTTCAGTCTTTTCATTACAGAGGGGAAAACTTGCGCTACTTTCGCAACTTCCATGTCTTCTTTGTTTGCCTGAAAAATTTCTTCTTTATGCTCCTGCAATGCCAAAGCTGCTGCTTTTAATGCCTGATTTCTGGTTTCCAAAGAAAGTGCAGCCATTTTCGGACTGTCTTCCTTCATCTTTCTTACTTCATTTCTGATATTCATAATCTTCATCCTTTACTCAATCCATAGGTCACTTGTTGTTTCATTATAGTCTCTTTGCCTGCCAAGCGCAACGTTTTCTACATCTGCTTTCTCACAATCTTATATTCATCTTCCATTTGGAAATATGGGCAATTATAAAAAGTATCTGATAAAAAGCGGCTCATCTCATCTTCATCTAAATTCACATCACAAACATAATATCCTAAATCTTCATCATAAATATAATTGCTGCAATACTCGCAGCCTGCTGTTTTTCCTGATTTTTTTGCCATTTTTTTCGTTCCCTTTCTATGCTTTCTATTCAGATATATCAAAAACCGTATTCTTTGTCAAATACTCATTGCAAATATACTTACTAGTGCTATAATGAAACTTGATTTTTATATAATCTTTATATCATTCTTATTTTTTTTATATTATCTTAATAATGTTTGGAGGTTCTTATGAAGATTATCATTGTGGGCTGCGGCAAGATTGGAAGCACCTTAGCTGAACAGCTCAGTTACGAGCAGCATGACCTTGTAGTCATTGACACAAATCCGAAAAAAATACAGCAGCTTTCTGAAAGTATTGACGTTATGGGAATTGCCGGAAATGGTTCCAGTGTCAACGTGCTTTCCGAAGCCGGCATCGAGGATGCCCATATTTTAATTGCTGTTACAGGCTCTGACGAATTAAATTTACTTTGCTGCGTCATTGCTAAAAAAGTAAGCAAATGCCACACCATCGCCCGTGTCCGCAATCCGATTTATAATAAAGAAAGAAATTTCATCCGAAAAAGTCTTGGTATTTCCATGATTATCAATCCGGAATATTCTGCGGCAATGGAAATCTCCAGACTTCTGCGTTTTCCGTCTGCCATTAAACTGGATACCTTTGCAAAGGGCAGAGTGGAATTAATGAAGTTCAAACTTCTACCGGAGTTCCGTTTAGACGGATTTTCTGTTATGGAAATTGTAGACAAGCTGAAATGCAACGTTTTAATCTGTGGCGTAGAAAGAGGAGACGAAGTCTTTATTCCTTCCGGAAACTTTGTATTAAAGGACTATGATTTTATTTCTATCATTGCTTCACCTGCAAACTCTGCGAAATTCTTCAAAAAAATCGAGGTAACTACCAATCAGGTAAAAAATGCCATGATTGTAGGTGGAGGAACTTTGGGATATTATCTGGCATCTCTCCTTGATGAACTGAAAATCAATGTTCGTATGGTAGAGTCCAATACTTCCCGCTGCGAAGAATTAAGTGAGCTTTTGCCTAGAATTACCGTTATCTGCGGTGACGGAACAGATAAAAAACTTCTTTTAGAAGAAGGTCTTACACAGACAGAAGCGTTTGTCACACTTACCAATATGGATGAGGAAAACATTCTCCTGTCTTTATTTGCAAAGAAAAACTCCCACGCAAAGCTGGTTACAAAGGTAAACCGTATTGCTTTTGACGATATTATTGACGGATTGGATTTAGGCAGCGTGATTTATCCGAAATACATTACTGCCGATTATATTCTGCGCTATGTACGTGCCATGGAAAATTCTTTAAGCAGTAACGTAGAAACTCTTTACCATATTTTAGACGGACAGGCAGAAGCTCTGGAATTTGCTGTAAAAAAAGCCTCTCCTATCACCGATATGCCTTTATCTGACTTGAATTTAAAAGATAACCTGTTAATTGCCTGCATCAATCGAAACGGCAATATCCAAATCCCAAGAGGTCAGGATACTATTCAAGCAGGGGATACGGTTGTTGTCGTAACATCTATTCCTGGCTTACGTGACTTAAAAGATATTCTGAAAAAATAGAAATCAGGAGATATTATGAATTACTTAATTGTAAAATCCATTATCGGCAGGGTTTTATATTTTGAAGCCGCTTTCATGCTTCTTCCCTGCGTGACAGCCCTTATTTATCAGGAATACAGCGGCTGGTCCTTTGTATTTACTGCGCTTTTATGCGTATTGTTCGGCGCAGTTTTAACACGGAAAAAGCCGAAGAATACAGTCTTTTATGTAAAAGAAGGTTTTGTGTCCGTTGCGCTGAGCTGGATTGTACTGAGTCTTATGGGCGGACTCCCTTTTCTTTTCAGCGGTGTAATAAGCAATCCCATTGATGCCCTTTTTGAAACAGTTTCCGGTTTCACCACAACCGGAGCCAGTATTCTAAAGGATGTGGAAGTGCTTCCCCATTGTATGCTCATGTGGCGAAGCTTTACCCACTGGATAGGCGGTATGGGCGTGCTGGTCTTTCTTCTTTCTTTTATGGAAATGCACGGCGGTTCTCACATGAACCTGATGAAGGCAGAAAGCCCCGGTCCTTCCGTAAGCAAGCTGCGTCCTACGGTACGCTCCACAGCTAAAATTCTTTATATTATTTATATTGTTTTAACTTTAGTGGAAATTCTTTTACTGTTGGCTGGAGGAATGCCTTTATTCGACTCTTTGACAACCAGCTTTGGTACTGCGGGTACAGGTGGATTTGGTATTAAAAATGACAGTATTGGCGGTTACTCTCCTTATATACAGATTGTTGTAACTGTTTTCATGATTTTATTCGGTGTCAACTTTAACGCTTACTTTTTAATCTGGTGCAGAAAATTTACGCAGGCTTTCCGTATGGAAGAGGTTCGCTGTTACTTCGGAATTATTTTTGCATCTATCGCAGTGATTACGTTAAATATTGCCCACCTTTATTCCGGTGTGGGAGAAGCTTTGCGCCACGCAGCCTTTCAGGTAGGCTCTATTATTACTACTACCGGATATGCAACTACGGACTTTAACCTATGGCCACAGGCTTCCAGAACGATTTTAGTTCTTCTAATGTTCATCGGCGCATGTGCAGGAAGTACCGGCGGCGGTATTAAGGTATCACGTTTTATTATTTTAATTAAAACCATAAAAAAAGAGCTGCATACTTTACTTCATCCTCGCAGCATCCGTAAGTTAAAGCTGGACGGCCATACCTTGGAACATGAGGTTGTTCGTTCTACAAATGTATTTCTTATTGCCTATGTTTTGGTTTTTGCCTTTTCCATTCTCCTTATCAGCTTTGACGGACTGGATATGGTAACAAACTTTACCGGTGTTTCTGCGGCTCTGAATAACATCGGTCCCGGATTGGAATTAGTCGGTCCGACACAGAATTTTTCCATTTTCTCCAACGGGGCAAAGCTGGTGCTTATCTTTGATATGCTTGCCGGAAGACTGGAATTGTTCCCAATGTTATTGTTGTTTGTAAGGGAAACATGGAAGAAATATTAAAATAAAGCAGGAAAAATTCTTGGCATTATTTTAATGCTGCTATTAGGTATCATACTTCTTTCTTTTGCTTTTCATCCACCTAAAATTTTTACTTTTTTACACGGATACGGTGACCGTATCGTATATGGAATTTTAGGCGCTTTTCTCATATTGGCCGGTGTCATGAACATCTTTCATAAGGAAAAGTAACAAGGGCAACAAAAGAGGAGCTGCCGCATTAGATACCCATCTAAAGCGACAACTCCTTATAATTTTATATTTTTTATGATTTCTTAAAGAAAACCTGTATTTTTGTCCCTTTCTCAGGCTCACTCTCTAAAGTTATCTGTGCATGATGCAACGCTGCGCCGTGTTTTACAATAGAAAGTCCCAAACCGGTTCCTCCTGTTTTTCTGGAATGACTTTTATCTACCCGATAAAAACGCTCAAAAATTCGCTCCTGTTCTTCTTTGGCAATCCCAATTCCGTTATCTTCCACAGTAAAGCGCACATGGTCTTCTGTGGTGCTTAAAGAAACCTTTACATATCCACCTTCTCGATTGTATTTCATGGCATTATCCACCAGATTGTAACACATCTCATATAAAATATGGCGAACTCCATAGATTTCCACATTGCTTCCCTCTATGGAAAGGGTTACATTTTTCTTTTTTGACTGCAAAGTTAAATTCTGACAAATATCCTGCGCAATTTCATAGATATCTACATTTTCAAATGGCATTTCTCCGCTTTTTTCATCTAATTTGGATATTTCAATAATATCCTGTACAAGGCTTGTCAGGCGGCTTGCCTCGTCATAGATACGTCCTGCAAACTCGGATATATCCTGCGGTCTTACCATGCCGTTTTTCATAATCTCCGCATAACCGGATATGGACATCAACGGTGTTTTCAACTCATGGGAAACATTTGCGGAAAATTCCCTGCGAACTGCCTCCGCCTGTTTTAATTCTTCTACCTGACTGGCAATCTGCTTATTCTGCTCATCGACACGATTTAAAAGAGGGCGAAGCTCCTCGTATTCCACGTTCTTCAAAGGATGCTCTAAATCCAGTCGGTTAATAGGCTCTATCAGCTTCTTGGTCTGTCTCTCAATTAACAGAAATCCCAGTGCAAGAATAATTAAAAATAAAACGCCCATGAGGGTAAAACTGGAAACCATAGTATGAAAAACACTGTCTGTTGTTTTGGCAACTCTTAAAATATCGCCGTTATCCAACTTGACCGCATAATAAAAGGTCTGGTCTGAAAGGGTTTCGGAAAAGCGAACCTGTTCTCCTTCGCCTTTTTCCATTGCCTCCTGAATTTCCGGACGGTTTCCATGATTTTCCAGTTCTTTTGGGTGACGTTCGGAGTCATACAAAATCTTGCCTTCTGCATTTAAAAGAGTAATTCTGCTGGTAGTAAGCTGTCCTGTTTCCTGAGTAAGGTACTCTATTCCGGTATTTTCCAAACCATAGCGAATATATTCCGCTTCGTTTTTTACATCCTGCTGCATGTAGCTGTTATATTTATCGTACATAATGCCGCTGGCGGCAAGGAAACTCAAAAAAATTCCCAATGCCACCAGCACGCCTACATTATTCATAATTCTCTGCTTCATTGGCTGTCCCCAATCCGATAACCCACACCTCTTACGGTTTCAATTAAAAATCCTGAGTCACCCAGCTTTTGTCTGAGAGTTCTGATATGTACATCTACGGTTCTTGTTTCTCCCGCACATTCATAACCCCATATTTTCTCTAAAATTTCATCTCGGCTTAAAACAATTCCCTTATTTTCCACCAGATAACGCAAAAGCTCAAATTCCTTTAGCGTCAGCTCTACGGCTCTTTCATTGTCAAAGACCTGATGACGTTCTACATTTACGGTCAGGGTTTTATAATGATATTCCTTCTTGGAGGAATGTTTTTTACTTCTTCGAAGAACTGCTTTGACTCTTGCCAGAAACTCCATCATTCCGAAAGGCTTTGTAATGTAATCGTCTGCTCCGCCTTCCAGCCCCCGCACCTTGTCATATTCCGCTTCTTTGGCAGTTACCATAATCACAGGAATTTCACTGGTAGCAGGCTCTTTTTTCAATTCTTCCAAAAGAGTGTAGCCATCTTCTCCCGGAAGCATAATATCCAGTAAAATCAGCTCAGGAAGTTCTTCCTTTAAAGCCTTTTTAAACTCCTTGCCGTCACCAAAGCCCTTTGCTTCAAATCCGGTAGTTCCAAGGGTATATACCAGAAGCTCTCTGATATTTCTTTCATCTTCTACACAATAAATCATGTATCTTCCTCATCTTCCCCTGTTACGGCAGCGGATACTGCTTTCTTGTTTCATCCATTCTTCTCTGGAAGGTTGCATTATCCTCTCTCTTTACTGCATTTAAGTAGCTATGTGTATCAAAGCTGTCCTCTGCCACCTGTAAAATGCAAACTGCAATGTTGGAGCAGTGGTCTGCAATTCGCTCCAAACTTGTAGTAATATCAGATAAGATAAAGCCCTGTTCAATCGTACATTTACCTTCTCTTAATCGTCTTACATGACGTGATTTTAATTCTTTATTTAATTCATCGATAATTTCTTCCAGAGGTTCTACCCTTTTCGCATTTTCAATATTAGTGTTTTCAAATACTTCGTAAGAAATATCCACAATATCCACGACCGCTTTTGAAATCACTTTTAATTCTTCCAACGCTTTTTCGGAAAAACGAAGCTCTTTCTCATGAAGCTCTTTTGCCGACTCCATAATGTTGACAGCATGGTCGGAAATTCTCTCGAAATCACCGATACAGTGCAGAATAATAGATAAATCTCTGCTATCGTGAACATTTAAGTCCTTCTGACCTAATTTTACCAAATAACTTCCCAGAGCATCTTCATATTCATCTACATTATTTTCTTCTGCAACTACTTTCTCTGCATCAGCCTCTCTGTAATCCCCCAGCATGGACAATGCTGTAAATAAAGACTCTTTTGATGCTTCTGCCATTTTTTTCGCTGCGTTACGGCTCTGCTCCATAGCAAACGCCGGTTTCTCTAAGAAACGTACGTCCAGAAGCTGTGCTGCTTCGGACTGTGGCTCTGTTTCTTCCTCGTCACGGATAGTAAGACATGCCAATTTCTCCAGTCCTGATGAGAACGGAAGTAAAATTGCTGTGGCAAATATATTAAATGCACTATGTGCAACGGCGATACCTGCCGCATCTGCCGCCTGTCCCAAAAATTCGAAATGCAGTACCATATTTAAACCGTAAAATACAATGAGGAACACGGTTGTACCGATAATATTAAAATACAAATGTACCATAGCGGCTCTTTTGGCATTTTTCTTTGCTCCGATAGCTGATAACAAAGCAGTTACACAAGTACCGATATTCTGTCCTAAAATAATCGGAATTGCCACGCCGTAGCTTACCGCTCCTGTTACGCAAAGCGCCTGTAAAATACCTACGGATGCAGAAGAGCTCTGAATAACCGCAGTAAGCAAAGCGCCTGCCAGCATACCTAAAAGCGGATTAGAAAATGCTGTTAAAATTCCGGTAAATTCCGGTACGTCTGCCAATGGTTTTACTGCTGCGCTCATGCTGTCCATACCAAACATCAGCACTGCAAATCCAAGGAAAATCGTACCAATATCTTTCTTCTTTTCACTTTTTGCAAACAACAGAAAAGCTACACCGATAATCGCCAAAATAGGGGAAAAGGATGTAGGCTTAAACATTTGAATAAAAAAGCTGTCGCTTTCAATGCCGGAAAGACTCAAAATCCAAGACGTAATAGTTGTACCGATATTTGCACCCATAATTACCCCAACTGCCTGAGATAATTTCATGATACCGGAGTTTACAAATCCTACCACCATAACTGTGGTCGCAGAAGATGACTGAATAACTGCTGTTACCAATGCGCCCAGCCCTACTGCTTTTAAAGGATTGGAGGTAAGTCCCTCTAAAATCTTTTCCATTTTCCCGCCGGAAACCTTGGAAAGTCCGTCTCCCATAACGTGCATTCCGTACAGGAAAAGCGCCAGACCTCCAATCATACTTAAAACACTAAAAAAGTCCATTCTGTTCTCCTTTTGTCTCTTATATTCTTTGGTTTTTTCCTCATTATATAAAGTTTATATAAGTATTTCTAGGGGGGTATGTTAAATCTATGTAAAATCTTAAAAGCTTTTAATCTCATCTTCTGTATCGTCAATGTTTTTCAAAATTTTCTTAATGACAATATAGTAACCTGCGCTTTCATTGATTTTTACCCAGACTCTGTCTCCTTCTTTATGTCCTAAAATCGCCTTGCCAAGAGGAGACTCAATGCTGATTTTATTATCCAGAGAATTTCCTCTGATAGAAGTTACTAATTTATAAGTTTCTGTTTCATCATCATCCTCAAAGTACACTTCAATCACATTGTTCATTCCTGCCTCATCTGCCTTTGAGTCCTCAGAAACAATTTCTGCTGTTTTTAACATTCTCTCCAGATAGCGAATACGGCTCTCGTTTTTGTTTTTGTCTTTCTTTGCCGCATAATACTCAAAGTTTTCGCTTAAATCCCCCTGTGCTCTCGCCTCCTTCACTGCCTCAATGGCTTCTTTGCGGACAGTCAGCTTTCTATACTCTATTTCTGCCTGAATTTTCTTTACATCATTTTCAGTAAGACGCTCTCCCATATCCATCCTCTTTTCTAAAATTTATTCCATTTTAGTATACCTCTTACAGAAAAAATGGGCAATCCCCATTTCTTTCCATAAATGAAGAATTGCCCATCTCACCATATCTTCTTTCTTTTATTTCATCATTTCTTTGTAAGAGCTGTGTTTTTCCAATGCCTGTGTCAGCTCTGCCATACGGCTTACATCTCCGATAAGAATAACGCCGCAAAGTCTGTTATTTAAGAAATAATATTTACGGTACTGTTTTTTACCCATATCCTTAAATTCTACTGTCTTGTAAATCAGATTTGGATTTTTGCCGTTATCTCCTGCTGCAAAGAGCGCTGTCTTCATTCCGTGGAAGCTGAGAGCTGCCGGAACAGTCTCGTACACAGCTTCGTCTCCCGCTGCGCTTGCCCCTGCAACCTTACCCTGCTCTACTGCCTGTGGCCAGATTGCATAATTGATATTGTTATACTGAGCACAGTCACCGCAAGCATAAATACCAGAAACATTTGTCTCCATGTTTTCGTTTACAATCACACCTCTGTCAATTTCAATGCCTGCCTCTTTTGCCAACTGTGTATTTGCACGAACACCACAGGACATAATTACTAATTCTGCCGGAATGACTTCTCCGCTTCCCAGTTTCACGCCTGTTACATGGCTATCCCCCTGAATTTCTTCAATCTGAACGCCTGTGTGAATTTGAATACCCTGATTTTCACTGATTAACTTCAGCATATCTCCTGCTGCATCATCAAGCTGGCGTGCCATAAGCTTTGGAGCAAGCTCTAATACCGTTACGTTGCATTTTGCTTTTTTCAGCTCCCATGCAGCTTCCAGTCCTAAAACACCGCCGCCGATTACTACCACATTCTTTACTTCCGGCAGCATCTTGTCAATCTTTCTGATATCTTCCAGACGGCGAATAGCTGCCACGCCTTCTTTGTCATGTCCCGGAATTGGAGGAATAAAGCTTTCTGAACCAAGGGCATAAATCAGTTTTGTATAAGTCAGCTTCATACCGCCTTCTAATACCACTTCTTTTGCATCTGTATGAATAGCTTCAATCTCTTTTCCAAGTACAAGGTGAATGTTCTGCTCCTCGAACCATTTTTCATTCTGAATTTCAATCTGTTCTTCTGTCAAATCTGCCATAAGAGATTTTGTCAGCATTGGACGGTTGTAAGGACGGTATGGCTCATTAGATACCATAACAATAGAACCTGTCTTATCTCTTTCCCGAATAGCGGAAGCTGCATAAAATCCTGCTGCACCGGAGCCTAAGATTACATAGAAATCCTTTGTATCATTGCGGTAAGTATTTTCTTCTACCTCTACTTCAACAAAGTTTTCTTTTCCAACGCCGCATACCGGACAGATTTCCATGGATGAGTCAAAAATTTCTCCGCACACAAGACATTTTACAAGAGTTCTCGCTCCTGTTGATTTCTTTACATTTTCCTTATTCTGTAAAAGACATCCGAAATTGTAACCGTAATCATAAGCATCGATTAAGTTATCTTCTCCCGGTTTGAATTTTACACGGAAGCCTTCATCCGGCACTCTCATCTTTAACTGTTTCAGTCTTTCGATTAAATGAGGCACAGCCTCGCCGCTCCATCCGTAGCTTCCGAAAGCGCTTGCCAGCTTACCGCCATGAGTTCCTGCAAAAATGGAAGTGGTTAAATCCCAAATCGGCTTTAATGCTTCTCCTACGATAGTCGGGGAACCAAAGAGAATACCGTCTGCAAAGCCCAGTTCTTCCAAAACTTTTGCCTGCTCCGCCTCTACCATATCGTAACAGCGCACATCAATATCACCGCTTTCCTCGATACCCTTTGCAATGGTTTCTGCCAACTGTTTTGTATAACCGTAAGCGCTTACATAAGGAATAATTACTGTTTTTCTTGGATTTGGATTAACTACGGTACACCATTCTTCATAAGTATCCAGCATAAAGTCAATTCTGGCATCCAGAACCGGTCCGTGTCCTGTACAAATCATGGAAATGTCCAACTTACGCACTCTGTCCAGAGCTTTTTTCATATATGGTTTGAAAGGTCCGATAATATTATCGAAATAATATTTTGTAGCTCTCATGTAGCCTTCGTGGTCTGTAACCTTGCTTACCAGAATATCATGGAAGCCATAGTGGGAACCAAAAGAGTCACAGGTTACTAAAATCTGTTCTTCTTCAATATAAGTATACATGGTATCCGGCCAGTGAAGATTTGGCACAACAAGGAATTTCAGTGTCTTGTCACCGATTTTCATTTCCTGATTGTCTTTTACTACAATGGCGGTAAATTCGCCGTTTACGATTTCTTTCAAAAAGTTTACTGCACAGCCTGTTGCAATGATTTTCATTCCCGGATTGATTTCCAGAAGCTTCTCTACACTTCCTGCATGATCCGGCTCTGTATGGCTGACTACCAGATAATCGATTTTTGTTACATCGGTAAGCTCTTTCAGTTTTTCTAAATATTCATCAAAAAATTTTGCCTTTGCTGTCTCAAATAAAACAGTCTTGTCTCCTGCCTTCATGACATAAGAATTGTAAGTTGTCCCAAATTCTGTATACATAATAATGTCAAACACACGCAAATTGTCATCTACAATCCCTGTCCAATAAAAATTCTCTCTTAATTTCAGTGATTCCATTTTGGAAACCCCCTTTATGTGTATTTACAGATTTTCTTCGCTGTTATTTATAGTATAATACTAACTGGACAAAAATACTACTGTTTTTTCACTATTCGAATTTTTTTCTTCCCAAACGCACGTCTTCCATAAATTCTTCCCATTCTTTTGGAAGACTGTCAAAGAGATACGTGCCGCTTTTCTTCTGCTTCTCAATATAAAACTCTCGAATTTCCTCTTTCATCTGCCCGATTTCATCCAGAAGATTTTTCGCTGACATTCTGGATGCACCCTGCCCTAAAATAATTACCTGCTCCATAGCGTCAGAAGTTGCAACCGTCACATGATATTTTCGCCCAATTTCATGCACTGTCTTTTCTATATACTGGTCTGCAGTCTCTGCTTCCTTTGTATAAACCACATGAATATTGTGGTATTTCTGCACAGAGCCCTGATTTCCCTCTACCTTATAGGCATCGAACACCAGAATGAGCGTGCATTTCTTATATCCCTGATAATTACAGAGAATGTCCATCAATTTGCTTCTTGCCGCTTCAATGTTTACTTTTGCCAGTTCGTTTAAATCCTCCCATGCGAAGATAATATTATAGCCATCTACCAGAAGATATTCCTTCTCCGGCTGTTTTTTTACCGGTCTTGACTCTCCTGCTTTTGCCGTAACTGTACGGGAGGTTTTCTGAAAACCGTTTCTTTCTCGCTTAATAGGACCATAAGTTCTGGTGAAAATTTCTTCCAACTCCTGTTCATTTAATCGAATTTGAGAAAAGCTTGTCCGTGGAGCTTCTTCTGTGGTTTTTTTCTCCGCCTTCGCCCATCCCGTATCGATATGAGCATACTCGTCTACCTTATCCCAGCTTACATGAAAGCCTGCGCCATGGGAACAAAATACCGAACCTGTTGGATTTTCCAAATCATTTTCGGAATTATAATTCATCTCGGCAAGTACTTCTTCTGTATTATGACAAGGCTCATATCCTTTTAAAGAGCAAAACAACCTTCCCGTTCCCCTTGTATAGGAAATCACTTCTCTTTGATAGCCCCGCATGGTTACCACAGGAGCTTCCCCTGTAAGGACACATATTTCTCCCTCTGTCTTTGGTGAGTCAAAGCTTCCGTACATTTTCTGAATGTCTGTCATGGCTCTGCCAATCATATCCTGCGGCACTTCCAGACGATATTCATACACCGGCTCCAGCAGAATACTTTTTGCTTTTTTTAATCCCTGACGCACCGCCCGATAAGTTGCCTGTCTGAAATCTCCGCCTTCTGTATGCTTTGTATGGGCTTTTCCTGCAATCAAGGTGATTTTCATATCAGTAATTTCAGAACCGGTAAGCACGCCTCTGTGAACTTTTTCCTCCAAATGAGTAAGCACCAATCTCTGCCAGTTCCTATCCAACATATCCTCACTGCAACCTAAGGCAAATTCCAGCCCCATGCCACGCTCTAAGGGTTCTAACAGCAGATGTACCTCTGCGTAATGACGCAAAGGCTCAAAATGTCCAATTCCTTCTACTTTATTTTCAATGGTTTCTTTATACACAATATTTCCTGAGCCAAATTCCACAGAAACGCCAAAACGCTCCTGTATCATGCTTTTTAAAATTTCAATCTGCACTTCTCCCATAACCTGTGCATGGATTTCCCCTAACTGTTCATTCCACAAAATATGCAATAAAGGTTCTTCTTCCTCCAACTCACGAAGGTTTTTCAGCATGTTGTGCACGTCGCAGCCTTGGGGAAGCTGAATTTCATAAGTCAGTACAGGTGTTAAAACAGCCTCTTTTCCCATCTGCTCTGCTCCCAGACATTCTCCTGCAAAAGTACGGGAAAGTCCGGTTACCGCACATACACTCCCTGCCAACGCTTCATTTACAGCGGAAAACCCTGCGCCGTCATACACACGGATTTGGTCTGCTTTCTCCTCCCAGTCCTTTCCTTGGATAATCTGTTTTACTTTTAAAGTTCCTCCTGTCACCTTTAAATGTGTCAGTCTGTTCCCTTTTTCATCTCTGGAAATTTTAAACACCCTTGCCGCAAAGTCTTCTCCATACTCCGGACATTTGGTATATAAGTCCAACCCTTCTAAGAACTCCTGAATACCCTGAAGCTTTAAAGCCGAGCCAAAATAACAGGGAAAAACCTGTCGTTTTCTTATCATTTTCTGAATATCTACTATGGATACTTCTCCTTCTTCTAAATATTTCTCAAGAACGTGCTCATCACAAACTGCCAGCTCCTCCAAAAATTCCGAACTGTTTTCCTTTGCAAAAGTAAAATCAACACAACCCTTATCCAATCTGTTTTGCACTTCCAAAAGCAGGTTTTCCCTATTTGTGCCCTCCTGATCCATTTTATTGATAAACAAAAATACAGGAATTTCATACTCCTTTAATAACTTCCATAAAGTCTGTACATGCCCCTGCACCCCGTCAGCGCCGCTGATTACCAGAATGGCATAGTCCAGCACTTGGAGAGTTCTCTCCATTTCTGCCGAAAAATCCACATGTCCCGGCGTATCTAAAAGAGCGATTTTCTTCTCATTTAATCGAAAGGCTGCCTGCTTGGAAAAAATGGTAATTCCCCTCTCCTTTTCCAAAGCATAGGTATCCAGAAATGCGTCCTGATGATCCACACGACCTACCTTCCGAATACTTCCTGTATGATATAAAATCCCTTCTGCAAGAGTTGTCTTCCCCGCATCTACGTGAGCCAAAATACCCACTGCCAAACGATTTGTCTCCATAATTTCCCTTCCTATCTTTTCTATTCTCAGTTTGGACAATAATAATGTTCTTAAACTTTCCCTAATCTTTTATAATATAAAAATCCTGCCAAATCAGCCAATCCCCATCCAATAGGTACAGACCACCAAATTCCCGTTACTCCGATTTGAGGAATTGCAGACAGTGCATAAGCCAGAACCACTCTTGTGCCAAGAGAAATCACTGTAAGTATCAATGACATTCCCGGTTTTTTCACTGCCCGATAATATCCGTACAGCAAAAACAGGCATCCGATACCACAGTAAAAAGCGCCTTCTATCCGCAAATATTCCACTCCCGCACTTAAAATCGCCGTTTCTTCAGCATTTACAAAAATCATCATCAACGGTCTGGCAAAGAAAAATACCACAGCGGAAAGACACAGAGAAAAGCCCACGGAAAGAGTGACTGCCTTCTTAATTCCTTTCTTTATTCTGTCTGTTCTCCCTGCCCCGTAATTCTGCGCCACAAAAGTAGAAAAAGCGTTTCCAAAGTCCTGCACAGGCATATAAGCAAAAGAGTCAATTTTTACTGCCGCTGCAAAAGCTGCCATAATTACCGTTCCAAAGCTGTTTACCAGTCCCTGTACCATAAGAATTCCCAAATTCATTACAGATTGCTGCAAACAGGTCAAAAAAGAAAATTGTCCGATTTCCTTCATCATTTCCCATTTTGGGCGTATGTATTTTCTAATTCCTCGAAAATACGGCAGCTTTATTCCGCTGTAAAAGAATATTCCAATTCCTGCCACATACTGGGAAAATACCGTAGCCGCTGCCGCTCCTGCCACGCCCCATTTCAGTCCCAGTACAAACCATAAATCTAAAATAATGTTCAGTACGGCGCTTACTGCCAGAAATACCAGAGGTATTACCGAATTACCTACCGCTCTCAGTAAAGAGGCAAAATAATTATACAAAAAAGAAGCAAAAATCCCCCAGAAAACAATCCAGAGATATTCCTTCATCATGTCATAAATTTCCTTTGGCACTTGTAAAAAGCTCATAATAGGATGAATACAGAGAAAGACAATCACATTCAGTACCAAAGCCACTGCAAAAATCAGCCAAAACGCCGCCGCCATGCTTTCTTTTAATTTTTCTTCGTTTTTCTCTCCGTAGTGAATGGAAAAAACAGCTCCGCTTCCCATGGATAAACCCAAAAGTATGGACGTCAAAAACGTCATTAAAGTGTAAGATGCTCCTACCGCCGCCAAAGCCTCTGCGCCCAAAAAACGCCCTACAATCAAAGTATCTGCTATGTTATAAAACTGCTGCAATAAATTTCCCGCAATCATGGGCATTGCAAAAAGCAATAATGTTTTTGTAATAGAACCTTGTGTTAAATCCTTCTGCATGATACACTCCTTTCGCTGTCTTCTATTCTACCATAATCCACAGGATTATGAAAAGTAACTATTCCGTCTTTACAAGCTTATCACGCATAGTATATAATCCCGTCTTTGACAGTTCGGTAAATAAAAAATCGCTGTATCCCTTGTGTTTATT
>UQAX01000054.1 GCA_900539145.1 uncultured Blautia sp.
AAGCGAACTGTCAAAACTAAACATAGAGTAAAACGCTTGCATCTATCATTTTGGTGCAAGCGTGATTCATGGGCAGCGTAGCAATATTTTGCGCTTACAATCAAACAGCTCTTTTTTCTCATTTCTTTACCTTTTTCATTTTCTTTTCTTCATCGAAGAATTTCTTCGTCTCTGCTATAACCACCGGACTTAACGCAAGAAGTGCAATTAAGTTCGGAAATGCCATCAACGCATTAGTAATATCTGCCAATATCCATACGGTTTCTAATGTAAGATACGGCGCTACTGCGATACAGAGAATATACACAATTTTAAAAATCTTAGAACTGTGTGCACTCTTTACCAGATAGGAAAGACATCTTTCACCATAATAGCACCAGCCAATAATGGTTGTAAAGGAGAAGAATACCAATCCAATGGATACGATATACATACCGATATTTCCCGGAAGTCCCTGATTATATGCTGCGTTAGAAAGTAAGCTTCCGTCTAAGGCTGTTGTATCCAAAAGTCCTGATGAAATTACAACAATCCCTGTCATGGTACAAATAATTAAGGTTGTAAAGAATACACTTGTCATGGATAAAAGTCCCTGACGTACGCAGGAATTTGTCTTTGCTGCCGCAACTACAATCGGGGAACTTCCAAGACCTGCCTCATTGGTATAAACACCACGGGCAACACCTGTCTGCAAAGCAGTCATAACAGAAATAATAATTGTTCCAGAAGCGCCGCCAATCATAGCCTTGGGATGAAATGCAGCATCAAAAATAGACTTAAAAACTCCCGGAATAGCATCCGCATTGATAATCATAATGGTGATAGAGCCTAATACATAAAAGATAGCCATAATCGGCACAATAAATTCAGCTGCTTTTGAAATGGATTTAATTCCGCCTAATACTACTGCTGCTACTGCAACGGTAACAACAATGCCCACCAGCCAAATCGGAATTCCGAAAGCAGAATGTGCAGACTCGGTAATGGCATTTACCTGTGGGAATGTTCCGCATCCCATAAGCGCCGTCATTACTCCGAATATAGCAAAAATCTTTGCCAGCCAAATCCATTTCTTGCCCATACCGTTTTGAATATAGTACATAGGGCCGCCTGCGATTTCTCCATTCTCATCCACAGTTCTGTATTTTACTGCAAGCACACCTTCCGCATACTTAGTAGTCATTCCTACAAAAGCAGATACCCACATCCAAAAAAGCGCCCCTGGGCCTCCTGTTCTGAGGGCTGTTGCAACGCCTACAATACTTCCGGTTCCAATAGTCGCTGCCAGTGTAGTGCAAAGGGAGGCAAAAGCGGATACGTCACCATTCCCCTCTACACCTTCTTCTTTCTCGAAAATATACCGGATAGCTCTAGGCAATCTTATAATCTGCAAAAAACCCAAACGTATTGTAAAATATAATCCCGTTCCCACCAATAAAATCAGAGTAATCGGTCCCCATACAACAGACTGGATACTTTTTAAAATGTCTATAAAGCCGTCCATATAAATCCTCCCGTCATTTCATCATGAAAAGGGCCAAAAAAAGAACCGCTACATCTGCTATCGGAAATACAAATACATGATCAGCCAATACGCTTACTCAAAGCGAAAGCAGACTGAGCGAAAATGTACAATTTTTCTCGATATGCACTTCATGCAACAGTCCTTTTTTACTTGTCCCTGTTTCTGAAACAGAATGTCCTGTTTAGAACAATTCTTTAATTTCTGTATGCTCTACATTGAAGCTGTCTGCTACATTCTTGCAGGTAAGCTTGCCGTCATAAGTGTTAATACCTGAATAAATAACATCATTCTCTTTGCAGGCATTTTCCAGACCTTTTCCTGCGATTTGAAGTCCGTATTTCAAGGTTGCATTAGTAAGCGCTATGGTAGATGTTCTCGGAACAGCCCCCGGCATATTTCCTACGCAATAATGAACAACACCGTCAACAACAAAGGTTGGATTATCATGATAAGTTACCTTTGTTGTTTCACAGCATCCGCCCTGATCTACTGCTACGTCTACAATTACACTTCCCGGCTGCATTTCTTTCAGATATGCTTTCTTCATAACCTTCGGCGCTGCTTTACCCGGAATAAGAACACAACCAATAACTAAATCTGCATCTTTCACTGCTTTCTCAATAGCTGCGTCTGTACTGTACATTGTCTGAATTCTAGCTCCGAAAATATCATCCAGATATGCCAGTCTTTCCAAATTGATATCAAAAATTGTAACCTCTGCCCCCATACCAACGGCAATCTTGCAGGCATTTGTTCCTACATTACCGGCACCCAGAATAACAACTTTTGCTTTTGGTGTTCCCGGAACTCCTGAGAGCAGCATACCTTTTCCACCAAACGGTTTTTCCAGATATTTTGCACCTTCCTGAACACTTAAACGTCCTGCAATCTGACTCATAGGCGCTAAAAGAGGAATACTTCTGTTTCTTTCAATCAATGTTTCATAAGCTACACCTTTTACACCGGCTTTTAACAATGCGTCTGTCAAAGGACGATCTGCTGCAAGATGAAGATATGTGTAAAGAATTAAATCTTTATGGAAATATTTATATTCTTCTTCCAAAGGTTCTTTTACCTTAATCATCATTTCACAGGCATCCCATACTTCTTTTGCTGTATCGGTTAAAACAGCTCCTGCTGCCTTATATTCTTCATCTGTAAAACAGGAACCTTCTCCTGCACCTTTCTCAATATAAACAACATGTCCTGCATTTGTATAGCTTTTAACATTATCAGGTGTAATACCTACACGGAATTCATTGTTTTTAATCTCTTTTACGCATCCAATTTTCATAACTGAAAAAACCTCCCAATAAAATATTTTTATACAACTACTTCTCTTTTTGTATAATCATTGTCCGGAAATGATTGGTAGTTCTTATATTTGTATTCTATTCGTGCACTTTTAATAATATGTGTAAAACTCTGTTTCTGCTGTACCCGTTCCCGATTTTCTCTCCAATGGAGTAATCCTCCTTTCTAAAAAACTTTTCCACAGCTTATGCGCTCTTTGCTGTTTCGAACTTTTCTGATGTTTAGATATTAACATATTTTTCGCACTTTTTCAACATATTGTATGAATTTTTTTCATTACCTTTTATAAATAGTATATATTCTATATATTGTATATACACTTTTTATAATTGAAAGTTTATTTTTTACCACTTAAAACAGGGAAAGCGGCGCTGCCTATCCGCCACAGTGTGAACCTTGCGGAGCATTTTAATTTCATAGGACGTAATTTCCTATGAAATTAAAAAGAGCTACCCACAGGTAGCTCTAAATCAATTTCTATCTTCTGTTTTTCAGGAAATCAGGAATTTGGATATCTTTCTTTGGAACACTGCTTGTGAAAGTAGTCTGTGGCTGCTGGAATGTCGGCTGTTTAAAAGTCGGCATCTGGTAGCTTGGCTGTGCCTGTACCTGTGGCTGCTCCTGCTGTGTTCTTGCTGTTTTTCCTGATTTTGCAGCATTTTTGTCTCTTGTTACGCTTGCTTTGCGTGTTGTTTCATCATCAAGACCTGTTGCAATTACTGTAATTCTTACATAATCTGCTTCTTTATCATCATACAGAGCACCAAAGATAATGTTTGTATCTTCGCCTGTCATATTCTGTACATAAGTTGCCGCATCGTTTGCATCCATAAGTGAAATATCACCGGATACATTGATAATAACATGAGATGCACCTTCAATGGTTGTCTCAAGCAACGGACTGGATACTGCCTGCTGAACAGCTTCCATGGCTTTGTCATCGCCTTTACCTTCACCAATACCAATATGAGCAACACCTTTGTCAATCATAACAGTCTGAACGTCTGCGAAGTCAAGGTTAATCAGTGCCGGTAAGTTAATTAAGTCTGTAATACCCTGAACTGCCTGCTGGAGCACTTCGTCTGCTTTCTTCAAAGCTTCCGGCATTGTTGTACGACGGTCTACGATTTCTAACAGACGGTCGTTTGGAATGATAATCAAAGTATCTACACTTTCTTTTAATTTTTCAATACCTGCCAGCGCATTGCTCATACGTGTTTTTGCTTCAAAACGGAAAGGTTTTGTAACAACACCGACAGTCAGAATACCCATTTCTTTTGCAACACCTGCTACAACCGGAGCGGCACCTGTTCCTGTTCCGCCGCCCATACCACAGGTTACAAATACCATGTCTGCACCCTGAATTGCCTGACGGATTTCTTCGATGCTTTCTTCTGCTGCTTTTTCACCGATTTCCGGTTTCGCACCTGCACCAAGTCCTTTTGTAAGTTTTTCACCAATCTGAATAACCGTTGGCGCTTTACATAAAGTTAAAGCCTGTTTATCTGTATTTACGCCGATGAATTCAACTCCACCGATTGCTTCTTCTACCATTCTGTTTACTGCGTTATTTCCAGCTCCGCCTACACCCACAACAATAATCTTTGCAGATGACTCAGCCTCGTTTGTCATGATTTCTAACACTGTATTTCCTCCTTTAGCTCACTTGTATGGATTGAAATGTATATTACATTTGTTCACTTCATCAATATCCGGAAAACCGGTATGTATCAGTAATACATATAGATATATAATAAATGCTTTTTTAAAATTTATCAACTGCTAAATTCATTTTTCCCTAATTTTTTCTGTATTTTTTAGAATTTTTTTCTTATTCCTGTTTGCCTGAACGGGTATCTGCCGCATCTGTGCCATCTGTATATTCCAGTTCATCTTTTTCTTTATTCTCTTTTTTGTCGTCTTCTTCCGTTATATCTTTGGTGTCTTCATCCGCAGCTTTTTCATCCGTTTTCTTATCATTTTCTTCTGTATCTTCTTTTGGCTGCTCCTCATCGCCTTCCTTCGTATCTTCTTTTGTATCTTCTTTTGTATCTTCTTTTGTTTCTTCCTCTGCGTCTCCTTCTTCACCTTCTTCAGAAGACTCGTCGTCTTTTTTCTGCATATCGTCAAACACTACCGCCTGCGTATCCTCTGTAATATTTTCCAGATGAAGGATGCCTGACATTCCTTCAAGCTGGGGAAGAATTCCTACCAGACGGTTCATTTTCTCATCCATATTTTCATCATTTCCCAAACGAACCTCAATTTCACCATAATACAAAACCAACTGTTTCATATCGTTAAATACCAGCTTGTCCGGCTTTTGCTCTGTTTTTTCCAGCATTTTTCCCACACTTAAAATACTGTTCAGCTTCTTTGTATTGATGCCCTGTAATTTTTCGCCCTGTTTTACTTCCTTTACGTCAAGCCCTTCAATATAAGGCACATTTTCAATCGGCTCTTCTGTGAAAATCTGAACAATTCCCTGCCTGTCAAAATTAGCGTATTGTCCCTGATAATCAAAATAACCAATTATCTTTTTTTCTTTTACCTGCACCACCAGAGTATTCATGCCCTCTCTTTTTAAGGTAACCTTTTCAATCAGTTGGGCATCTTTTGTTTTTTCTTCTGTTTTAATCATCATTGCCAGTATGGTATTTTTAGCAATGGGTGCATCTAAAACCATTCTCTTGATTTCTTTATCTGAATAGAAGTCATTTCCTTTTACTTTCACTTTTGTCACACGAAATCCCACAAAGAATACCAGTATAAAAATCAATACTGCACATACAATTCCTTCTATGAGAATTCTGTATAATTTTTTCTTGCTCATACCTTTCCCCTTTAGTCTCTAAAAATCTGTGCGCCCAACATGGATAAATCTCTGCATATATCCTCATATCCACGCTCTATATAGCTGCAATTTTTCACATAAGTTTCTCCCTGTGCCGCAAGCCCTGCAACTAAAAGCGCCGCTCCGCCACGAAGCTCTGATGCCGCCACATTTGTTCCCTTTAAATATCCCGGTAAAATTCTGGCTGTGTTTCCCTCCAGCTCAATCCTTGCTCCCATAGCCTGTAATTGGGAAACCGTCTTAAAACGGTCCTCAAAAATATTCTCCGTAATTCTGCTCTCTCCCTTTGCAACAGTCAGTACAGCCATAAAAACAGACTGTAAATCTGTGGGAAATCCGGGATATACCTGCGTTTGCAAATGCTCCAGCGGTCTGTCTGCATAAAAGCTACATAAAGTCAGTTTACCACTGTTACAGGTATATTGTCCACCCATTTTCTTATATGCAAAAAGCGCTGCTCCCATCTCCTCTACGGGCGCATCCAAAAGAATACACGTTCCTCTTGTAATAGCGCTGGCACAAAGATACGTTCCCGCCGCAATCCTGTCTTTTGGAACTTGAAACTCTGTATCATGCAGCTTTTCCACTCCCGTAATCGTCAGCTTAGAAGTTCCTATTCCTTTTATTTTTGCCCCTGCCTTGCTTAAAAAATGGCACAGCGCACACACCTCAGGCTCTTTGGAACAGCCTTCCAAAACCGTAGTTCCTTCTGCCAATACTGCTGCCAGTACGGCATTTTGCGTAGCTCCCACACTGACAAAAGGAAACTGTATCCCACATCCCTTTAGCCCTGTGGTCTTTGCCAAAATCTGTCCCTGCTCTTCACAAATTTCTGCTCCCATTCGCCTTAAAACATCTAAATGCAAATCAATGGGGCGTTTTCCTATGGTACACCCTCCCGGATGAGGCACTGCGCCTTCTTGAAATCTTCCCAAAAGACTGCCTAAAAGGATAATCGAAGAGCGCATTTTTCGCCCCTGCTCCTCATCCACCTGATTTTTTGTTACAAATTCAGCATTGATTTCCAAAGTATGATTTTTCCAGACTGTTTTCGCCCCTAAAAGCCGCAAAATTTCTTCCATGACAAAAACATCTGCAATTTTGGGACAGCCGTATAAAATAGTAGTCCCTTTATTTAAAAGTGCGGCAGCCATCAGTGGCAGCGCCGCATTCTTAGAACCCTGTATTCTCACTTCGCCGTTTAAAGGAATTCCGCCCACAACTTTTATTCCCTTCAAGCCATACACTCCTCTTTTTTCTTTTCGAAATTCTCTGATACTATATGCTATGCAGCTATTTTATTTCTGTGCCCTATCCGCCTAAGCTGTCTCTGCTGACAGCCAGCGCAAGCCCCATCTCCCCTAACAGGAAGAGCACCGAAGTCCCGCCATAGCTTACAAAAGGCAGGGTAATTCCTGTATTTGGTATAGTATTTGTTACCACGGCAATGTTTAAAATAACCTGCATGGCAATATGCCCCATAATCCCAACTGCCAGCAATTCCCCGCATAAATCACGGGCATGAGTGGCAATGACCATCAGTCTCCAGATTAAAAGAGCAAATAAAAAAATTAAAAACCATGAACCGGCAAGCCCTGTTTCCTCACAAATAATAGAAAAAATCATATCATTCTGTGCTTCCGGTACAAACCCCAGCTTTTGCAGACTGCTTCCCAGTCCTTTTCCGAAAATTCCGCCGCTTCCAATGGCATATAATCCCTGTATGGTCTGAAATCCTTTTTCATAAGCTTCCGGATTTCGCCAGATTGCCAGACGTTCCAGTCGATAACTTGCCATACTTAAAAAAATGCCGATAAATATTACTCCTGCCGCACCAATTCCGATAAAAGGCAGATATCTTGGATTGGAAACAAAAATCAAAACCACGCCAATTCCCAGAATAATAATCGCCGTGCTTAAATTATTTGTTCCCACCAGTCCCACAATAGGCAATAAAATTGCCATGGTTCTTATCATATATCCAATTCCCTGCTTCTTCTCATCTGTCTTAATTAAAACAAAAGTCAGAAGCAAAATCACTGCCACTTTCGCAAATTCAGAGGGTTGAAAAGATAAAGGACCAATAGACAGCCAGCGTTTTGAACCATTATATTCATCTCCGAACAGCAAAACCGCCAGAGACAGCAACAGGGAAATTACATAAAAGAAGGGGGCAAACCGCACCAGCAAATGATAATCCATACAGGAAACCAGATACATTCCCATAAGACCTAAAGATGTGGCAAATAACTGTTTCTTAAAGTAATATGCAGAGTCATGAAATTTCACTCTGCCGTTATAGGCACTAGTGCTGTAAAGAAACACCAGACCTACGAGAACTAAAATGATAATCAGACACAATAGAATTTTGTCAAAGCTTTTTTCTCTGCCCTTTTCATCCACTGTCATTCATTCCTCTTTTCCCCTTTCTTTTAATGTATGACATCTTTACAGCATACAGAACTAAAAAGGAGCTGCCGTTTTCCATACGACAACTCCCATATTTCTATGCTTTCTTTAAAGCATATACATATTCTTTAAATTTATCGCCTCTCTGCTCATAATTATCAAACTGTCCCCAGCTTGCACAGGCAGGTGATAATAAAACTGCGTCTCCTTTTTCTGCTTTCTGTGTGCAGATAGAAACTGCTTCCTCTAAATCCTCTGCTAAAATTGTATTCATAAATCCGCATTTATGGGCTGCTTCCTGAATTTTTTCTCTTGTCTGCCCGATTAATACCAGATATTTTACTTTCCCGTCAAAGGATTGTATCCATTCTTCATAAGAGGACTCTTTGTCATAGCCACCTCCAATCAAAAGTGTCGGGCGGTTCATTGCCTGAATACCTTTGATTGCAGCATCCGGATTTGTTCCTTTTGAGTCATTATAATATGCAATACCGTCAATTTCCTCTACAAACTCTATTCTGTGAGCTACGGCACGAAACTGCGTCACCGCTTTATGTATGATTTCCACAGGAACGCCTGCGTAATAAGCCATTGCTGAAGCTGCCATTACATTTTCATAATTGTGTTTTCCTAAAATTTTCAGTTCTCCTGTTTTTACGATTTCAAGAGTCTCCGTCTCTGTTTTCAGACAAATCGCATCTCCATCTAAAAACGCACCTTTTTCCAATTTTCTTTCACTGGAAAAGAACACAACCTTGGCAGGACATTTTTCACCAAACTCACGAAGGACTTCATCTTCATAATTTAAAATACAATATTCGTTTTTTGTCTGATTTTTAGTAATCAGCTCTTTTACACGAATGTATTCTTCCATAGTATGATGACGATTTAAATGGTCCTCTGTAATGTTTAAAATAGCAGAAACCTTGGGAGCAAAGGTGTCGATAGTCTCTAACTGGAAGCTACTGATTTCTGCCACTGTATAGCTGTCCTCTGTCATGGAAAGCGCTGCATCTGTATACGGATTTCCGATATTTCCCACTACAAACACAGAGTCAGCATAAGCTTTCATAATCTCTCCTAAAAGAGCTGTTGTAGTTGTTTTTCCGTTAGTTCCTGTGATTGCCAGCACCGTTCCTTTGCTCATCTGATACGCCAGCTCGATTTCTCCCCAGATAGGAACACCTGCCGCCTTCATCTGCTCCACTGCCGGAATATCCAGAGGAACACCCGGACTCATAACTGCCAAATCCAGACTGTCCAAAAGCTCTTTTGAAAGTTTCCCCAGAACAATCTCGCATTTACTGTCCTTTGGAAGTTTATTTCTGATATCTTCCTTACAGAGCTTTTCATTGCCGTCATAAAGAATAACCTCTGCCCGCACTTTTTCTAAAAGCTTTGCAGCGCCTATTCCGCTGATGCCTGTTCCGAATACTAATACTCTCTTTCCTGTCAAATCCTTTTTCTGCAATTTTTATACCCCCATTAATGCAATCAGACACAAAATTGCTGTAATAATTGAAAATACTGCTACAACTCTTGTCTCAGACCATCCGCATAATTCAAAGTGATGATGAATAGGCGCCATTTTAAAGAAACGTTTTCCGTGTGTTGCTTTAAAATAAGTTACCTGTATCATTACGGAAAGCACCTCTACCACATAAATCAAACCTACGATTAAAAGGAATAAAGGCATCTGAAGCATATAAGCCGTACCTGCCACAAATCCGCCTAAAGCCAGAGAACCGGTATCTCCCATAAAAATCTTTGCCGGATACACATTGAACAGTAAAAATCCCATTAAAGCGCCTACAACCGCACAGGTAATCGGTTCAATACCGCTCTTTGTTCCAATGGCAATTACAGAGAAAAAGGTCGCCACCATAATGGTTACAGAGGAAGCCAGTCCATCCAGTCCGTCTGTAAAGTTTACACCATTTACCGCACCAATTACCGCTATAAACAAAATAGGAATTGTCAAAATTCCGAAATCCACTTCATGTCCCGGGAAAAACGGAATTTTCATTGCCAGACTTACATCGGTAAATTTCACCAAATAAAAAGCGAAAATCGCAGTTACTACAATCTGACATGCCATTTTCTGTGCCGGCATCAATCCGTCAGAGCGTTTCAGAACTACTTTTAAATAATCATCCAGAAAACCGATAATTCCAAAGCCTAAGGTTAAGAATAACACCGGAATAATCTTGGGATAATCTTTTACATAAAACAGGGATGTCACAGTAGTGGAAAGCAGGAAAATAATTCCTCCCATGGTTGGAGTCCCTGCTTTCTTCAAGTGAGACTGTACGCCCTCCACACGCTCTGTCTGTCCCATTTTCAGCTTTCTTAAATATGGGATTACAATAGGACCTAATATTACACTGATGGCAAAAGCCAAAAGTACCGGTAAAGCCATTTTAAAATCTGTCATAGTACACCTCTTTAATTATGTATTTTTGCTCCTTTAGTATAATGCTTTTTCAGCTATTTATCAACCTTCAATCCCCATGTAAGGCAGAATATTCTCGAAAATTTCTTTTATCACCGGAGCTGCAATCGTTCCTCCATAATAAATCCCCTGCGGGTTATGAATGACACAAAGTCCCAAAACCTGTGGATTTTCTGTGGGAGTAAATCCCAGAAAAGAAGAAATATAACGGTTAGCGCTTCTTGGAAGTGTCTGAGACGTGGCTGTTTTCCCTCCAATACTTCTCCCTTCAATGGCAGCATTTTTTCCCGAGCCCTCTGACACCACTTTTTCCAAAATCTGACACACTTCTTTTGATACTTCTTTGGAAACAATTCCCGGTTCTTCCTTATATTTCAGCTCTTTTACAAGATTTCCCTCCTCGTCTGTGACCTTCACGCCAAAATGAGGAGTAATTCTCCTTCCGCCGTTAATGATAGAGCTTACGGTTGTGGCAAGCTGAATAGGCGTAATCTGAAAAGACTGTCCAAAGGAAATCGTAGCAAGCTCTACTTCTCCGATATTTTCTTTTTTGTGCATAATGGTTGATGCCTCTCCCGGAAGGTCAATCCCTGTTTTCTTCATCAAGCCAAACTGTTGAAAATAACGGTAATAATTGTCCACGCCAAGACGCAGTCCCACCTCAATAAACACAGGGTTGCAGGAATTCATTGCACCCTGCACAAAATTTTCCGCTCCGTGCCCTGTTCTTTTATGGCAATGGATGCGTCTGTCCTCCACAATTTTAAAGCCGGGACAGGAAAATTGGTCATCCGGATGTACCACCCCTTGAGAAAGCCCCGCTGCCATAGTGATGATTTTAAAAGTAGAACCGGGCTCATAAGTATCATTGATGGTTAGATTTCTCCACATCCGATTGCAGGCATCCTGCTTTTCTTTTTCTGTCATTCCCGTAGTATCTGTATTTAACTGAAAAGGCTCATTTAAGTTAAATTCCGGTACGTTAGCATTGGCATAAATCTCTCCGTTTTGAGGATTTAAAAGCAAAATAGAAACTGCATCTGCCTGCTTCTGCTCCATGACTTTTTCTGCCGCCTGCTGCGCATACATCTGAATATTCTTATCCAGACTCAGATGCAAATCATATCCCGCTATGGGCTCGACACGACTTTCTCCCAGCTCTGACAATTCAATCCCTCTGGCATCCGTAGTCGTCAGAATTTTCCCGTTAATTCCCTTCAGTACGTCCTCATACATAACTTCCAGACCGATAATCCCCTGATTATCTCCTCCGGTAAATCCCAAAACCTTTGATGCCAATTCATCAAAAGAATAACTCCGTTTAAAGTCCTCATCAACCTTTACGCCATCTAAGCCATAACTGCGTATTTTATCTCCGGTTTTTTTATCCACATTGGTCTTCACTCTTTCTATTGCAGAGACTGTCTTCACTCTCTTTTGGGCTTCCTCCACAGATATTCCCAGTTCTTTATGCAGCATTTCCACAACCTTTTGTGGCTCTTTTATCTGACTGTGAATAACAGAAATGGTACAGACTGCTTTATTATCTGCCAGAATTTCCCCCTTACAATCAAAAATCCGCCCTCTGGCAGCCTTAATATCTCTTTCTCTTTCGTGAAGCTGCTCTGCTTTTTTCGCATAATAATCTGACTGAATAATCATCAAATACACCATACGCCCCATAAGACCTGCCAAAAGAAAAATACATACAGTAAAGACTAATACGGTTTTCTTCTTATGATACGTTCTGTTTTTTCTCATAATTCTGCCTTTTCCCGTTATCTCTATACTATATGTATTCTCTATTTTCTATATGAAAAAACGTTTATCTTCGGATATCATCATCCAGTTCTTCCATTCCGTAAGGATCATCCTCGTATTCCGGATCATCATCTTCTATTCCGGCATCCTCATTTGTAATTCCCTCTGAATGTTCATCATTTTCTTCCACATCCTGAGGATCTCCGTCTCCAAAGCCCTGATCCAAAATCGTTCCGTAAGGATTAGAAACACCGTCTTTTTCAATATCAGTAAGCTTTGGTACTCCGTAAAAACCTTCCCACAGAACAGTTTCTTCTGTTGTAGGCTCATCCATATAAATGTTCATATACGGCAAAACCTCTGATAAAATTGCCTGTGCCAGAAACTGCGGATAAGAACTGGAAGCCTGTTCCTCCACATTAGGGGTATCCACAACTACATAAATCAGCAACTCCGGCTTATCAAGAGGAGCAAACCCAATAAAGGAAACAAGATAATTTCCTTTTTCTTTTTCATTCAACTTCTCTGCCGTTCCTGTTTTACCACCCATGGAATAACCCTGTACTTTTGCCTTTTTACTGGTACCGTTTGTCACACTCATTCCCATATATTCTCGAATATCTGCAGAAACCTCCTCAGATATCGGCTGTTTCAAAATATTAGGCTGAATACTTTTTACCACTTTTCCGTCTTCATCTGTAATTTCCTTTACAAGATGAGGCTGATAATAAATTCCGCCGTTAATGGCTGCTGCCATTGCTGAAATTTCCTGTATCATAGTACAGTTAAAGCCCTGACCGAAAGCAGAGGTAGACAGCTCCATCTCATACATGTTGTCTTCTGTAAACAAAAGACCTGTCTCCTCATTAGGCAAATCAATACCTGTTCTGGTGCCGAAATTAAATCGATGCTGATACTCCAAAAATTTCGCCGGTCCCATCTTTCTTCCTATTGCCATCATTCCGTCATTGCAGGAATTCTGAATAACTTCCCCTAAGCTTTCTCCTCCGTGACTGTCCGGATAAACCGCACAACGTACGAAATCTTCTCCGATTTCTTCACCGCCGTCACACACAAAACGACTGTTTTCCGTAATCGCCCCTGACTCCAAAGCCCCTGCTACCACAATAGGTTTTACCGTAGAACCCGGCTCAAAGTTCTGGCTGACGCAATAATTTTTCCACATATTAAACAGCGCATCTTTTGTCTGCTCATCATCCATCGCTTCAATTTCTTTGTCCGTATAGCTGCCTGTCAAATCTCTGGGATTATTCAAATCATAAGTACCTGAACTTGCCATAGCGAGAATTTCCCCGTTATTGGGATTTTCTATAATAACCGCAATATTTTCAGCGCCTTTTTTCTTTGCGTCTTTTTTATTATTCGGTCCTGCTGACAAGGCACGATCAAAAGCTGTAATATATTTTTCTACAATACTCTGGATACTGGTATCTAAGGTCGTTGTAAGATTTTTACCGTTTACCGCCTCCACAATGGTCTGCTCCAGAGAAGCATTTTCATCTAAATATCCGAATTTTCTTCCATTGCTTCCATTTAAGGTACTGTTATAATATCCTTCCAATCCCCATGTAGCTGTATTTCCCGCATCAGTAAAGCCGATAACATCGCATGCAAGACTGTCTAAAGGATACACACGTTTGTAGGTATCTTCAAAATAAATTCCTTTAACGTTCTGACGTCTTTTCAGTTCTTCGTCTCCCAACGCTTTTCTTGCTTCTTCATCGTCAGGCACTTTATTTGCTTCTTCGAAGTTCTTTTTTTCTTCCATAGAAACTTCTTTTTTCAAAATCTGATACTGGCTGTCCTTTGTTTCTTCATTTTCTAAAAGATTTTCAATTTCACTTTCTTCGATACCAAAGGCTGCTTCCAATGCTTCCTTTACCGGTTCTTCATAGGTCTCATGCCCGTTTACCTCTTTACAGTCTAAAATAAGATTATAGACTTTTACACTGTTTGCCAGCATGGTTCCGTTTCTGTCTGTAATACTGCCTCTTTTAAAAGGCAATGTTTTGTTGGTATACTGCTGCTGCGACTGGGAAAGCACCTGCTGCGTATATTTATTTCCGAATTTCGCATTGATAACGGTAATTCCCACCAATAAACTGACTAAAGCCAGCAGAGTTATTCCAAATACCCCCGCCAGCTTTAATTTCATCTTTTTTGTAAGTTTTCTCTTTTGAGACTCTTTTTTATTCAATCTTCCACCTGCTTAATTTTCCGGTACATCCTGATATTGCCGCACATAGTTGTTATTTCCCGGTGTATAATATTTAATCTGTTCCTCTGTTGCATACTCCATACCCAGCTCGTTAATGGCTCTGTCTTTAATTGCATTTAAGTCTACATTTGTCATTACATCACTGTAATATGCGTCATTTTCGGCTTTCAGCTCATTTAACTGAAGCTCCTTTTCTGCTACTGCGCTACGCTTTGCAGTTAATTCCGCAGTCAATTTAATATAATGCACACAGGCACCCGTTGCCAAAGCACAAATCAGAGAAAGAAATACCATATATCCCCGTCCCATATTTGTACTTTTTACCCGGTTCTTTCGTGCAGTCCTGCTTAGTTTCTTCTTTGGCTGACTAGGTACCTCATCTAAACGGCGGGCTGCATTTCCATCTTCAAAATAGACTCCGCGCCTTTGCGCTCTTCTGTTGTTATATTCGTTTCGGTTCCTTGTACTTGCCATGAAACTCTCCCCTTATCAGGTCATTTTACCTACTGCTTCACTCTCTCAAACACTCTCAGCTTAGCGCTTTTAGAGCGTTTGTTCATTTCCAGTTCTTCTTCACTTGGAAGAATTGGTTTCCTTGTAATCACTTTCCCTTTTGGTTGGTTTCCGCATACACATACCGGAAATCCCGGAGGGCATGTACAAGGATTTTCGTTTCTTTTAAAAATCGTTTTTACAATACGGTCTTCTAAAGAATGGAAGGTAATAATACAAATTCTTCCTTGGTCATTTAACAGTTCAATCATATCATCCAGCGAATTTCTCAGTACATCCAATTCCTGATTTAATTCAATTCTAATTGCCTGAAACGTTTTCTTTGCCGGATGACCGCCTACTGCTCTCATTTTCATGGGAATTGCACGTTTGATAATCTCAATCAATTCCCCCGTTGTTTCTATTTCTTTTTCCTGTCTCGCCATACAGATATGTTTTGCAATGTTTTTTGCAAACTTGTCCTCGCCGTAATCACGAATAATGCGGTAGAGCTCATTTTCACTGTACTCATTTACAATATTCTTGGCTGTGCGGGGATTTCTCTGGTCCATACGCATGTCAAGAGGGACATCCTCTCTGTAAGTGAAGCCTCGCTCGCTGTTGTCTAACTGATAAGAAGATACCCCTAAATCTAAAACAATTCCATCAACAGATGTAATTCCTATCTTTTGTAACTCTCTTTTCATGTTGCAATAATTGCTGCGGATAATCGTCACCTGTTCTTTGAACTCCTGCAATCGATTTCCCGCAGCATTTATTGCCGCTTCATCTTGATCTATACCTATCAAGCTCCCCTTGGCAGATAACTGCTGACATATTGCATAAGAATGTCCGCCGCCTCCCAGTGTTCCATCAACATAAATTCCGTCAGGCTTTACCCTTAAGTTCCCTACGGTTTCTTCCAGTAATACGGATTGGTGTTTAAATTCCATTTTTCTCTCCTAGCATACTTAGATAACAATACCCATACTCTGCATACCTTCTGCAATGGCATCCATGTCTTCGTAATTGCTGTTTTCCAACCACTTCTCCTTACTCCAGACTTCGATTCTCGTAAGATTTCCAGTTAATACCACGTCTTTATTGAGACCAGCAAATTCCCGCAACGTTCCCGGTACGAGTATTCTCCCCTGCTTGTCCAGTTCACACATGGTAGCACTGGCTACAAAGAAACGTAAGAAGGCTCTTGCATTTTTATCATTAAGTGGTAAAGCTTTCAGCTTTTCCTCAAAGGCTTTCCATTCGTTGTTGGGATAAATGGATAAACAGCCATCCAATCCTTTGGTAAGTACGAATTCTTCTCCCAGCTCTTCTCTGAACTTTGCCGGAATAATCATTCTTCCTTTTGCATCTATTGTATGACTATACTCTCCCATGAACATACGAACGTCACCTTCTTTCGTGAGAACTATAAATCTCCCCTTTATAATTCTCTATGACGCTTCACAGGCACTTCTGCCATCAGCCACCCATTTAGCACCACTTTCCACCACTTTCTACCACTTATACGTACATTCTATACTAATCCCATAAATTATGCAAGGGGAAACACATATTCTTTTTCGTTTTTTTCACTTAATTTTAGAGGATTTTTCGTATAAAATCCTAATTTTTTCCATTTAAGGTGCAAATTCTGCTCGAACGGTACGCCTATTCTGAAATTGGCGGTACATTCATTCTGATTTAGCGGTACGCGTTTTCTGCTCAAAACGGTACGT
>UQAX01000055.1 GCA_900539145.1 uncultured Blautia sp.
TTGTTTGCCATACAATTTTATTTTCCTCTAACCACTATCTCTTTGTTTCAAACTTTCGTCTCCTTTCTTCTTTTTTTAGAATAACAGAAGTGCGAAAGTGTGGCAAGAAAGAATTAAATAAGAAAAAGCATTGGCAGGTTATTTTTGACATGATAGAATATAGAGGAAAAATATCTGAATGGAGGTTTGATACGATGAAAGAAGAAATCAGAGAAATTATAGATTATTATAGTAAACAGAGAAATCCGCAGGAACAGGAAAACATAGTTGCCATGCTCAGGGAGATACAGGAAGCAGAAGGGTGTATTACCGTGAAGGTACAGGAAACTGCTGCGGAAGCGTTGGGAGTAAAGCGGTCCGTTTTATCCTGTATTATTAAGCGCTATCCCAGCTTAAAGGAAGCCGATTATGCGCATGAAGTGGTGTTATGCACAGGAAAAAGCTGTCAATGCAAGAACAGTATGGAAATTTTAGATATGGTAAAGAAAGAATTTGGCATTTCAAAAGACGGCATATCAGCAGACGGAAGCTTTCATCTGACTACAAGAAATTGTTTAAAGCAATGCAGAACTTCTCCTAATATGCTTTTGGACGGAGAGTTGTATGCCAATTTAACAAAAGAAAAGGTATTATCATTATTAGGGAAAAGGAGATAAAAAAATTGGAATATCAGGCATTATTATTTGATTTAGACGGTACGTTAACTGCTTCAGGAGAAGGGATTACCAAGTGTGTGCAGTATGCGTTGGAGAAGCTGAATAAGAAGGAACTGGCGCAGGATTTAAAGAAACTGGAGGTGTTTGTAGGGCCTCCTTTATTAGAACAGTTTATGGCTTATGCAGGGCTTTCAGAGGAAGAAGCGGAGGAAGCAGTGAAATATTATCGAGAACGCTATCTGCCTGTTGGGATATTTGAAAACAGACCTTATGAAGGAATTGAAGAGGTACTGAAAAAGTTAAAAGAGAAGGGATATATTCTTGCAGTAGCGTCTTCTAAACCGGACTCTATGGTAAAAACCGTTTTAAATCATTTTTCTTTAAGCGCTTATTTTCAGGTGATAAAAGGAAGCGATATTACAAAGCCGAAAATGACAAAAGCCGAGGTTATTGAAGAAGTTTTAGAGGAGCTGGGATTTTCCCAAAAAAGAGGGTCTGCTATTATGATTGGAGACCGTCATCATGATGTTTTAGGCGCAAAAACAGCAGGGATTTCCTGCATTGGAGTTACTTATGGCTATGGGGATTTTCAGGAATTGCAGCAGGCAGGAGCAGTAAAAATCGTTGACAGCACAAAGGAATTAGGGGAGCTTTTCGGTGTCTGAGAATACTTGACAATCAAACTATAATGTGGTAAATTGTCGCATTGAGAAGTAAAAAGGAAGGAAGATGAAATGTGCTGATTTTAGTCATTATGTGTATCGGAATATGTATTGGAAACAAGTTTTTGTCTCCAAAATATAAGAAAGCAAACGAGATTTTTCAGATTATGTGTACGCTGTCTTTGATTTTTTCCATGGGTGTTATGCTGGGACAGGACGACAATTTTTTTGATAAGCTCTTTACATTAGGCTGGGAAAGCTTTTTGTTTTTCCTTGTGCCTTCCGTATGCTCCGTTATACTGGTATTTATTTTGACAAAACGTTTTATGGATGACAAAAGAAAAAAAGAAAAGGATTGACTTATGGTAATTTTAGCAGTTTTGGCATTGGTTTTAGGCGTCCTTGTGGGTACTTTTGATGTGCAGAATTTTTTGCTGGATGCACTGGTATCGAATAAGGATTTGGTTTTATATCTTTTGATGTTTTCCGTGGGAATGAGCATTGGTCTTCACAAAGGAATTATTAAAAAGATAAAAGAATATCATGTAAAAATATTGATTATTCCGGCGGGGATTATTGTGGGAACACTTCTGGGAGGGGTGCTTCTCAGTATGGTAACAAAGTATAACGTAGGAGAGAGTACTTCCGTGGTAAGCGGTTTGGGCTGGTATAGCCTCGCAGGTGTTACCATAGGAAATCTGGCAGGAGCGCAGCTTGGAAGTATTGCTTTTTTAAGCAATTTGATGCGGGAAATTTTTTCGTTTTTTACAATTCCTTTTATTGCAAAACACTTTAATTATTATTCCTGTATTGCTCCGGCAGCGGCTACAAGTGAAGATACCACGCTTCCTATGATGATGAAATATACAAACGAGGAAACCGTAGTTTTGTCGGTAATTAACGGAGTTTTATGCTCTGCGGTAGTGCCGGTATTAATTCCTTTATGTTATCAATTAAAATTTTAAAAGGGATAAAAAGGACAGGAAAAGTGAGGAGCTTTTGCTGTCCTTTTTTATCAGGAGGACGATAATGAAAACAATACTGATTATTGATGATGATTTGCACATTGGAAATATGTTAGAGGAAATTTTAAGGAAAGAAGGATATGGAGTTTTACGGGCATATTCCGGAACAGAAGCATTGCTGGTGCTTTCTAAAGAAACTCCGGATTTGATACTTTTGGACTTGATGCTTCCGGGCTTGCAGGGAGAGGAAGTGCTTCCTAAAATAAAGGAGATACCTGTTATTGTTATGAGTGCAAAAGCAGATGTGAACCATAAGGCTTCTTTGCTTTTAGAGGGGGCTGTTGATTATGTTACAAAACCCTTTCATGTAAAAGAACTACTGGCACGGATTGTTGTACAACTTCGTGACAGACAGAATAGAAAAGAAACGTCTTATCTGTTCTTTGATGATTTAAAGCTCTGTACGGATACGCATATTGTGACAGTGAATGAAAAAGAAGTTAAGCTGACAAGAACGGAATTTGCGATTTTAAAATTATTGATGAAAAATCCTGCACAGATAATTACAAAGTCTGCTTTGTTGGAACAGATTAGCGAAGATACACCGGATTGCATGGAAAGCTCCTTAAAAGTACATATCAGTAATCTTAGAAAAAAGCTGCGTGAAGGCAGTGAAAAAGAGTATATAGAAGCTGTTTGGGGAATTGGATTTAAAATGAAGAGCAGATAAATTTTAACTGTTTCTTAACTGTTTCCTTAACCGATTTCTTAACCGATATAAGATAAAATACAGGCAGAAAATATAAGGAGGCAGATTATGGAATATGTTTTACAAACACGTGATTTAAGGAAAAATTACGGACATTATAAAGTATTAAACGGTCTTACCATGGGTGTTCCCAAGGGAGCTATTTATGGATTTGTAGGAAAAAACGGAGCAGGAAAAACTACTTTGCTGCGTTTGATTTGTGGTCTGCAAGAACCCACAGCAGGGGAATACTCCATTTACGGAACAGCAAATCATCAGAAAAGAGAAATTGTAAGAGCAAGGAAAAGAATAGGGGCTGTGGTGGAAACACCGGCTATTTATCTGGATATGACGGCAGAAGATAATATGAAAGCACAATATCGGTATCTGGGAATGCCGTCTTTTGAAGGAATTACTGATATTTTGAAGCTTGTGGGATTGGAAAATACCGGTAAGAAAAAGGCAAAAAATTTTTCTCTGGGTATGCGGCAGAGACTGGGAATTGCCGTTGCACTTGCAGGAAATCCGGACTTTTTGATTTTAGACGAACCGGTAAATGGATTAGACCCTCAAGGAATGATTGAAATTCGAGAATTGATTTTAAAGCTTAATCGGGAGCAGGGGATTACTGTTTTGATTTCCAGTCACATTTTAGATGAGTTGTCAAAGATTGCAACACATTTTGGATTTATTGATAAAGGATGTATTGTAAAGGAAATCAGTGCAGTTGAATTGGAAAAAGCCTGCCGTAAATGTATCCACATAGAAGTGACTGACACAAAAACTTTGAGCTTTGTATTAGATGAAATGGGAGTGGAGTATACTGTTTTATCTCAAACAGAGGCTGATATTTTCAGCAGTATTTCTGTAACAGATTTGGCGCTGACTCTTGACAAGAAAAATTGCAAGATTAAAGCTATGCAGGAATGTGATGAAAGTCTGGAAAATTATTATATCAATCTTGTGGGAGGTAAGGATTATGAATAAGCTTTTGAGAGGAAATTTTGCACGTTTAAGAAAAAGTAAGCTCTTTTGGTTTGGAGTTCTTGCTATGGCGGTTTACGGGGCTTTAATGATTAACACTCAGTATAACGAGTATAAAGTTTATGGTTTCGGAACTTCATTGGATAAAGTGTTTTTTGGCTATACGGCGGTTATCGGAGTGATTACAGCAGTTTTTAGCAGTATTTTTCTTGGAAATGAATACCATGACGGTACAATTCGAAACAAAATAATTATGGGACATTCCAGAATAAATATATATGTTTCAAATTTGATTTTAAATATTGCGGCAGCATTGTTTTGCTGTTTTGTATTTTTGCTTTTGGTGATAGTGGCAGGTATACCACTGATAGGCGGTATGGAAACGGAAAATAGTATTGTTTTAAAAATGTTGTTGGGAACCGTATTTTTAGTTGTATCCTATTGCTCTATTTTTACGATGGTGAGTATGATTTTTGATAATAAAGCGGCAGCGGCAGTCATTGCACTTTTGCTTATTATGGGACTTCTTATTTTGGCAACATATTTAGATGCAGGCTTAAACGCTCCTAAATATGTAAAGGAATACACGATAAATAATGGAGTACAGGAAATGCAGGAGGTATTAAATCCTCAATATTTATCAGGAGAAAAACGAAAGATGTATGAAATTTTCTATGATTTTCTACCCACAGGTCAATCCATTCAATATATGACAATGTCAGTATTGCATTTATGGATGCTGCCATTGTATTCTTTCATTATTACAGTGGTTACTACAACGACAGGGATTTTCTTATTTCGTAAAAAGAATATAAAATAATAGGGGAAGAAGGTGTGGTATGATTGCGTCTGCGTTGATTTGCATTTGTATATTACTAGCTTGTGCATTTATAATAACATTGATAAAAGTTCTTTTGATGAAAAAGGCAGCAATAGAAATTTTCGAAGAGATGGAAGAAAAATTAAAAAATGATACCAACACCTTAATTACAGTTTCTACATCTGATAAGTCTATGAGAAAGCTGGCTCAAAAATTGAATGAGCAGTTAAAAGAGCTTAGAAAGCGAAGACATTATTTCATGCAAGGAGACGCAGAATTAAAAGAGGCGGTTACCAATATTTCTCATGATATACGCACTCCTCTAACAGCGATTTGCGGATATTTAGAGTTGCTGGAGGGAGAAGAAATGTCAAAAAAAGCTATCAGATATCTGGAGATTATAAAAAGCAGAACAGAAATTTTAGAAAATCTTACAGAGGAGCTTTTTCAATATTCTATGATTACCACAGGGGAAGAAGACATGGAAAGGGAAGAGGTTGTTATAAATTCTGTATTAGAAGAAAGTATTGCAGCTTTTTATACTGTTTTGACAGAAGCGAATATTTCCCCTCATATTAAAATTACAGAAAAGAGGATTGAGAGAAAGCTTTCTTCTTCTGCTTTGTCACGGATTTTTTCAAATTTAATCAACAATGCCGTGAAATACAGTGACGGAGATTTGGAAATTACTTTATCAGAAAAAGGAGAAATTGTTTTTTCAAATACAGCCTCAGGCTTAAATTATATGCAGGTTTCCAAATTGTTTGAGCGGTTTTATACAGTAGAAGATATGCAGAAATCAACAGGATTGGGACTTTCCATTGTGAAAAAATTAGTAGAACAAATGGATGGAAGTATAATGGCAGAATATAATGATGAAAAATTGATTATTTCTGTTTATTTTCCTGAGTTATAGAAAAGAAGTTCTCGCCTTTTAAAGCGGGAACTTCTTTTCGTTTATATCCGATTAGTCTAATGTTTTGTGATATTCCTGTAAGGATTTCAAGGACTGTGACTCTTTATTTAAAATCGCTTTTACACCGGTTGCACTTGCCAGAGCTGCTGACATTGTGGTGATGTAAGGGATTTTCTTATTAATTGCTGTTTTTCTTAAATAGGAGTCATCGTATTTACTCTGTTTTCCGGCAGGAGTGTTGATTACTAAATCAATTTCTCCGCTTACTAAGGCATCGTAAACATTTGGGCTGCCTTCCTGAAGCTTTTTCAGAGTCTTACATTCTACACCGTTTTCGTTGAAGAATTTTGCACATCCTTCTGTAGAAACAATGCTAAATCCAAGTTCTTTAAACTGTTTTGCAGCTTCCAATGCCTGTGCACGGTCATTTTTGTTTACACTGATTAAAGCAGTTCCGCTAAGAGGAAGTTTTGCTCCTGCAGCTTCCTGTGCTTTGTAGTAAGCTGTTCCGAAAGACTCGCTTAAACCGAGAACTTCACCGGTAGAACGCATTTCAGGTCCTAAAAGCGGATCAACTTCTGGGAACATATTGAATGGGAATACCGCTTCTTTTACACCATAATATGGATGCGCTTTTTCTTTAAATGCAGTTACGTCAGGACGTTCATTTGTCAGCTCGTAAGTCATAAGTTTTGTGGCAATGTTTGCCATGTTAATGTTACATACTTTAGAAACAAGCGGTACAGTACGGGATGCACGTGGATTTGCTTCCAATACATAAACCTTATCTTCGCAGATTGCGTACTGCATATTCATAAGACCTACAACACCCATTTCGCAGGCAATAGCAGTTGTATATTTTCTGATGAGTTCTTTATTCTTTTCAGAAATTTCAACAGAAGGAATGACACAAGCGGAGTCACCGGAGTGAATACCTGCCTGTTCAATATGCTGCATAACAGTTGGAACAAATGCGTGTGTACCATCAGAGATAGCATCTGTTTCACATTCCAGAGCATTCTGTAAGAATTTATCCATGAGGATTGGACGTTCTGGTGTAACATCAATGGCAGCAGCCATGTAATCTCTTAACATATTGTCATCGTAAACAACTTCCATACCACGTCCGCCTAATACATAAGAAGGACGAACCATCATTGGATAGCCGATGCGGTGGGCAATTTCCAGAGCTTCTTCAACATTGACAGCCATTCCAGACTCAGGCATTGGGATTTCCAGTTTATGCATCATTGCGTTAAACAGATCTCTGTCCTCTGCCATATCGATAACAGCAGGAGAAGTACCCAGAATGTGAGCGCCACGTTTTTCCAGCTCTGCTGCAATATTCAGAGGAGTCTGTCCGCCGAACTGAACGATAATACCAAGAGGTTTTTCCTTATTGTAAATAGACATAACATCTTCTACAGTCAGAGGTTCAAAGTATAATTTGTCGGAAGTATCGTAGTCTGTAGAAACTGTTTCAGGATTACAGTTTACCATGATCGTTTCAAATCCTAATTCACGCAGAGTAAAGGCTGCATGAACACAGCAATAATCAAATTCGATACCCTGACCAATACGGTTTGGACCGCCGCCAAGTACCATAACTTTTCTTCCGTTTGATACAGGAGCTTTGTCTTCGCCGTTGTATGTAGAATAGTAGTAAGCAGCAGGTTCTTCTACACCACTTACCGGTACGGCATCCCAACGTTCACCCATGCCAAGAGCTTCTCTGCGTTTGAATAATTCCCATTCATCTGTATCTAAAAGCATAGCAAGGTATTTATCGGAAAATCCGTCTTTCTTAGCCTGAATGAGAAGCTCGTCAGGAAGAGTTTTGCCTTTATAAGTGAGGATTTCTTCTTCCAAATCAACCAGTTCTTTCATCTGCTGTAAGAACCAGAGTTTGATATGTGTCATATCGTGAAGTTTTTCTAAGGAAGCGCCTTTACGGATTGCTTCGTAGAGAATGAATTGTCTCTGGCTGGTTGGTTTTTCCAGTTTTGCATATAATTCGTCTAAAGTAAGTTCATGGAAGTCTTTTACAAATCCAAGACCATAGCAGCCTCTTTCCAGAGAACGGATGGCTTTCTGTAAAGCTTCTTTATATGTTTTACCGATAGACATAACTTCGCCTACGGCTTTCATCTGTGTGCCCAGCTTATCCTGAGAGCTTTTGAATTTTTCAAATGCCCAACGAGCAAATTTTACGACAACATAATCTCCGGATGGTTTGTAGTTTGCCAGAGAACCGTCCTTCCAGTATGGAATTTCATCAAGGGTAAGTCCTGCTGCCAACAATGCAGATACATAAGCAATAGGGAAGCCAGTTGCTTTACTTGCAAGAGCAGAAGAACGGGATGTTCTTGGGTTGATTTCGATAATGATGATACGGTCTGACTTCGGATCATGAGCAAACTGTACGTTTGTACCGCCGATTACACCGATAGATTCTACAATTGCGTGTGCCTGTTTTTCAAGACGGTCCTGCAGCTCTTTGGAAATTGTGAGCATTGGTGCAGAACAGAAGGAGTCACCGGTATGTACACCCATTGGGTCGATATTTTCAATAAAACAAATAGAGATTTTCTTTCCTGTTTTGTCGCGAACAACTTCAACTTCAAGTTCTTCCCAACCGATTACAGACTCTTCTACAAGAATTTGGTTTACCATAGAAGCAGCAATACCTCTTGCAGCTACCTTTTTTAATTCTTCTTCATTATAGACAATACCGCCGCCTGTACCGCCCATTGTATAAGCAGGACGGATAACACATGGGTATCCTAATTCTTCGGCAATTTTCAGAGCTTCTTCTACAGAATAAGCAGGTGCGCTTTTTGCCATTTCAATACCAAGTTTGTCCATGGCATTTTTAAATTCGATACGGTCTTCACCGCGGCTGATAGCATCTACCTGAACACCGATAACTTCTACATTGTATTTGTCCAGAACACCGGCATGATAGAGCTCTTCACAAAGGTTTAATCCGGACTGTCCGCCTAAGTTTGGAAGAAGGGCATCCGGTCTTTCTTTTGCAATGATTTCAGTCAGGCGTTCCACATTTAAAGGTTCGATGTAAGTAACATCTGCTGTGGAAGGGTCAGTCATGATTGTAGCAGGGTTGGAGTTTACCAGTACGATTTCGTAGCCAAGGTTACGTAAAGCTTTGCACGCCTGTGTACCGGAATAGTCAAATTCACACGCCTGTCCGATGATAATTGGGCCGGAACCGATAATAAGAATTTTGTGTATATCATTTCTCTTTGGCATAAAGAACCTCCATTTATATATATTTTTTATGACTTTACATACATAATAAAGTATATCATAAAGGGAGATTATTAAGCAAGGAAATAATAAGATTTTCTTTACCCTAAAAAACTTTTATGCTATACTATACTAAATTTACTGAATTTGGAGGGAAGGTTTATGATAGAAGTTCGAAATTTGACAAAATTTTATAATGTATTGGAAAAACCTGCGGTAAAGGATGTTTCTCTTTGTGCAAGACCAGGGGAAATTACCATTCTTTTAGGACCAAACGGAGCAGGAAAATCTACTACCATTAAAAGCATTGCAAATCTTTTAAACTATGAGGGGGAAATTTTAATATGCGGTCATGACAATAATACTATTGAAGCCAAGAAATGTTTCAGCTACGTGCCTGAAATCCCTATGCTGTACGATGTTCTTACCGTGGATGAAACCATAGAATTTATTGGCAGGGCATATCGTGTAAAACATTATAAAGAAATAGCGGACAGGTATCTGGAAGCATTTAAAATGACAGAAAATCGGAAAAAACTGGCAAAAGAATTAAGCAAAGGCATGCGTCAAAAATTAAGTATGATTTTAGCTTTTATCATTCAGCCAAAAGCCCTGCTTGTAGATGAACCCATGGTAGGTCTGGATCCGGCCAGCATCGAGGAAGTTCTGGAAATTTTCCGGCAACTGCGGGCAGAAGGCACAGCAATTCTCATTAGTACGCATATTATTGATATTGTAAATGATATCTGGGACAGGGCTTATATTATGAACAGGGGAGAAATTGTAAAAGAAATAGGCAGAAAAGATGCGGGAGAAGAAACTTTAAAGGAAATCTTCTTTGAAACTACAAAGGAGGGAGATGTATGAATTCATTCTTCTATTTGTTTCGGACGAAAATAAAGGGGGCTGTAAGAGTCCAGTTTTCCTCCTTGGGAACGGGCATGGCGGTAATTTTTATGGTTTTAATTTATGGAGTGCTTATAGGTACTATTTTTATGTCTTCTGTGCCTTATGAACGGGAAACCATGTATTTGCAGACCGCCACGGCAATTCTGGCAGGAGTGGGTGTTACGGCTTTCTTTTCAATGCTGTCGTTAATGAGCAAACGAAAAGCGCTTTTATATGATACCGATGCTTTTTATTTCTTTTCCGGTCCTTATACAAAGATGCAGACAAATCTCTTTATTTTAGTACAGACTTTAAAAGGCGCATTGGGATATGGACTGATAGGGTGCTTTTTTATGGGCTTGCTTTCTGTGGGAAGATATTTTTCAATTCCGTATTTTCTTTTATGTCTGCTGGTATTTTTCTTAATCAGCTCTCTATTTTTACTGATGACAGATTATATTTATATGTGGACTTTGGTAAAGCCGAAGGTAAGGGTTTGGAATTATATTGCAGTAACATTGGTGCTGGCATCAGCAGGAGTGGTTTTCTTCCTGTCTATGCAGGCGGCAGGTTATGATTTTGAAGATGGATTTTTTAGATTTGCCGTAAGCAGGGAGTTTTATTATGTACCCTTCTTTGGCTGGGGTAAGCTTGTTTTAAGTGCTTTTTTGGAAAAAGAGCATATAGGGATGATAATTGGTATGGCTCTTTTATTGATTGCGAATGCTGTGTTTGTTATTTTATTTTTGACTTTTCCAAAAAATATTGTGGAGCAGGCTGTGCGGGATGCAGAAGAAGTCAGTAATTATGTTCGCAGGGTAAAGGCAAATGGAGGCAATATTCTTAGCAGCGAAGGAAAGATAAAGCAGGTTCGAGGCGAATTTCCGGAAGGTGCAAGAGCAATTTTTTATAAAAATATTCTTACCATGAAAAAAACAGGCAGTTTTTTAAGAAAACAGGATTTTTTTGTTATTGTTGTATATTTTGTTTTAAGTTATGTGATAGCGCCGGAAAACCAGTTTTATATGTTTAGTTACATGATGATTTTATGGTTGTTTAATCTTTTAAATGATGCTGAATTTTTAGGAGAATTGAAAAATTATCAGATTTATCTGATACCGGAAAAACCATTAAAAAAATTAATTTATGCAATTTTGCCTGCATACGTGAAAGTATCTATTTTGCTTGGGACTGCAATTTTGCTTGTGGGAATTTTTAATCGTATGCCTGTTCTGACGATTTTGCAGTATCTTTTTATGCTCTTGGGATATGGCATGATTTTTATTTCCGGTACTGTATGGGCAACAAAAGTTATGAAAACAAAAGCCAGCGCTGCAATGGAAAATCTGCTTCGTATGCTTATTATTTTACTTGCGGCAGTTCCGGCAACGGCAGCAGGATTTTTTACATGGATGTTGTTCAGAGATATGTATGTATTTCAGGCAGTTGTTACAATTGTTACCATACTTATGAATTTTATGGTATCGGTAATTATTATTGTTGCCTGTCAGGGAATGATGAATGGGAGAGAAATATAGAAGGGAATGAAAGAAATGTTGGCATCAAAAGAAGAAATTAAAATTCAGCAGGCAGTGGTACATATTTTAGACTCTGCACTGGGAGTGCCGGTATTATCCGACACATTACTGGATTGCGGTTCTGATTTTTCCGATTTTTTGAAAAGTCATATTTTTAAAATTGACAGCAGTGATGAGATAAAAAACTGCAGTTTTACAGAGGAGTCTTCTGTTTTTCCTCTGGTAGAAGAATGGAATTCTGAAAAATTTCTGGAAGTTTCTCAAAAAATAGCAGGAGAACTTTATACAATTATGAACCAGAATATAGAAATTCCGGCTGCAGATTTACTGGTGGTAGAATATGCAGTGGAAAAGCACAATTATTTGGCGCTTTTAAAAATGAATTATAAAACTTCCTACACCCATCTGACAAACTCAGATCCGTGGGGGAATAATAACGATATTATTAAGCAAAAAGCAATTCTTCCGGGAGAAACACAGAAACTTACGGAAGCTGCTTTAATTGACCTTATGGCGCCCCAGTATGTACGTCTGGTGGAAAAGAAGTATGATGTAAACGGTGTAAAAACAAATTATTTTTCTCAGTGTTTTTTAAAATGTAAAGGTTCTTTGTCTTCTAAGACAAAACTTGCCATTGTAAATAAAGCTGTAACAGAAGTTCAGAAAAAGTATTTTCATGACTCTGAGCAGTTTGAGGTGCAAATGGAAACCAAAAGTATTTTAAATCAGGAATTTTCTGAACAGGGTGGTTTGGAAGTGCCTGTGGTAATTGACAAAATTTTTAAGGAACACCCTCAGATGAAAGAGGAGGTTCAGGAAAAATTAGAAAAATATAATCTTACAGAGGCTACTATCGAACCCCAAAATCCGCTGACAACAAAAAAATTTACTAAGCAGCATTTAATGACAGATACAGGGATTGAGTTGAAAATACCTATGGAAGAATACAATAATAAAGATAAAATAGAATTTATCACAAATCCAGATGGAACGATTTCTGTTTTAATTAAAAATATCGGAAGTATTGAAAGCAAGTAAGAACCATGTTATAATTACCTGAAAAATCATCTCTGTAAAGTCGTTGCACATCAACGCTTTGGTGAGATAAAGAAAAAAGAAGAAGAGGTACATAATATGGAAAGAGAAAAATTTTCCTCACGAATTGGTTTTATCCTGATTTCAGCAGGTTGTGCCATTGGACTTGGAAACGTATGGAGATTTCCTTACATTACGGGAAAATACGGCGGCGCAGCGTTTGTGCTGATTTATTTATTCTTTTTACTTGTTCTAGGACTTCCAATTATGGTAATGGAATTTTCCGTGGGAAGAGCAAGTCAGAAAAGTATTGCAACATCTTTTAACGTTCTTGAACCGAAAGGAACGAAGTGGCATATTTACCGCTATTTCGGTATGGCAGGCAATTATCTTTTAATGATGTTTTATACTACTATTGGCGGTTGGATGCTGGCATACTTTGTAAAGATGATGAAAGGTGATTTCGCAGGGCTGGATACCGAGGGGGTAGGAGCAGAGTTTGCAAAGCTTACCACAGATATGCCGACCATGATTTTCTGGATGGCAGTCATTGTTATTATTGGTTTTTTAGTGTGTTCTATGGGACTGCAAAGTGGTGTAGAGCGTATTAACAAGATTATGATGGTAGTGCTTTTGGGGCTGATGGTAGTACTGGCAATTAATTCCTGCCTGCTGCCCGGTGCATCAGAAGGACTGAAATTTTATTTGCTCCCTGATTTTGGGAAGTTAATAGAAGCAGGAATTTCTGAAGTGGTCTTTGCGGCTATGGGTCAGGCATTCTTTACTTTGAGTTTAGGTATTGGAGCGCTGGCTATTTTCGGAAGTTATATTGGAAAAGAGAGAAAGCTTACAGGAGAAGCAATTAATATTACGATTTTGGATACCAGTGTGGCACTTATTGCAGGTCTGATTATTTTTCCTGCCTGTTTCGCCTTTGATATTAATCCGGGAGAAGGTCCGGGACTGGTGTTTGTTACACTTCCAAATGTATTTAACGAAATGAAAGGCGGAAGACTTTGGGGCTCTTTGTTCTTCCTGTTTATGACGTTTGCTGCATTATCTACCATTATTGCAGTATTTCAGAATATTATTTCTTTTGCACAGGATTTGTGGAACTGGAGTCTGAAAAAAGCAGTTTTAGTAAATGGAGTGGCTATTTTTATTTTATCTCTGCCTTGTATTTTCGGTATGACAATCTGGAGTGATTTTACAATTTTAGGAAAGCAGATTATGGACTTTGAGGACTTTTTGGTTAGCAACAATATGCTGCCGTTGGGTTCATTAGTGTATCTGCTGTTCTGTGTGAATAAATATGGCTGGGGTTGGGAGAATTTCCTGAAAGAAGCCAACACAGGAGCAGGTGTTTCTTTCCCTAAAAAGATGAGAGTGTATCTTACTTTTGTACTTCCTATTGTAGTATTTTATATTTTTATTCAGGGATATTGGAGCCTTTTTGCAGGATTAAAATAAAGGAAAAGAAAGTTTCAGAAAAATTTCTTGAAATCGGAGAGTTTTATAGGTATACTTAGAGAAAAGCGGTGCTTTATGCCGTTACGGGAATTAAGAGATAAAGGAGCTTATACAATGAAACGAATTTTATTGAAATTAAGTGGAGAAGCTTTAGCAGGACCGAAAAAAACAGGTTTTGATGAAGCAACCGTTATGGAAGTTGCAAAACAGGTAAAGGTACTTGTAGATGAAGGAATTCAGGTTGGTATTGTAATCGGAGGAGGAAACTTCTGGAGAGGACGTACCAGTGAAAATATTGACAGAACAAAGGCAGACCAGATTGGTATGCTGGCAACTGTTATGAACTGTATTTATGTTTCTGAAATTTTCCGTGCAGCAGGAATGAAGACAAGTGTACTCACACCATTTGAGTGCGGTTCTTTTACAAAGCTGTTTTCCAAAGATCGTGCTAATAAATACTTTGAGAGAGGCATGGTTGTTTTTATGGCAGGTGGAACAGGACACCCATACTTCTCAACAGATACAGCTACTGTACTTCGTGCTATTGAAATTGAAGCAGAAACAATTTTCCTTGCAAAAGCTGTAGATGGTGTTTATGACAGTGACCCGAAAACAAACCCGGATGCTAAAAAGTATGATGAAGTTCACATTCAGGAAGTAATTGATAAAAAATTGGCAGTTGTGGATATGACAGCTTCTATTATGTGTATGGAAAATAAAATGCCAATGCTGGTATTTGGTTTAAATGAAGAGAACAGCATTGTTAATACTGCTCATGGCAAATTCACAGGTACAAAAGTGCTTGTATAGTCGGAATTTTAAATTAGGAGGAAGAAAATATGGCAACAGATGAGAGAATTCAGGTATATGAACATAAAATGACTAAGACATTGGACAGTCTTACCAAAGAACTGGTTACCATTCGTGCAGGACGTGCAAATCCGCATATTTTAGATAAACTTACCGTAGACTATTATGGAACACCTACACCGCTTCAGCAGGTGGCAAATATTACTGTTCCAGAAGCAAGAATGATTCAAATTCAGCCTTGGGAAGCATCCTTAATCAAAGAAATCAGTAAAGCAATTTTATCTTCTGATTTAAATTTAAACCCAAATAGTGATGGAAAGATTATTCGTCTGGTACTTCCGGAATTGACAGAGGAACGCAGAAAAGAACTGGTAAAAGATGTTAAGAAAAAAGGTGAAGCAGCTAAAGTTGCAGTTCGTAATGTGCGCCGCGATGCCAATGATGCTTTTAAAAAGCTGGCAAAACAGGATGTATCTGAAGATGAAATTAAAGAATTAGAAGACCAGATCCAAAAAATTACAGATAAATTTGTAAAAGAAATTGAAAAAGCAGTAGAAGAAAAATCAAAAGAAATTCTGACTGTATAAAAAAGAACATAGGAAGGGGCACATACAAATTCCGTATTGTGCCTCTTTTATGCGTAGGAGGAAAAGTTTGAAACAAAGAGATAGTGGTTAGAGGAAAATAAAATTGTATGGCAAACAA
>UQAX01000056.1 GCA_900539145.1 uncultured Blautia sp.
TCTTGAGCCGCTGGGCTTGGGAAAGGGAAGGGGTAGCCTGTTCGCTGTCCATCGCATCCAGCAGGTCTACCTGTTCCTCCTTTTTTAGAAAGGACAGCTCATAGGCAGGGTTCAGGGCAATCTTCTTTTCATCTACCATATCCATCAATTCAGGAATCAGCTCTGTCAGACGGATATAGCGAAAAATCTGGTTTTTACTCTGACCTACTTGCTCTGCCAAAACTTCGCTGGACTTCTTCCCAAAATTGTTCCCAACTTGGGAACAATTTTCTTTACCCGGTCTGCCAGCCTGTCTTTTCATGGCATCCAGCTTCATTTTATAAGCAAATGCCCTTTCACTTGGGAGCAGGCTTTCTCGTTGTAAATTGCTGTCAACCATAATGATCGTGGCGGCATCATCATCCAAATCCCGAACAATGACCGGCATAGTCTCCTTTTCTGCCAGCTCACTGGCTCTGTGCCGCCGGTGTCCGGCTACCAGTTCATAGCCGCCCTCCGGGTCCGGTCTGGCAATCGCCGGAACCAGAACGCCATACTGCTTAATACTGTCAGCGGTCTCCATCATGGCTTCGTCATCCTTGACTTTGAATGGGTGATTCTTAAACGGATGCAGTTCAGACAGCGGAAGTTCCTGAATCTTTTCCAGCTTTGCATCCTGACGGCCTTCTTCGGTGGAGAACAGATCATCTACCGAGGCCAACTCTATTTTTTTCGCGCTGCTTTTCAAGTTTCAACACCTCCTTCGTCAGATTTTTGTAGCCCTCAGCCACCTTGCCGCCGGGATCATGGGCAAAAATGCTTTTTCCCTCGGCGCTGATTTCCTTTGCCCGGACAGAATGGGGGATCTCTGTGCCGAATACTTTGATCTTGCTGCCATAGGTCTCCCGCAGGAGCGCGGAGATCTCTTTGGCAAAGTTGGTTCGGCTGTCCACCATCGTCAGCAGGATACCGTCTATCTGGAGCTTGGGGTTTATCTGCCGCTTTACCTTGTTCACCGTGGAGAGCAACTGTTCCAGCCCTTTGGCGGGCAGATACTCTGCCTGAACGGGAATAATGATCCTGTTCGCAGCGGCCAGCGCATTGACTGTGAGCATCCCAAGGGAGGGCTGGCAGTCGATGAGGATATGGGAGTATTGCCCCTTCAGCGTGTCCAGATATTGCCGCAAGATAGTCTCACGACTCATGGCATTTACCAGGGATACTTCCATACCGGATAACTGGATGTCCGCAGGGATCAGGTCTACACCCTCTGGGTGGTGCAGGATACCCTCGCCGGGACGAAGCGGCTCATCCATCAGGATACGACCCATAGCGTCCGACAGCGTAAAGGGCAGCTTGTCCGGTTGGGGATTGCCCAAGCTGATCGTCAGGCTACCTTGCGGGTCTCCGTCGATCAGCAGGACTTTCTTTCCAGCCTGCGCCAAACCGATTCCCAAGTTGGCACAGGTTGTTGTCTTACCAACGCCGCCTTTCTGGTTGGCGATGGCGATGATTTGCGTGTTCATTGACTTCACCTCATTTCTAATTGTTTCTGTTGCTTCTGGAAATAGAAAAAGCCGCCACTCCAAAATAAAAAGTGAAGTGACGGCTCTTTCTATGGCCGGAATATGAGTTCCTGAAATGAAAAAAGCACCCAGTCATTTTACACTGAGTGCTGTATCAAATTCATATTCAATTATTCAAATTAGGTCAAACTATGTCAAACTGCCACAGACCAAAACGAGGGGACAAAGGGCTGAAAAGCGACCCCAAAACACCCCCAAAAATCGGCTCTCGGTTAACCACTTTGGGCACCACTTGACCCTCTTTTTGCCCTCTTTTGGGCCGGTTAACCACTTGCGGACCACTAAAAATTGGGTGAAAACGGCTCTCGTTTTTCCAAATTTGGTCAAACTATATCAGCCCGTTTAGATATAGTAAAACCCCGGAAAACCTTGATTTTCCGGGGTTTTTGAACCATTTTGATACGGTTTGAACAGCAGATTATCTCTTGCTGAACTGAGGCGCGCGACGAGCCGCCTTGAGACCGTATTTCTTTCTTTCTTTCATACGTGGATCACGTGTTAAGAATCCAGCTGCTTTTAATGCAGGTCTGTATTCGCTGTCAGCTTCTAATAATGCTCTGGAGATACCATGACGAATAGCACCGGCCTGTCCTGTAAATCCGCCACCATGAACGTTTACTAAAACGTCAAATTTATCAAGTGTTTCTGTCAGTGTTAATGGCTGACGAACAACAACTTTTAATGTTTCTAATCCAAAATATTCATCAATATCTCTTTTGTTGATTGTGATTTTACCTGTACCTGGTACTAAGTATACACGAGCTACAGATGATTTTCTTCTTCCTGTTCCATAGAATTTTGTACTAGCCACTGTTCATTACCTCCTATTAAAATGTTAATACTTCTGGTTTCTGAGCTGCATGATTGTGCTCTGGTCCAGCGTATACATGTAATTTTTTAATCATGGATCTTCCTAAAGGTCCTTTTGGAAGCATACCTTTAACAGCAAGCTCAATAACTCTTTCAGGTTTTTTGTCCATCATTTCTTTTAATGTTGTTTCTTTCATTCCGCCAACATAATCAGAGTGGTTATAATAGATTTTCTGATCCATTTTTTTACCTGTAACTTTGATTTTTTCAGCGTTTACTACGATTACATAATCACCTGTATCAATATGTGGTGTGAAAACAGGTTTATTTTTTCCTCTTAAAACCTTAGCAATTTCAGATGAAAGACGTCCTAATGTCTGTCCTTCAGCGTCTACAACATACCATTTTCTTTCGATCTTATCTGGATTAGCCATATAAGTATTCATGGTTTTACCTCCTATTATCAACAATATAGAATATTTTATCAAAAATTTCAAATAGCGTACTTGAACCTGCTATACCGGGGCTTTTGGTTAAGCATATTCAAACTACGTCATACTGTTATATTATATTATAAGTAAAACTCTGTGTCAACAGATTTCTCCATATTAATGGAAATTTTTTGCCTTTCCTGCCACTGTTTTGTTCTTTCACGAATAAGCATCGGAGTACGGTCTTCGAGGTCCTTTCGTCCTAAGCAGACTTCATTGCATACAAAAATCAAATTATCCACCGTCAGAGCAATTCCTTCCGACAAATCACTGGCAAAAAAACGAATAGTTTCTTCTCTTTCACTGCGATAGATTTTCTTTACCAGCTCTGTATCCTTTTCCAGAAACTCTTTCAGCGGTACGGATATGGTAGGATTTTCAAACCGCAACCGGAATTTATGGCGAACCATAGCCTCGATTTCCATGTTTTTATAATTTCTGTACGCCAGCCTTTCCAGAAGATTTACCATACTCCTGTCACAAACCTCCAAGGTTGCGTAAATTCCATTAAGCTCTCTCGAAAAATCATAGTGCTGCTCCCACGCTTCTTTATGCTTATAGCGTACTTCATGATCTACTTCATGCCACCCTTCTGAAAAAGTTGTTCTTATCTGCACCTCAAAAGTTTTATCAATTCGATAATCTTCCCACAGCTTTGTCGGAAATCGCTCAATAAATTCTTCCGGAATACGACAAACATAATTCATTCGAAGTGGATTAAATTCATTTACTTTTGGTTTGTCTTCATGGGAGTCCTTTTCAATAATAGAATAGGTATTTTTCAGCATTTCTTTGCAAATTGCAATATCATCCATATAATATAGTACAATTCGTATTCCTACAATGTCCTGCATTTTTTTATTTTTTTGAAGATACTCTTCCTTTTTCCATTCCAGCTTATGCCAGATTGAACCTGCCTCTTTTACTCTGGCAAAGATATGAAAGTAGATGCCGCTTCTCTCTAATTTATCCTGTATTCTCTTTCCAAGTTCTTTACCTAAACTGTTGATTTCGTCACTTTTTAAAAGCTCTGACAGTTCTTCAATTCCTTTCATATACTCTCCTTCTTTTGCCAAACTAAATCCCTTAATCTTTACGCTTTATTATAACAACTTAAAGAGTATTCGTAAACGCTTTTACCCTACTTTTTAAGATTTTTTCCATTTTTCGTATAAATATGTGACCTTGTCACAGACTATCATCTATACAATCGTTATAATGCAGATATCAAATGAAAAATAACAAAGCAAAGGAGAAAATTATTATGGCAATCTTACACATAAATGAAAACAACTTTAACAATGAGGTATTAGAGTCCTCCAAACCTGTTCTTTTAGACTTTTTCGCAACATGGTGCGGACCTTGCAAAATGCTTGGACAAGTATTAGAACAGTTAGATGCTGAAACACAGGATTTTAAAATTGTAAAAGTAGATATTGATGAAAATCCAGAATTAACAAGACAATGGAACGTCACAACTGTACCATCCATTTTCTTTATCAAAGACGGACAGGTAAAAGACTCCGCTATTGGTTTCCTTCCTAAACCGGTAATTGAACAAAAAATGAAAACACTTTAATTAACAGAAAGGTGGCATGGAGATGAAAAAAGAATACGATTTTATTATTATTGGAGCAGGTCCCGCTGGTATGACAGCCGCCATCTATGCCTCCAGAGCAGGGCTTAAAACAGCACTGATTGAAGGCGGCGCTCCTGGTGGGAAACTGTTGAAAACAAACGAAATCAGCAATTGGCCCGGCATAAAATCTGAGCCTGGCTCTCAGCTTGCCTTTGATATGTTTGAACATTCTACCAGTTTTGGGGCAGTTTATGAATATGGAATAGTAACAGAAATTATTGATGGTGAAAAAAAACAGGTTATCTGTGCAGACGGTACTGTTTTTGAAGCCCCTGCTGTTCTCATAGCTACCGGAACAAAAGAACGCCTGATGCATATTCCAGGTGAAGAAAAAAATATTGGCAAAGGTATTTCTTATTGTGCTGTCTGTGACGGAGCTTTTTATCTGGATAAAGAAATTGCTGTTATCGGTGCAGGTAATTCTGCTTTAGAAGAAGCGGTATATCTTACACAGTTTGCCAGCAAAGTTTATATTATTATGCGCCGTAATGTATTTCGGGCTGATAAAATTGCTGTAGATGCAGCAATATCTAATCCTAAAATTGAAATCATACAACAAGCTGTTCCTATAGAAATTTTAGATGATACTACTCAGGTAACAGGTCTGAAAATATCGGATGTGGTTACAAAAGAAGAACGCACCCTCAGCCTTTCCGGTATTTTCCCTTATATCGGTGCTGATCCTGTAACAGATTTTTTAAAACCTCTCAATGTACTGGATGAGCATGGTTATATAATCGTAAACGACACCATGGAAACAAAAATCCCTCTTTTGTATGGTGCCGGCGATGTAAGACAAAAGCATTTACGCCAAGTTGTAACTGCAGTTAATGACGGTGCAATTGCTGCACAGGATGCTTTTCATAAAATAAAAAATTTATAACCCTCTTTAAAAAGAAGGAGCATACCAAATGAATTTTTCATCCGGTATGCTCCTTTCAGTTAAAGCTTAATATCTTTTAAATTTCCCAGGTTTTATGCCATCTTTCCAGATGCATCTACATAATAACCGTCAATCCACTGATTACTTGCCATGGTTCCGTCTGTATTCAGATAGTACCAATAACCATCTACAAATACCCAACCTGTTGCCATAGTTCCATCTGTGTTCAGATAATACCAATGTTCACCTACAGATACCCAGCCTGTTTCCATAGTTCCATCTGCATTCAGATAATACCAGTGTCCGCCTACAGATACCCAGCCTGTTTCCATTGCTCCATCTGCATTCAGATAATACCAGTGTCCGCCTACGGATACCCAGCCTGTTTCCATTGCTCCATCTGTATTCATGTAGTACCATGTATCACCTACAAGTACCCAGCCTGTTTCCATTGCTCCATCTGTATTCATGTAGTACCATGTATCACCTACAAGTACCCAGCCTGTTTCCATTGCTCCGCTTTCATTCATGTAATACCATGTTTCTCCTACGGATACCCAGCCTGTTTCCATTGCTCCGCTTTCATTCATGTAATACCATGTTTCTCCTACGGATACCCAGCCTGTTTCCATTGCTCCGCTTTCATTCATGTAGTACCATGTTTCTCCTACGGATACCCAGCCTGTCTGCATAATTCCGGTTTCACTAAAGTAATACCACTTTTCAGAAATCTCTTTCCAGCCAACTGCTTTCTGTCCGTTTTCATAATATTCCCAACCGTTTTCTGTCTGAACCCAGCCTTCATTTTCAACTTCTATCGTTTTAAAGTTTGCTGTAATTGTTGTATCTGCTTCTACTGTATGAATATAAGGATTTTCTGTACTTACTTCTTCTCCGTCAATGGTCCAGTTTACAAAAGTATAACCTTCTTTTGCTTTCGCTGTAAGTGTTGCATTTGCACCTTTTTCATATACTCCTGTTTCGCTGTCAAGTGTTACTGTACCCATTGTTTCATCATTCACACTTGCTGTAATGGTAAATTTCTCCGGTGGTGTCGGAACTTCTATTGCTACTCTTGCACGAAGCTCTGCCACTGCCATATGTTTGTCATTGCCCTGGTCAGAAGCCGTATGAACACCTATTAATCGCACATATTTTGCCTGTACCGGTTCTTCAAAACCTAAAATTATCCAACCACCCTGCTGTTTATCTACATTTCCTGTTGCAGCTGTCTGCCATTCTTTGCCGTCCAGACTATATTGAATTTCATATTCGGTCATACGTCCGTTTGCTCCGCCTTGCATTCTTGGCATATAACGCAGAGCATCAATCTTCGGTGCTTCTTCCTCATCATCTCCCAGCTTTAATGTCACTGTTCTATGTTCCGGCTTTGAACCTTCTCCTGCTACGCTCCAGTTTGTATGCCAATGTGTATTCGCTTTTCCGTCAAGAACATATTTTACAGGACCTTCATTGGCTGTTCCCGGTGTATATGCACTTCCTGCTGTTGCTGTAATCTTTTCTACCGGATAATCTCTGCTGTCATCTTCAGGAAGCGCTGTTTCTTCTTCTCCCATTCTTACCGCAAAGTTCTTTGTTGTTTTATGATTTTCTGATTCTAAAATCATACGCACTACATTTTCATGTTTCGGCAGAATTGTAAGGGAAGCATTGTTCTTTGCTTTTGCAGTTACTTTCACATTTGTTTCCGGTACAGAATAACTGTCTAATACATAAGCTGCTTTTGGAAGTACACGTTCTCCTACTTTAACCTCTGCAAGTTCGGCTGTTTCGTTTACTTTAAAAGTACCTTCTGCCTTTTTCAACTCTACTTCGGTAATTGCTGTACATGGCTTTCTATTTCCTGTATCTGTTGCGTTGGCATTTACTACTTTTACCTTCACATAAGTAGCTGTAACAGGTGCCATTTCATAACGATATGCTTTTACTCTGTCTTTTTCCTGACCAATATGTTCTTTTACTTCTACCTTTTCCCATGAACCGTCTTTTCCTGTTTCAGATACAAAAATCTCTGTAGTACCTTCATCTGGGAATCGAATACTGTTGTTATCTTTGGCAAAATGAATTACAATTTCACCAATTCTCTGCTGTGTATCAAACGTAAAGGTAAGCTCTGCTTCTTTTGTTCCCTTCTGAGCTGCGTCCCAGTTACTCCATGCTGATTCATTTGGTCCACCATCATTATTTAAAGACATTGCTGTTTTGCCGTCTTTAATAGCTTCCAAAGTATCAGAGCCCTGAATATTCTGTGAAAGTTTTGCAACATTTGTCACACTGCTTCCAATTTTAATATCCTCTTTCTGCACACGGATAGATGCTGTTACAGGAATTGTTTTTCCAAAAATATCAGCAGAACCATTAACTGTCACAATTTCATCTGCATTCTGGAATGCATTAGCATTCTTTTCCTCCCACTGTACAGGGAAAGAAGCTGATAAAACAGTTCCATCTGGAAGCACTGCCGGTCTTACATCTGGCAACTGTGGTTTCACACCTTTTTGTGTAACACCTGAATAATTTAACAATGCTGCCACGTCATCAATCATATTGACATGAACCGTAATTTTTTTCTTTCCTACCGTTCCCTCTACAGAAAAGCTTCCTGTTTTAGAAACCTGCTCATCGGTAATTTCACCCCATGTAACTGCCACGTCCTCTTTTGTTCCATCAGAATACTGTGCTTCAATTTTCTCAGGAAGCTGTGGTTTTGTACCTGTTTTCACATAATAAGACTTAGAATATTTATAACTTTCAATATAACGCTCTGGTGCTTCTTCCTTCACCGGTGTTGTTGTAATCTTTACAGTTGAAGCTTCTAACCCATCTGCTTTTGCTGTAACTGTGATTTCTCCTGCCTTTTCTGTGGACTGTACAATCGCCAGAACCTTACCGCTGAAAGCTTTTCTATTATCTGCTTTATAAGAGTCATGATCCGGTGAACTTCCGTTATCCACACCTACCAGTTTTCCTGCGCCCTGCACATCAAAAGTAACGCGATTTGCAGCGTCCGGCACAATATTTCCATCTTTATCTGTTACATCTACTGTAACATAAGAAAGATCTTTGCCATCTGCCTGAATGGATTTTCTGTCTGCCTTTGCCGACAGCTTCGCTTCCTCACCTGTGGTTTTTACTACTGAACGCCCTTCAGCATTCTTAATCACATTTCCTTTTGCATCTTTGGCAACAGCTTCCAATGTACCTGCTTCATAAGGAACCTGCCATTCCATATACAAATCTTTATGGTTTTTCTTACCATTTTCTAATACCTGATAACTATATCCTGCTTTTGTTGTTTCTGTTTTAAAAGTTTTCTTTCCAAGAGATTTTTTCTCTCCACCGTCTGCCGGTGTAAAGAATAATTCAACCTCTTTTGCATCAGAATAAACCACAACAGGTACTGTTCCATCTGCATTCTTCTTCACAACATCTTCGTTCCATGCAGGCAGTACATGAAGGGTATTTACCTCATCATTCCACTGACTCTGATAGAAATAATAGCTGTCCTTCGGAAATCCCGCTGTATCAATAATACCAAAATAAGAGTTCTTTGGTGAAGGCCATGTGCCTTTTGGTCCCGGATCTGTACCATTCCAAGGAGTCGGCTCACCTATGTAGTCAAAGCCTGTCCAAACATATTCACCTGCCACAAAATCTCTCTGGATAACATCATACCACGCTTCACTTGCCAATGCTCCCCAGTTTACCCTTGAGTTATCATAGGAAGTAAGCTGCTGTTCTGAAGTAGCTTGCTGACTTCCTGTTACAGAATAAATTCCACGGCTGTTTACAGATGAAGCTGTTTCAGAACCATATAATTTCCAATCAGGATGTTCTCTGTGAATTTGATCATAACTTGCACCATTTGAATAGTTTGTCCCTGATGTACCGCCGGCTTTCGTAAGCTTGTCTCCGATAGAAACCTGTTCCCAATCGCCTCGTTTTACTGCATTACTTCCAATGGTAAGAGTCTTGGTTTCGTCAACTTCTTTTGCCCATGCAATCAGTCTGTCTGCTCTCTCCGCATATCCACTGCCACCGGCTCCCTCCTGAATTTCATTTCCAAGAGACCATTCAATTACAGATGGTGCATTCAAATCACGTTTCATGATTGCCTTCAAATCATATTCTGCCCATGTCATACCATCTTCTTTTCCCAGAATGGTATTATTTTCTTCAATAGTTTTTTCAAACCATACAGAATAATCATTACTGTTTCCATTCTTTGCACGATGCCAGCCGTCAAAAACTTCTTCAATTACTAAAATACCTTTTTCATTGCAAATTTCTATTAAGTCTTTTGATGCAGGATTATGTGTTACACGAATGGAATTGCAGCCCATTTCCTGAAGAATTTCTACCTGACGCTCAATAGCACGGCGATTGGCAACTGCACCCAATGCACCCTGATCATGGTGCATACAAACACCTTTTAATTTTACATTTTTACCATTAAGCTGAAAACCTGTTTCTGTATCAAAATTCAAATAGCGGAAACCATATTCTGTATCATAACTATCTAAAAGCTTGTCTCCTGCTTTTACTTCTGTGCGAATTGTGTAAAGCGCAGGATTTTCTACTGACCAAAGCTCAGGATTTTTCACCGGTACTGTTGCTGAAATTTCAGTTTTTTCTCCTGCTCCTACTTGCTGCGCTTCTGTTGTAAAAGTTCCAATTGCCGCATCTGGTTTTTCACCTTTTTTAAATACCGTATGTGTTAATGTAACATTCTGTGCTTCTTTTGAGTCATTTACAACCGTTGTCTTTATATCCGTATTTACTGTTTTTCCTGCTTCTGTTGCTAAATTCTTGCTTTCTACTTTAATTCCATTCAAATCCACATGAACAGCATTGGTAGTTGTCAGACTTACACTTCTGTAAATACCGCTTCCTGAATACCAACGGCTGGAAGGTGTCTGATGGTCTACCTTTACTGCAATCGTGTTTTCTTTGTCATAGCTGATATAGTCTGTAATGTCAAAAGAAAATGGCGTGTATCCATAAGGGTGTGTACCCACTTCCTTTCCGTTCACATAAACAGTCGCATTCATGTACACCCCGTCAAAATCAATGCGAATACGTTTACCTTTTGCTTCTTCGCCTAAAGTAAAGTTCTTTCTATACCAACCAATACCTCCCGGCAAATAACCGCTTTCTGCTTCCAATGACTGAGAATATTCCTGTTCAATACTATAATCATGAGGTAAAGACAGTGTTCTCCATTTTGAATCATCAAATGTTGGATTTTGTGCATTTGACACATCTCCCAGATTAAATTTCCAGTCACTGTCAAAATTCTGTGTTCTGACAGAGCTGCTTCCGTAGTCTTTTACCGTTACACGTTCCGGTTCTGAACTCATTTGACTCTGAGAGTCCTCTTTCACTCGAACCATTTCTCCTTTTGCATACACTGCAGAAGAAAATCCCATTCCCTGCACAGTAAGAACAGCTGCAAGTGTTGCTGCTCCCATGCGTGCCAGTCTTTGCTTTCTCATAAATATCTCCTTTCGAATTTTAATGCTAAACATTATTGTATCACTTCGCACAAAAAAAAACATATAAAATTTTTGTTTTTATATAGATTTTTTTACTATCGTATATCTATATAAATATATTCTTTTCATTTTAGTCATTTTATACAAATCTTATTCTGCCATATCATGGAAAGCTACCTTCGACATTTTAACTCTCTTATCCCTCTATCAAGGGCATTAAAAAAATAGACAATACTATCTACGTTTGATGCATTGTGTATATTAAATACAGGTGTTTTTTATAATCAAACAACAAAAAATTATTCTAAGTTAATACATGAAAATATATAAATTAGTAATCTCAAAAGATGTTCTTCTTAGACAAATTAGAATTTGAAAACCACAATTTTATAAGTGGTTATTAACCCTCACAGGGTTTTAATAAAATCCTCCAAAAGCCTTGAAAATAAAGGGTTTATCGCAAAATGCTCACCTTAACTTATTATACGATTTCACACTGTTTTATTCTCCCCTTGGAAGCTGATAAGGTCAAACACAAGGGCAAGAAAATCTGATAACAAGATATAACAGAATGTGGCAATCGGAGAACTGTGACGTATGTGCGAATATATTATACTGGAGGATTTATTATATGGACAAATACATTTTTGATGAAAGCAATGGTTTATGGTATGAATTGCAGGACGATTATTATATCCCTTGTCTGATACTTTCCGAAGAAGAAACGCAGCCTATCGGACTGTGGGGACAACGCCACAAGCAGTACCTAAAGGAACATAAACACTTCCTTTACACTACAATGCTTATTGAGGGTACATTGAACTCTTACCTTGCCGACATTGACAAACAGGCACAGGAACGCTTGCTCCTGCTGACAAAGCAGATTGCAGAGCAGGAAAATGTTACCGAACAACTGAAAGCCGACAATGCTATGTTGTGGGTGCAGAAAATGAATGAAATTCAGTCCAGAGTTAGAGAAATCATTTACAACGAGATTATCTACGCATAGTAAGAATTAGGGCGGTAAGCCAGCTTTTGGCTTACTGCCCTTGTCTGCTCGTAAGCAAAATAAAGAAATACCGTCAATGGCAGTGTTTGCACTGTTCATCAAGACCATTGACGGTATTTCTTGTTTTGCTATTTAAAAATATTTTGAAATAGCCATTGAAAAACGAATGCTAAACTGATATAATCTATTTAAAGATTATTTGAAATAGATTAGGGCGTGGAAGATTGGCTATAAATGAAGTGTTAGCTGCTTTAGCGGACGATACTCGTCGAAAAATTCTGCTAAAGTTACAGGAAGGAAAAATAAGCTCAGGCGATTTAGCTATCGCATTGGATATGACACCACAGGCATTGTCCTATCATTTATCAAAGCTAAAAAAGGCAGACTTGATTTACGAAACTCGATATAAAAATTTTATTTACTATGAATTAAATTTATCTATCCTTGATGAAACAATCATGTGGATAAGTAAATTACGTGGAGGTCAACAATGAAAAAGAAAAAAATCATTTTTTATAGTCTTATGTTTTTGCCATTGATAGTTGTTTTGATTGCCTTACATTTCTTACCAGAGCGAATTCCAGCTCATTATGATTTTAATAATCAAGTAACACGTTGGGGCAGTAAATACGAAACATTAATTTTCCCTGTGATCACAGTTTTATTTGGCTACTTTATGCTTGGTATGGCTAAATTCTCTTCAAAACAAGAAGAAAATGGGAGTAACAACGAAAATGTATGTATTGTGGCAGGAATTGTATCTCTTACACTTTTTAACGCTATGACAGGTTATTTCTTGTATGCTGATTTCAATTCGATTGAAAATCTTTCTTCAATTGCACTTGATATTAATCAACTTTTATTTGGACTGCTTGGTGTTGCAATGATTATATTAGGCAATATTATGCCAAAACTGCGAATGAACTCAATCGCAGGACTGAGAACAGTATGGAGTATGAAAAATGAAACAACGTGGAAAAAAAGCCAACGCTTTGGCGGTATTTCATTTATTGTAGGCGGGGTTATTATAATCATAGTATGCTTTTTAACGAAAGGCTTTTCTTGTTTCTGGTGGACAATGGGCATCGTAGCAATTCTTTTGATTATTGACACCTACTATACCTACACATTATCCAAAAAATATTGATATAGTAATACGTGTTTATTGAAAACTTTTATATGTATTTATCAAACACCCTGCAAGATGTAAAAATCTTGCAGGGTGTTCTACTGTCAAAATATATGTAAGACCGCAAGGCAGGTCGCCCTGCGGTGATGTTTCCTATGTCGTGATTATCTGTCCCTGTCTTGGGATTTCTTTCTCTGCTTCGGCTGAGAGTTCTGTTTCCCCTCTTCCTGAAGCTGTCTGAGCCTGTTTCGCACACTTTGTCTTTCGGGCGGTCTGTTCTGTTTCTCGGCAGGTTTCTGTCCGTTCTTAACTGCCTGCTCCCATTCTGCAAGGTCTTGGTTATACTGTGTCACAATAGCCTCTGCTTTGCGGTAAGTTTTCATAAATGCCTGTACATCAGGATAACCGTCATCGGTCAGAATATCGGGGAGTTTATCCAGTTTTTCATCAAGTTCGGCTTCGATCTGCTGTATCTGTTTTTCCAGAGCTTTTCGTTCCTTACCCTTGAAAATACCCGTTGTTTCCGCAAGCTGCTGTCGCAGATTCGGGAGTGTGACCTCCTGTATCTTCTTGATTGCTTTCGCCTGTTTCTGTACCTTTAGCATAAGGGTCTGCATTGTGCGGAACTCGTCCATATCCATATTGAGGACTGGCTTGGGTGGCATATCCTTTTCACGGATGATGGCTTGCAGAAATTCCTTTGCCTTGCCTACGATACCTCGGAACAGGTTTGGAAGCCAACCGTTTTCACGGATGGACTGACCGGCTTTGTCGTGGATTTCGGTCTGCTTGATTTCCAGTATCTTTGCTTCTTCAATGCCCGATATGAGAGCCAAATCCGCTGTTCTGTTCCATTCCTGCCTTGCGGTGTTATCTGCTTCGATTTCGGCAGCCTTGGGATTGTTCTTACCTATCTTTTTTGTGGGGAGATACACGCTGTTCTTATCAAACACTTTCAATCGCTGTTCGGGATCTGAAATGTGGGAATTGATAAGCTCAGTGTAAACCTCTTTTGCTTCTGCTATGAACGCTTCTGTTTTGAAACGCTCGTCTTTGGTTGTGAATAAATGGCTTTCGTAAACTTCCCCCTTTTTGATAACGGTACAGCCTTTTCGGACTTGACCGTTCTCGTCTGTGATTTCTTTCTTGGTTCGTACCCTTTTTCCTGTTTCGTCATAAAATACGCTTCTGGTGGCAATCTTGATGTCAGGTTCGGGAAGCAGTTTCCTTTCACTGAATATGAGGTGGATGTGGTAATTGGTCTTGCGTTTGTTATGATGCAGAGCCGATACACATTCCACTCCGTACTGCTGTCTGAATTTGTTCGTAAATTCTTCAAGCACCTGCTGCGGGTCAAAGGTGGTGTAAATCTCTGGCAGGGCAATGATTAACTCCCTTGCTTCAATACACTTTCCTGTTGTTCCGCTTCGTAGGAACTCCTGCTGGCTTTCCCTGGCGAGATTGTTCCAAAAGGTATTGTCGGCAGTACGATAGGTGGCATAAAGGTTTTCCTGTTTGGCGTGGCTCGTGATATATGAGATTCTTCCCTTGACAT
>UQAX01000057.1 GCA_900539145.1 uncultured Blautia sp.
TTGTTTGCCATACAATTTTATTTTCCTCTAACCACTATCTCTTTGTTTCAAACTTGTTTCTCCTTTGGGACAATTCCGGTAACATAATACTCATCCGCCCCAACCATTGACATAGAGTCTTACATAAAACCGCAAAAGAAAACAGAACAGCCATAAGATAAAAGCTCACCTCGACTGTTCTGCTACTTGATTTACTGTCTTTCGTCTAATTCTTCTCTTTCTACGATTTCACCGTCTCTCCAAATGCGCTCTAAATCATAGAATAAACGATTTTCTTCATCAAAAATGTGAATAACAACATCTCTGTAATCCATCAAAATCCAATTTGCATTCTGATAACCTTCTAACTGTTTTGGCTCTACTCCTACTTTGCCCAGTGTTTCATTCACATTATCAGCCATAGCCTGTACCTGATTACGGTTCATTCCGCTTGCAACAATAAAATAATCTGCCAGTGAAGATACTTTTTCGATATTGATAATTTTAATATCCTGTGCTTTTTTATCTTCCATAGCTTCGCAGGCTATACGTGCGATTTCTTTACTGTTCATACTTGTTCAATCCTTTCTGTTTTTTCCCAAGATGCAGTGTTTCATAATAGTAAAAAGCCTTCTGCGTTTCGGGATCTATCACCTTTGTATTTCGCTCCAAATAATTCAAGCTATCTTTTAAGATATAATACATACATTCATCCAAATCCATAAACGCTATTTTTCTCACCCATGACAAATGAGGCGCTTTGTCCCTGCCGGGCTCAATATAATCTGCAATATACACGATTTTTTCCAGCTTTGTCATGTTCTCTTTTCCGGTGGTATGCCATCGAATAGCGGAAAGCACCTCTGTATCTGATACTTTATACTGCTCTTTGGCAATATGTGCTCCCAGCTTCGCATGAATTAAAAATGTATTCTGTTTTTCAGATGGCGAAAGCTCAATCTGATTTTTCATACAAAGCTTCATCTTTTTCTTATTGGAAATACATTTTGCACAATCATGAAGAAGACCTGCAATCTGAGCCTGTTCCATATCAGCTCCGTGTGCCATAGCCAGCGCTGATGCTGTATACATAACACCCAGCGTGTGAATGAGACGGTCTTTGTCCAAATATTTCTTCAACTTTTTTTCGATTTCGGCAAAATCATATTTCATGTTTATCACAATCCTTATATATATTATTTTCTCTGATGTAAGCGGCAACTTCATCAGGTACATAATAAATAATGGGGTTTCCCTCAGCAATTCGGGCTCGAAGCTCTTTTGAAGCAATATCAATGGTGGGAGAATTCATTTTTTCAATTCTGCCATGATACTTTTCCTCCAAATAAGAAATTCGGCTGTCTAATTTTTCATGGCTTGTATGGTCTCGTGTTGCTACAAGAACCGTACATGATTGTAAAATTCTCCTCGGTTCTTTCCAATCTTCAAAATCATATAAAGAGTCTGCTCCCAAAATGAAATAGTAATCCGTATCCGGATTTCGTTCTTTCAATTCTTCCAGCGTTTTATAAGTATAGGTATACGTGGTCTTGTCCATTTCCTCCAAAGACAATTCAAAATGAGGATTTGAAGCAATGGCTCTTTTTACCATTTCCACCCGCTGCTGATTGCTGGCTCCATCTTTACGGTTCTTTTTATGAGGCGGATTACCGGCCGGCATAAATAATACTTTATCTAGCTGAAACTGCTCATAAGCAATCTCTCCTAAAATCAAATGCCCTATATGAATAGGATCAAACGTTCCTCCCATAATTCCGATTTTTTTCCTGTTCTCCCACATAGCCAACCCTCTTTTAATATTCTTTTTTATGGAAGGAAAATTTTCTTTTTGTTATCTTTTCCTTCTTTATATAAAACAATTTTCTTGCCAATAACCTGTACAACCTGAGAACGTGTACGTTCTGCCAAAACTGCTGCAATTTCCTTAGGATCATCCATACAGTTCTGAAGCACACTGATTTTTATCAGCTCTCTTGCTTCTAAAGCTTCTGCCACTGCTGCTGTATTTTCCGGTGTCAGACTGGATTTCCCAATCTGAAAAATCGGTTCCATTGTCATAGCAAGACCTTTTAAATAAGCTCTCTGTTTGCTTGTCATATTTCTCTCCTGTTTCTATTACTTATAGTAATCAAAATCAAAACCGTACATTCGAACCGTGTCGCCTTCTTCAATACCTGCTTTTTCAAGATCCTCTAAAATTCCGCTTTCCTTCAGGAATTTCTGGAAGAATAAAAATCCCTTTTCAGAGTCCAGATTTGTATAACCAAGCATTTTTTCAATTTTAGGCCCTTCGATAATGAATACATGCTCATCATCTTCATCACGGGCAACGGTATATGGCAGATTTTCTGTAATCAGTACATCCTCTGGGAAGAATTCCTGTTCGAAAATAACCGGTTCTTTGTCAATCGTATCTAATAGCTGTTTGACATAATACAAAAGCTCTTTTAAGCCTTTTCCGCTTACCGCAGAAATTGCAAAGACTTTCATACCCTGAGGTTCGAATTCATCACGGATTTTCTGTACCGGATCTTCGTCTCCTTCATATACAGCATCAATTTTATTGGCTGCAATTACCTGAGGACGCTTCATAAGCTCAGGATCATAAGCTTCTAATTCTTTGTTAATTTTATATATATCATCAATGGGATCTCTTCCTTCCGTAGACGCTGCATCTACCAGATGGATTAATACCCTTGTTCTTTCAATATGACGTAAAAACTGATGTCCTAATCCGACACCCTCGGAAGCGCCTTCAATCAATCCGGGAATATCTGCAATAACAAAACCATTACAATCATCTAAATCTACAACACCCAAATGTGGATTTAAGGTTGTAAAATGATAATTGGCAATCTGCGGTTTTGCGTTACTTACTCTGGAAAGTAAAGTGGATTTTCCTACGTTTGGAAAACCAATCAGACCTACATCCGCAATTACTTTCAGTTCTAACTGCACTTCCAGCTCCTGTGCCGGCTGTCCCGGCTGGGCATACTTAGGCACCTGCATGGTTGCTGTTGCATAATGCTGATTTCCTTTTCCGCCACGTCCGCCTCTTAATACCACCTGTCTTGTATTTGTTCCGGACATGTCAGCAATTACTTTTCCGCTTTCTGCTTCTTTAATTACAGTACCTTCCGGCACTTTTAATACAATATCTTTTCCGTTTGCACCATGACATCTCTTTTTACCGCCTTCTTCACCATTTCCTGCGGCATATTTACTTTTATGACGATAATCAGTCAGTGCATTCATGCCTTTATCTACTTCAAATATAACGTCTCCGCCCTTACCGCCGTCACCGCCGTCAGGACCGCCGTTTGGTACATAAAGCTCTCTGCGGAAGCTTACATGTCCGTCGCCGCCTTTTCCGGAGCGGATATAAATTTTCGCTCTGTCTGCAAACATATTTACCTCTTTCTTTATTGAAAAAAAGTGGCTTCAAACCCCTTAAAGATTTGAAGCCGCCCTTGTTATCGTGAATTACTCTTCAGTAGCTACTGGAACAACAGAAACCTGTTTTTTATCTCTGCCTTTTCTTTCGAAACGTACAACACCATCTACTAATGCAAATAATGTGTCGTCACCACCTCTACCTACGTTTACGCCTGGATGAATTTTTGTTCCACGCTGTCTGTAAAGGATATTTCCAGCTTTTACAAACTGTCCGTCAGCTCTTTTAGCACCAAGTCTTTTAGACTCAGAGTCACGTCCGTTCTTTGTAGAACCAACACCTTTTTTATGAGCGAATAACTGAAGGTTCATTTTTAACATGTCTTTACACCTCCTCGAATATTACATCGATATATTCCATGTATTCTTCTTCTATCCCCTGCAAACCGAGGATAAGCGAATTCAACAACAATTCTGTCTCATCGGAATAGCCTGCATCTATCTTAAAATACAATTCACCTGAATTTTCATTTACCTCTACGGTAAAGGTATCTTCGGTAAACTGCTCAATAGAATTTACTGCGTTCTGCGCAAGCACAGATGCCGCCGCACATACAATGTCGCTGCCGCTTTCAGCATAACCTGCATGTCCCTGCATGGCAAATCCTGAAATTTTCTGTTCTGAATTCTGATAAATCGTCACTCTAATCATATTGATTAAGCATTGATTTTTTCGATTTTAACTTTAGTAAACTGCTGTCTATGACCGTTTTTCTTGTGGTATCCGGTTTTTCTCTTATATTTGTAAACGATAACTTTTTTTGATTTACCGTTTTCAACTACAGATGCAGTTACACTTGCATTAGCTACGTCTTCGCCAACTTTTAAACCATCGTTGCTTACAGCAAGTACCTGGTCAAATGTAACAGTTTCACCAGCTTCTGCTCCAAGCTTTTCTACTCTGATAACATCGCCTTCGGCTACTTTGTACTGTTTACCACCTGTTGCAATAATTGCGTACATATGGCACCTCCTATTATCATTACTCGCCAAATATGGTGGCTTGTTTCCAAGCACTTATACCTCTTTGTGCGGCATACGCTAATATGATAACAGCTATTTCTCCATTCGTCAATAACTATTTTAATTTTTTTCTACATATATAGCGAAAAAAAGGAATTCGTATCAAAAAACAATCCGAACATAAATAGCAGCATTCCTAAAATAATCGGGAGCACGGTAAGAACGACTAACGTAATCAACATACCATTGGACTTTATATACCTCTGTTCCTTTCCCGTCTCTCCTTTTCGAAGCAGATAATCTGCTGTATAAAAACCAAAAGGCGCTACACATGCCATTGCCAGATAAATCCCTAAAAAGGCAACAGGAATTCCCTGCTGAACCAGTAATTCTGTGGCTGCCTCTGTCTGTGGAGCATTTCCCGAAAAGCTTGCTAAAAAAGAGGGCAAAAAGTTATTGGTAAAATGAAAGAGCGCCGGATAAAACATATTTTCTGTTTCCAGCATAATATAGGTCAAAACTCCTCCCAAAATCGCAGTTGGAAGAAATCTCCATACACTTCCGTGAAAAAGCCCAAAAATAATTCCCATTAACACTGACAAAAACCATTTATTCTTCCATTTGCTTTGAAAACTTTTTAAAATAAATCCTCTGTGAAGCGCTTCCTCACAGACAGCCGGCATTACGCTGCTGATAAACACAGATAAAAGAAGCGGCACGCTGTAAATCACTTCATTCAGCCCTTCACTAACAGCAAATATTTCCTTTGGAAAAAAATATGCCATAAACATGGTCACGGGTATCATAAGGGCATAGGAGCTTGCCCACATCAATAATACTCCAAACGTCTTTTTCCATTTTGGTTTTTCCAGCGGAAAGATTTCCTTTACCGGTATTTTTAACAATTTCACTGCAAATATACTCAGAAAAGGAAGATATAATTCCGTCAGCGCCAGTCCGTACATTCCCCATTTCATCTGTGCCCATGCAATAATCGTATAAAAGGACAGCATTACAATTCCAAAAAGCACCACTCCATGCCATGGCTTCAGCTTCCTGCGGCCACCTGTCTCAGAATTCCAATTTTTCTCCATCTAAAACCGCCTCTCTTAATTCATCCTCTTGATACACCAGTTTCAGTGAAAAGAATGGTCTTCCTTCCTGAAGCAAGCGAAAGAAAATTTTATCTCCTTCCCAAAGCTTTAGTGAAAAAATGTCTTTTTTATTCACCCATTCTAAATTTCCTTCCGAGCAGGAAATCAATTCTCCTTCGTATTCATTTGCCGTATAAAGGCACATGTACTCTGTATCTGTTCCTTTTCCCTTAGAAGAAAACGTAAATGTAATTATTCCACGAAATTGGTACGCAGTTAAAGTCAAACCGGTTTCTTCTTTTACCTCTCGCAAAAGACAGTCTTCCGGACTTTCTCCCTTTTCAAAATGTCCGCCTACGCCAATCCATTTGTCTTTGTTAATATCATTCTTTTTTAATACTCTGTGAAGCATAAGATATTTTTCATCTTGTTCAATATAACACAGCGTTGTCAATTTTGATTTTGTTTCCACAGGCACCTCCTGTTCCTCACAAAAGCTCCTTTAATTCTTCTGCAAGAGATTTTCTCACTTTTTTCCTTGTAACTTCTACAATATTCAATTCCGTCATGTCCACCACAGTTCCTTTTATTGAGTCCTGCCACAAATATCTTTGAAGCGTCTGCATAAGTTCTTCTTTATCTTCATCTCTTTCCATGTTGATGAAATCGATTAAAATAATTCCTGACAAATTTCGAAGCCTTAGCTGCCATGCGATTTCCTTTGCCGCTTCTAAATTGATTTTGCGAAAGGTTTCCTGCATATCTTTCTTTGATGTGCACTTTCCGGTATTTACATCAATACATACAAATGCTTCTGTCTGCTGTATTACCAGAAATCCTCCCGATTTCAGCCATACTCTTTCGTTCTGTGCCTGCTCAAATGCTTTTTCCAGATTATATAGCTTATATAAGGGCAGCAGCTTATCTTCATAATAACGCACGATTTCTTCTTGTTGCTTATAGACTTTTAAATATTGTACGGTGTTTTCATATAACTCTTGTTTATCCGTTACAATTTCTTCCAAGTCTTGACTGTATAAATTTTGTAAAATCTGCACATATTCCGGCATACTCTTTTCCAAAACAGAATAACACACTCTGCTTTTGCCTTTTTTCAGAACCTCCTCATAACGTTTCATCAATTCTTCCAGCTCATGCAAAATTTCTTCTTCCTTTGCATCTCTACAATTCGTTCTGACAATGACGCCTACATTTTCCGGTATCTTATCTTTGAGAATTTCCCGAATTTCCTTCTTTTCTTCTTTTTTTAATTTACCGGAAAAGCCCAGTTCTTTTCTTTCTGAGGTCAATACCAGATAACGCCCTGTAAAGTTTAAATTACTGGTCACATAAGGAAGCTTGCTTTTTATTCCTTCTCTGGATACCTGAACAATGATTTCATCACCGATTTTCAACACATCGTTTTTCTTCACATTGACAAAATAAGGAGAAGCTTTTTCCGCCATAGAGTAATAACACATAATCCCATCTGCAATTTCAATAAAAGCTGCCTGAATGTTCTTTTGAATATTTTTTACTTTTCCTATGTAAATATTCCCCAGAATGCTGTCTGAATTCAAACTCATGGGATTGAGCTGACAAATACGTCCTTCTTTCTCCAAAGCAGCTACTAACATAGGGGTATTCCTATATGTCATTTCTGTTAATATCAGCTTACTCAATTTCCTCACCTAAGTCTTCCAGTGATATAAGATTTCTGCATTCCTCTGTTCCCTTGTCCGCATAAACCTCGGCTCTGTGAATGGTAAATCGGAAACTGTCAAACTCCTGTCCCAAGAAAGCCAGAAATGCCTCCATTACCAGCTCCGGTTTTGTATTTTTTACGCTTCCGGCTGCAAGCTTCAGGAAAATACTGTTTTCCTCTAAATACATGTCGTAAATATACGGCCTGATATCTACTTCTTTTTCATTTTTCTTGGTTTTCTTTACAATAAGAATTTCAGGCTGTCCGATAAAATCGCCTATCTTATTTTTCCAGTCTGTTTCCGGTTCCATTCCTTCCCGAAATTCTACATAATAATCCGCAGCGGCTACCAATGCCATAGCTGCATTGGCTTTTCCGTCCGGAATTTTTCGGAAGCTTTTTACTTCCATTCCCTCTACCATTACCTCATTCAGTCTTTTTACTGCTTCTTTTCCTGAAATTGGCGTATTAATTTCCATATCAAAATATTCTGCCGTACTGGTTACTCCAACTCCCAAAGGAGCTGCAAAAGACATAATCATGTGAGGACTAAAACCTTCGGAATATGCCACATCAATTCCTGCTCTTTTGATTGCTTTTTGGAAGTACCGCATAATATCCAAATGTCCGATAAATTTCATTGCCCCTTCTTTGGCAAATTTTACTCTAACCTTCAACGCAAATTCCTCCTTTATATTTTCCCGCACCACAGCCGGAGCACTGCATTTTACAGTTTGGTGTCACAACCTCCTGCTGCGCTTTCTTCCATTCATTTTCCAAGAACTTTCTGGTAACTCCGATAGAAATGAAATCCCATGGGAAAATTTCGTCTAAAGGACGTTCTCTCAAAGTATAAAATTCAGGATCAATTCCCGCTTCTTTAAAGGCTTCCATCCACAGGTCATAGCGGAAATATTCTGACCACGCATCGAAAATAGCTCCTTTTTTATAAGTTGCCTCTAATACGTCTGCTACTCTCCTGTCGCCTCTTGCCAAAATACCTTCTAAAACCGTTACATCTGCTTCGTGGTAATTATATTTAATGCTCTTTTGATTTAACTGCGCCTTAATTTCCTCTTTTACAACCTTTGCTTTATCCAGATAGTCTTCCTTGCGGAACATACTTGCCCACTGGAACGGAGTAAACGGCTTTGGCACAAAGAAAGAGGTGCTGACAACAATCTGACATTTTCCGTGTCTTTGGTCTTTTGGAATTTCATAATATTTCTTGGCGATTGCCTCTGCCAGATGTGCAATTCCTTTCATATCTTCCTCTGTTTCCGTAGGCAGTCCCAGCATAAAATACAATTTTACTCTTGTCCAACCGCCTTCAAAAGCTTTTCCCGCACCTTCTAAAATAACTTCTTCCGTCAGACCTTTGTTAATTACATCACGCAGTCTTTGAGAACCCGCCTCAGGAGCAAACGTCAGGCTGCTTTTCTTAATATCCTGCACTTTGCTCATAACATCCAGAGAGAAAGCATCAATACGCAGAGACGGTAAAGAAATATTTACCTTTCTCTGAGAACATTCTTCAATTAAGTAATCAATCAGTTCAGGGAGCTTAGAATAATCACTGGAACTTAATGAGCTCAATGAAATTTCCTCATGTCCGGTACTTTCCAGCATCGCCTTTGCTGTTTCTTTTAACACTTCTACATCTTTTTCTCTGGTAGGACGGTACAGCATACCCGCTTGACAAAAACGGCAGCCACGGATACAGCCTCTTTGAATTTCCAAAGTAACTCTGTCCTGTGTCGCTTTGATAAATGGAACAACAGGCTCTGTAGGATAGTAAGTGTTTGTTACGTCCATAACAACCTGTTTTTCTATTTTTTCCTTTGCATGAGAATTGTTTGGTTTAAAAGACGCAATCGTCCCGTCCTCATGATATTCTACATCATAAAATGCCGGCACATAAATTCCCGGAATTTCTGCTGCTCTTTCCAGAAATTCTTTTTTGCTTTTTCCTGCTTTTCTATATACTTTGTATTCGTCTAAAAGCTGGTTAAAAACGGTCTCGCCTTCTCCGATATAGAACATATCGAAAAACGGCGCTAGCGGCTCCGGATTATAGGAGCAAGGTCCTCCACCCATTACCAGCGGATATTCTTCCCCTCTGTCTTCTGCACGTAAAGGCATCTGCGCCAAGTCCAGAACTTGAAGCACATTTGTGTAACACATCTCGTACTGTAAAGTAATTCCCAGAAAATCAAAGTCTTTGATTTTATCCTGTGACTCCAGTGCAAATAAGGGGATTTGTTTTTCCCTCATAATGGCATCTAAATCCGGCCATGGGGAATAGACACGTTCGCACCAAGTATCTTCTCTTTTGTTGAACATATCATAGAGAATTTGAATTCCAAGGTGACTCATTCCGATTTCATATACGTCCGGAAAGCACATGGCAAATCGGATATCCACCTCATTTTTATCTTTCATCACCGAGTTGACTTCGTTCCCGATGTAGCGGGCCGGCTTCTCGATTTTTAGTAATATTTCATCATTTAAAGCTAGTTTTCTCATGTTTCTCCTTTCGTTTTTTATGTAATATATACAAAAAATGAACCTTCTTTTCTTTTTCGATTTTCACGAAAAATAGCTGTTTTTTTATGATTTTCAGTGGCGTTTTTTGGTATCAAAAATGCTGTTTTTTACCTCATTTTTGCCCTTGCGTAACAAATTTACTTTTTTCCTACTGTGCAGCACGCCAGACCGCAATATTATATACTTTTTGAGGAAGGAGTTCAAGCAAATCTTTCTCTGTCTGCAGTTCATTACAGAAAATCCGACTTACACTCTTTCTTAGCATCAATTCTTCTTTCCACAACATTTTTTATATTTCTTTCCTGAGCCACATGGACACGGATCATTTGGATATATTTTCTTTTCTACTCGTATTGGTTCCCCGTTCAGCTCGTTCGGAAACATTGTTGTTTGAATAACATCTGTATTTCCATTTAAGTCAACCGGTACCCCCATAGCCTGCAACTGTGGTACGGCATCCTTTAAAATTGTTGCTGCTTTAGAACTTGCTGAAACAATTGTTGGCATTTTATTGATAGACATTTTTCTCGCCATTTCACTTGGTTTGTACCCTCTGTTCTCTTTCATTCGGGTATTGTTATGTGCCGCCACAAGTAACTCTAGCAATTCATTTATCATCTTCTCTTCAAATTCAATATTGGCTTCTGTCATTTTATTGATAATCTTTGATGGCGATTCGCTTTCATAACTATTTGCCCATACTTGCAGACACCATGTCACTGCTTGTTCATAAGGAAGCCTTAATTTCTTAATGAAAAAAGATTCCAACTTTTTATATTCAGAGGAACTTGCCTCATATCCAGTTCTACATATCTCATCTATCTGCTGTGCCGATGGAATATAAAAATCTTTATCCATCTGTTGTCGAAGCAAGTAACCAAATTCCTCATTCTCAAATAGCTGCAAATGCACAAATATTCCTTTTTCTGAGTATAACGGATCCTCTTTTGGACATCCTTTCATCCCAAGTCTGTCCATTGTAAAAAGACATGATTCCACAATATCAACCGGCATTTCCCAAAGCATTTCTATCATTTCATCTATAGAGCACTTCACTTTCTGCCTATACATTTCATAGATAACTTCGATCGGTGCTATTCCATAATATTGTATAAAAAAATGTATACACTTTACCAGCCAGCCTTTTCTACATTGCTTCAATTGAAATGCTTTGTCATCTATTTTAGAAAAGGCGACAGCAACATCTTCAAATACGCAAAATCTGTCAGTTGGATCTTCAAAATATCCAATCCAATATCTATAAAGCTGCATCGCATCTACCACTTCATTTACAGAAACAGCGGTAGGGGAAATACAAGCTTTTCGAAATAAGTCCATCTGTTCTTTTGTAAGGCATGCCAATCTGCTTCTAAGCATTTCCTCGGCACAAAAAGTATCAACAATTCTATCTATTAAATCAGCTTTTCGAAGTCCTGAGCACTTTTTGATTTCAAAACTTCTTGCCTGATCTAACAGTTCTTCTTTTGTATATTTTGTCAAATATTCTTTTAAAAACATTTCTGCTCCCTATCTATAATAACTTATCTTCTATAACGAAATCCATATTCTTTTTTTAATCTCTCATATATTTCAAATGCGATTGGACAAACTTCCACTGTTTCCAATACACTGTACAAACTATGTAACCTCTCTGGCTGATCCGTATATGGATATTTCCTGCAATTCTCAGGTTTATATTCTCCTAGCTTACAATTTCCGTCTTTTTCCAGAAAATCACATGGATAATGCTTGGTTACATATATGTTTTCACTTGCTTTTTTTATCAAATAAGACTTTATAAGCTCTTCTTTCGTAATTCCCAAATATTCTGCATCTTTTTCCAAATCTTCTTCCGGAATGCTTCCGCAGTACATCTTACAGCAATTTCTACATCTGCTGCAGTCATAATTTGCAAACAACTCTTCATGAAGCTTTTTGAACTGCTCGTCCAATTCTTTTTCATCTGCATTACATTTTAAAAATGTACGGAATTCAATATTTTCATTTTCCTTTTTCTTCGCCTCAAATTTTACCTTTCTTGGTGCAATCATATTATCATCACCTCATTTTTCTGTAATCTTTCATCTTTTACTAACCCTAAGCCTTTTCTTGCCCAACTCTATCCCGTCAAATTTATCCTTTACATATTGACAGATATAAAATAATTTCCGTTCAAAACTCCTGCTAAGATTTATTAGACACATAATTTTAAGAATCTGCTACACAAAAGCGAAATTTTTATTTTCTATTAAAATTTGTTTTCTGATCCCTATGAGAAAAAAGCACTACCGTCTTTACGATAATGCCTTTTCTCATCTTTATTTGTTCCAGTTTTCTTCCAAATAAGGTTCTATCATTCCAAGTACCTTTTCTGCCTTTTCAATTTGCTCCATAGCTTGGTCCTTTGATATGATAATAAAGTCCTGATAATCTGCTTTTTCTCTTAGACGGTATGCAGTATCAACCAGTTTTGAAATACTTTTATCAAAAACTCCCTCTTTTACATAGGTTCTGTTAAAAAAAGCAATTACTCCCGAATGTTTACTGGAATCAAATTCTGCCAAAGCTGTAACGGAACGAAGCCCATGAAAAATAGCATAATAAGAACGATTAACAGAAGCTTTGAATCTCCCATCTTTCATAAGCAACTGTGCTGTTTCCAAATCCTCTTTAGCCGACTGGAAACGATATTTTGATAAATCAATCATGCTGCCTTCCATAAAACAATGCCCTCCTTGTTCACATTCTTATAAAATGGAGTGACTTTTTCCCATTTTTTGAAAACTGCATAATCAATATCAATAACAGAAAATACCTTATCATACTTTAAGTTTAAATCTACAACCAAATCTGACAGCTTATCTTCCGTACTTTCATTCAGATTTCCATTTAACAATAAAGCAACGTCTACATCTGATTCAGAAGTGTTATTTCCTCTTGCATAGGAACCATATAACACAATCCGGATAACCTGGTTATTAAAAATAGCAAGAATTCCTTCTACTAATTCGTTTAATGCATTTGTATCCATAAACTTTACCTCCTTCTGTTTTTATTATATCGTCCATTTTTTTCAACGTCAACGCATTTCCCAAAAGAGGAAATTATTTCTTTAACATGTTTTAACCTTCTCATTTTTAGCATAATCTTTCCCCACTCTATATGCAAACTATTCACTCCAAATTAGAATTTTTACATGGCAAATTCAATTTTGTAGCAAAAACTATTATCCAAACAACACTGTATCTGCTGAAAAACTTATAATATTTTAGACGGTTTCTCTATCCGAACGAAAAGTTTCCACTAGCATTCTTATTTAAATATTGCTGTTCCTAAGTGACCGATATTTTTTTCTTTTAATTTACTACACGCATAATCTTCATGCAGTATTTCCAATCCATATTTTTTCTTATACTTATCCAAATACTTATAAGTTTCCTTTAACACTTCAACATAGTCCTTAATCATTTTACTATTTTCAACGCCTTCAATATCCGCAAATATCGGTGACATCTTATTAGGTTGTGCGTAAAACATTTGGAGTGGGAAATCATCATAATACCCATATTGATCCTCCGCACTATTCACAAGATTTAACATTCTCTGTCCTTTTCCAGAAAAAGCATCTAAATATTCCGAATTTTTCAATGTATATATCACTTCTAAATCTTCATTACTTAAATAATACTGATATTGCATAAACAACTCTTCTAATTCTTTATATGTGTCATCATATTTCTCATGTAAATATTCATACCATTTAAGCGGTGTTTCATCTTCTCTATGAGAAAAAATAGTATCTGCATTAGACGTCATATCAAATCTTTTTATACAAGAAAAAAATTTCTCATTAAAACACTCCAAATCTGTACTTTTAATAGGCGTTTGCGAAACGCCAAAGCCCACATAAAATCGGGCTTTTTTCTTTGCTAA
>UQAX01000058.1 GCA_900539145.1 uncultured Blautia sp.
TTGTTTGCCATACAATTTTATTTTCCTCTAACCACTATCTCTTTGTTTCAAACTTTTTCCTTCTTTCTTAGCATTTAAAATCAAATAAATCACGAACAGGTACTTCCAATGCTTCTGCGATGTCAAAAAGACTGTCCAGAGAAATGGAAGTTTTTACCCTTGGTGCTTCAATATTACTAATATGTGTTCTGCTAAGTCCTACACTTTCTGCAAGCTGAGTTTGCGTTAATCCTTTTAATTTCCGATAATAAGATATGGTCAGTCCTAATTCACGAAATTGTCTTATTCTTTTTTCGTCCATAAAGGCAAATCTCCTTTTTTGCTAAATATAGCATTGCCATAAATGGATAAAAACAAACCTAAAATATGCAGAAATAAAGTGTAAAGTTGCAAATTATAGATACATATTGTAAAAAGACGTATTATAAATCATTTTTGCAGTATACAGTTAGATATTTGTCTGCAATACCACACATTTGCTCCAAGCTAAACACATGTACATGGCTTCCGGAAATCACTTCAAAACCACTTACAAAGTCTGATTTGGAAAACAGATAATACCATTCTTCCATATCCGGGAAAAGAGAAGAATGTTTTTGCAGCTTGTAAAGTGCATCAATATCGAGCCATTCATCTGTCCAGAAACAGGTTCCTAGTAAGACTTTGTTATTGTCATAAGCGGCAATAGGAATTGCTTCTGTACGTTTTTTTGTAGGATGCTGTCCCCACCATTTGCCTACATTTTTCATAGGGAAAGGAGATGTTCTCATTTCATCCGTTAAAACCAGAAATTCTCTGCATATTGTTTCAAAGGTATTTTTAGTATAGTTATCTAAGGCAGGCAAAACAAAAGTATTGAAAACGGTCTCTCCCTGTCCAAATTCAATTTCTGACTGATAAGGAAAGACATAGGTGTACCAAAAACGAAAAATACCATCCGAGATGGAATAAACCGCACGGCGGCTTGTCTGGTCTTCGGTTACCGGTACTTTTCGCTCTGCCAGATTATGGGAAGATAGAGAGAGCAGAAGACTGCTGGCAGCGCTGGGTGTAAGCCCTGTATCGTCACAAATTTCCTGCAGCTTTTTCTCCTCCTGTCCCAGGGAAAGGAGAATAGAGCGCATAACGGAAGACGCAGAGTAAAATTCTTTTGTTCTGGAAGGTACAAGGCGATAAAAACTGCCGTTTTCCTGAAAGAAAAGTCGGTAAAGATTGTCTTTTACCGATATTTCAGGGTTAAAAAAACGTAAATAAGCAGGTACACCGCCGGTAACGCTATATAATAGCATTTGTTCTTCTAAGGACATTTCAGGATAAAGCATCCGCATTTCAAAAAAGCGAAACGGTCTTAAAAGGAAAGCATGCTGTTCCTTTGTACATTCTTTTTCATAGGCAGAAGCGGGCTTGCATAACACCAGAAATAAATTTGCAGCGTTGCTTGTGCGGTTGAAAAAAGAAGTAATCAATGTGGAAATCCTTCTGTTTCCGGCAGCAAGATGTGGAAAGTCATCAAAAATGATTAACAACGGTTCTTGCTCAGCGTGTTTGGCAAGTAATTTAAGAACATCAGTCAGTTTTTTTGCCTGTTGAAAATCTTTGTGGAATTGCCGCGTGCATAATGCTTTTAGCATACGGATATTTTCTTCAAAAGATAGAGGGGCAGCTTTAAAATATAAAGTTTTTCTGCTTTTAGAAAGCTCCTGAATGAGTCTGGTTTTTCCCATACCGAAATGGGAGTATAAAGATATATGGCAGGAAGCTTCTGTATCAAATAAATGGTTGAAATTGGAAAGAATATTCCCTTTGTCTAAAAACATAATATCTCCTTGGATTTTGTAAAATAATAGTTAACTTTATTTTAGGTGGAGTTTTCAGGAAAGTCAAAGTATTTTCAAAGGTTTTTTATAGAAAGTTTAGATTTAATTCCGGATTATTTAGGGGAAAAAGAGAAAAAATATGGTATAATATTTGCACAAAGTGCAAATTAAGCCGATGAAATAGGCTTACCGCCACAAGAGTGGCGGATTATACCGGAAAGCCACGGCTTGAAAAGTAAATACCGTTGCGGCGCTTCCTTTTCAGCGCACGTGGTATAATGAGCCTTGCAGAGCCCTGCGCGTACGTAGAGGGCTCTATAAGGCGAAAAGCTCACGGAGACGGCAGTCGACGTGGTACAATATAGAAAAACCGGCTAGAGAGGCAGTGACTATGAAACTTAAAACCAGAATTATTATTTCTTTCTTTATTATTGTTTTAGAACCCTTGCTTTTTACGGGTTTGGCTTTCTGGGCATTTTCGGAGTATCAGTTCGGTGTCATAGAAGAACAATATGGAATAGAAGACCCCACATATAAAAGTCTTTCCAATACAGCGGAGATTGTAAATCATCTTAGTAATGAACAGGCAGAGGTGATGCAAAAAGTAGCAGAGGAAGAGCCATATAAATTTGAAGATATTGTGTATTTGGATGAAATGAATAAGGAACTTCAGGAGATGCACTCGTATCTGTTGGTGAAAGAAGGAGACAGAGTGACCTATTACGGCTGCGAAAACTATCCGGCAGAGGTAGTAAAACGTTTGGAGCGTTATGAAAACTTTAATTCCGGAAGCAGCGACAGTGTTTATATGGGAGGCAGAGTTCAGGCGCTTGTAAAACAGATTAGTTTTCAGACGGATACAGTGAAGGACGGAAGCGCATTTATTATTTCTAATATTTTTGAAACGCTTCCCCAGTTAAAGGAGCTTTTCAAAAACATGCTGGTAACGGTAATTGTAATTCTGTCTGCTACTGCATTAGGTCTGACATGGTGGATTTACAGAGGGGTGATTGCTCCTCTTGACAGACTTCGGACAGCTACCAGAAGGATTAAGGAGGGCGATTTGAATTTCTCTGTATCTACGGAAGGAGTCAGTGAAATTGCGGATTTATGTCAGGATTTCGAGGATATGCGCCGCCGTCTGAAGGAAAATGCAGAAGAAAAGGTTGCTTTTGACAGGGAAAGTAAGGAGCTTATCAGCAACATTTCCCATGATTTAAAAACTCCGATTACAGCGGTAAAAGGCTATGTCGAGGGAATTATGGACGGAGTTGCCAATACGCCGGAGAAAATGGAGCGCTATATTAAGACCGTCTATAATAAAGCCAATGAAATGGACAGATTAATTAATGAACTGACTTTCTATTCTAAAATGGATACGAATAAAATTCCGTATACGTTTAATAAAATTTATGTAACAGAATTTTTTGATGATTGTGCGGAAGATTTGAATGTAGAGCTTAGCGCCAAGAATGTAGAGTTTTCTTATTCCAACTATGTAGAACCGGAAGTTATGGTAATTGCAGATGCGGAGCAGATTAAGCGTGTTGTAAATAATATTGTGAGCAATTCTTTGAAGTATACCGGCGATGAAAAACAGAAGCGAATTAATTTGCGGGTAAAGGATGTGGGAGACTTTATTCAGGTGGAAATCGAGGATAACGGAAAGGGAATAGCGGCAAAAGACTTGCCTAATATATTTGACAGATTTTACAGAACAGATGCTTCCCGAAATTCTTCTAAGGGAGGAAGTGGCATTGGTCTTTCTATTGTTAAAAAGATTATGGAGGACCACGGAGGTAAGGTCTGGGCAACAAGTAAAGAAAATATTGGAACAGTGATGTACTTTGTTCTAAGAAAATATCAGGAGGTACCGGTAAATGAGTAAGATTTTAATTGTGGAAGATGAGGAAGCGATTGCAGATTTAGAGAAAGACTATCTGGAATTAAGCGGTTTTGAAGTGGAAATTGAGAATAGAGGCGATGTAGGATTAAAAAGAGCCTTAGAGGAAGACTATGATTTGTTTATTTTAGATTTAATGCTTCCGGAGGTGGATGGATTTGAAATATGCAGAGAAATCCGTAATCAGAAAAACACGCCGATTATCATGGTTTCAGCCAAAAAAGACGATATCGATAAAATCAGAGGTCTTGGTCTGGGCGCAGATGACTACATGACAAAACCTTTTAGCCCCAGTGAACTGGTAGCCAGAGTAAAAGCCCACCTTGCCAGATATGAACGACTGATTGGAACAGGAATTCAGGAAAATGATATTATTGAAATCCGTGGACTGAAAATTGATAAAACAGCAAGACGTGTATGGGTAAATGGTGAAGAAAAGAACTTTACCACGAAAGAATTTGATCTTCTTACCTTTTTAGCACAAAATCCAAACAGAGTGTTTACTAAGGACGAGCTGTTTAAAGAAATCTGGGCAATGGAGTCTATTGGAGATATTGCAACTGTTACTGTGCACATTAAAAAAATTCGTGAAAAGATTGAATTTAATACAGCGAAACCTCAATATATTGAAACTATTTGGGGTGTAGGATATCGATTTAAAGTGTAAGGTGAGTGAAAAAATAGAAAAGGTTTTTATAGGGAGTACTGTGAAAGAAACTAGAGGACAGCCAATAAATGGCGCACTTTAACAAGCTGTCTTATGGCAGCCTTTGAAAAAATGTATTGCAATAAAGTGTTAAGAAACTAATTGCGATTCGGAAATTATCCCTTCGTTGATAAGCAGTTTCTTAGCCTGTTTGATAGCCTTTTCCTTCTGTTTTTCTCTTAGAGGTTCTGGCATATCAATCTTATATAAATCGCTCGGATTCCATGCCTCACCGGTAGACAGCATTTGGTAGATGGCAGTAAGAATCATCCGGGCGATAGCAATGATGGCACGTTTTTTACCACGGCGTTTCATAATCCGCTCATATTTTTGCTTGTAATAAGGAGAATTGGCAGACTTCACGGCTGCATGGGTAACTTGTACCAACGCAGGTTTGAGGTAGACACCGGCACGTGTTATTCTGACAGATTTCTTTTTACCAGCGGATTCATTGTTGCCGGGAGTTAATCCCGCCCAACAGCATAAGCGTTTAGAAGTGGAAAACGGAGCCATATCAATACCAATTTCGGAGATAACAGTGATTGCACTGTTACGGTCAACACCCGGAATGGTACACAGTAACTGGATAGCATTTTCATAAGGTACAACCAAAGAATCAAGCATAGTGTCTATATCATTTATCGTAGATGTGATATAATCCATATGTGCGCGAACAAGGCGCATACGATATTTTTGGGGATCAGTCATCTGATAGCCTTCGATGGATTCCATGACACTATCAGACTTCTTCTTGAGAGAACGAAACAGTCTGGAAGCTATTTCTTCGTGGTTGATGGAATTGTCAGATTGTTCGATTAGGTAATCAATAACAGATAACGATTGGGTGGTCGTTTTTCTTTTTGAGATTATTTGCTATGAGTGTATTGCATAATAAAGTGGATATGTGTCAATAAAATCTTTCTAAGAGAATACCTATAATTAAAAATACTACTTGAAAAAGGCAGGGACATACAAATTATAAGGAGGGTTTTATTTATGCCAGAGACAATTAAATTTGCATTATCAAAAGAAAATATGATGAGTTAGGTGAAAAAGCAAATAAAGAAAAATTAACGATTCAAGATTATGTTAGAAGAATACTTTTTCCCGATTATTATAACACAATTACTTCATTAGAAGCAGTAAATAAAGCACTTACGAAATATAAAAAAGGAGAGAGGTTTACAGTTTCGGATATTTTTGGGGAAGAATGGAATCTGCCTAATGGAGTTGCAGGTCAATTTGGTAAGAAGTCTTTTGAATTAGTTGAGGCAGAGTATAGTACTAAAATAAGATTTACCGGTGATTACAGCAATAAGAGGAAAAACGCAGTATATGAAATTCTCTAAGTAAGGTCTGTAAAGAATGGATTGCGGAAAATAAGTACAAGAAGGGAAATATATATGAAATATTTAGATGAGGCATTGCATGAATATAGCCAAATGGATTTTTATCCTTTTCACATGCCTGGACATAAGCGGAATTTTTTGCCGGAAATTAAAAGAAAAATCAACAGCTGGCAGCAAAGTTTTATGGGGCTGATTTTAGGTATTTTCCCATAAAGGGCAGTACAGTAGGAATTTTAGTAATAGTATAGGAGCTGATAATAAAAAATATCAGCTCCTATAGATTTCTAATTCTATTTTATTGTGTTAGAATATGAGTTTTTTTATTAATTGGATTTTTGATTTTTAATTGCTCTTTATTATTTGAGGAGATTATATATGAGGTAGTTGCCCCGTTTAAAATGCTGATAGAAACATGAACAGGAACGTCATTTTCGTCATATACAATTTTAAATATGTCAAATACAGGATCACCCTCTTCGCAGTGAAGATAAGTTGCCTCGTCTTTTTTTGCTTTTCGTACTTTAATCACTTTTTCGGAATTTACCATTTTTACATGATATATATTTTTTAAAATTTTATATACAGAAAAATTTCCGGTCAGATATTTCTGTATATCAGGATAACGGTCAGAAGGAAGATAGCAGGTATCTATAAAGATCATTGTATCATCATGTCCCATAACACGTTTAATTTCAATGATATCAGAAGTATCAGGAATGTTCAGGTATTCGCTGAATTCATCAGAAGTTTTTTTGAATTGAAGGGAAAGTAGTTCAGAAAATGCATTCTGGTTTCTTTCTTCTATTGCTTCATGAAAACCACCGATTTCATTTAACCTGATGCGTAAGGAAGGGTCCAGAACAAAAGTGCCTTTTCCTTGCTTTTTTACCAAAATATTTTTGTCACAAAGTTCTTTCACAGCTCGTCTGACGGTGATACGGCTGACATTATATGCGGCTTCCAGTTCTGTTTCTGTGGGAAGTTTATCACCGGCTTTATAAGTGCCATTTTTGATGTTTTCTATAATAGCATCCATAAGCTGTTGGTATAGTGGCTTGATTATATTTTGTTCTAACATATTTACTTTTAATCTCCAGTTATCTTATATTTTTATCATTTTCGGGGTTCTGTTATGATATTGCGCAATATAAGAGAAACCTGCTTCTTTCAGGCAGTCCAGTGCAATATCAAAATCTCTTTGCAAATCAGTTGCCCGATGGGCATCTGAACCTAAGGTGATAATTTCACCATGAAGCTTGGAATAGAGTTTTAATACCTCCAGTGACGGCATGCAGCCGATACCATAACGTACTCCGGATGTGTTAATTTCTATACCAATTCCATGAGAAATCGCTGTTTTTAATACCTTCTGTAAATAATCGTTTTCACAGGGGATATTTATGTGAATTCCCTGTCTGGCAGCGTATCGCTTAAATAAATCAAGATGTCCAAGACAGTCACATAAATGATTTTCGACTATTCCCAGAAGATTAGAAAAATAAGTATTACATAGCCGGTCAATATTTATTGTCTTATAACTATACATTGATAAATCTACGTTGTCAATTTTATGGCAGGAGCCAATAACATAGTCAAAAGGATATTTTTTTAAGAATTTTTTTGCTGTTTCCGGTTGAAGATGGGGTTGGCCAAATTCAATGCCAAACCCTACATGCACAGATGTAGGGTTTGATTGTTTTAGAAGGCAATATTTAGCATAATAGTTGTCCAGATATTCTTCGTGAAATTTTGGACTCTTATAAGAACCAGAAAAAAATTCAAAATGTTCAGTCAGCATTAATTCCGGAATGTTGTTTTCTTGGGCGGTACTTAGAATGTTGCTGTAACTTTCATGAGAGTCAGGGGAGACAGAGGAATGAATGTGATAATCTGGAATATTTTCTATCATTCTGTCATCGGGTGTGGATATCCAAATCCACCATGAATTCTGCATGTGGCAGCTGCTTTTGCAGCTGCAAAAGAAAGAGCTTCTTTCATATTTTTTGTATCCCCATAATTTGTAAGGAAACCAGCAATGAAGCTGTCTCCGGCTCCCATGGTGTCGATGACTTCTGTTTTTACAATTCCCTGTGTATAGAAATCCGCACCATCGTAAAATATAGAACCTTTTGACCCTCTTGTCACACCGCAAATTTTTGCTCCTTTGGATGCGGCAAGTTTTAAGAGATCCTGACATTCTTCTTCGCTTAAATCAGAACCAGAGAAGAATGCATAAGTCACATAAGGACAAACTCTTTCCAGATATTTCGTATCACGTTTATCAGAGAAGTCAAAGCTGACATCGCAAACCTGAGAAAGAGCAGCCAGTTCATATTCCATATTGGAATAACAGCTTGTGTGGCAGATATCAAAGTTTTTGATGATATCCAAGTCTTCTGATACCAGATGAATACTGAAAAGATGTTGGCAGCTATCTCTCTTTCCGGCAGCAAATACACGGTCTCCATCCTTTAAAAGAACTTTGGGCTGTGCAGAGTGTGCATAAACTTTTCTGGAACGGGAAACATCAATTCCTTCTTTTGAGAGACATTTTTGTATCCAGTCGGCATTCTCATCATTTCCGAAAATACCGATATAAGCTGTTTTTTCAGCACCATCTCTTTTACAGTTTACGACTACGTTAACAGCGTTTCCTCCTGGATAGTATACGTTGTCATCTACATAGCAATCTGTTACATTATCTCCTACAGCAATTAATTTCATGTTCATCCTCCTTTTCTATCAGCCTTTAACACTGCCAGCAGTCATTCCTCTGATAAAGCTTTTCTGCATAAAGATAAATAGAATAGCAATAGGGAGACAGGCAATAACCATACCGGCCATAACAACTCCCCAGTTCGTCATCAGACCATCGGAAAATACCATAAGTCCAACAGGGATAGTCTGCTTCTCAGAAGAATCTATAAACATAGTGGCAAAAATGAATTCATTCCAAGAATAATAAGCAGTCATAATGATTACTGTTGAAATAATAGGTTTTGACAATGGCAGATAAATTTTCTTGTAAATTTGAAAGAAAGTAGCTCCGTCAATAATAGCAGACTCTTCCAGTTCCTTTGGAATACTGATAAAGAAGGAACGTATGAGCATGACAGAGACAGGAAGTCTAAATGCGATATAGGGAAGAATTAACGCAAAATAGGTATCTTTCAATCCAAGATTTTTTAAAAGCATATAAAGTGGCAGTAAACAAACCTGTGGGGAGAGAAGAAGTCCACCCATAATCAACAGAAAACATAAATTTGCAAAGCGGCTTTTCATCTGGCAGATGCCGAAAGCTGCAAAGGTAGAAATCAATACAACACCAATAATAGTTCCCACACTGACAATCAGGGAGTTGACAAAATAATTAGAAATTCCCTTTTCCCAGGCAAGCTTATAGTTTTCAAATAACCATTCTTTTGGCAGTCCCCAGACATCTTTAAAAATACCATTGTAATCTTTAAAGGAGGACATGATAATCCAGAACATAGGGTAAATAATCAGAATAGCAAGGATAACCAGAATGATGAACCAGATATATTCTCCAATACCCCATCGTTGAAGTTTTGCTTTTTTCTTCATGTGTTATTCCTCCTTTCCGCCAATAGTAAAGAACTGAATGCTGGAAAGCACAGCAGTTATGACAAAGATTAAGATGGCAATGGTAGATGCATAGCCCATATCGTTTTTAACAACACCTGTTTGATACATATGTAAGGCGAGGGTCATTGTTGAAGTTCCTGGACCTCCTCCGGTTAAAATATAAGGCTCGTTAAATACAGTAAATGCACCCACAACGGTAATGACCATCGTAACAAAGAGCATTTGCTTTACCTGAGGAACGGTTATATTGAAGAACTGGCGGATTTTTCCGGCACCATCCATTTCAGCTGCTTCATACAAATCTCTTGGAATTTTCTGTATGGCAACAATGAACAGCATAGTGACATAGCCGGTACTTTGCCATTGAGAAACAGCGATTACAGCAAACATGGCAATTTTACTTTTTCCAAGCCATATTGTGGTTAAATTATCAAGCCCTATAAGTTCCAGAAAGCTGTTTAAAAGTCCCATTTGAGGGTTGTAGATAAATTCAAATAACAGACATACAACAGTCATGGAAAGCAAGGTTGGGATAAAAAAAGTGGTTCTGAAGAAAGGTGAAAATTTCTGAAACAATTTATCTTCCAGAACAGCAGCCAGAACCAGACCAAAGCCTACCTGAATGATAACAGAAATTACAGCGTATAATATATTATTTTTCAGACATGTAAGAATAATTTCGTCCGAAAAGAGTTTGCTGAAGTTAGCTAAGCCTACAAATTCTTTCGTTGTGGCAGACAGAGTAAAGGACTGTGTACTGTAAACCATGTTCATGATTAAAGGATAATATACAAAAATTCCTAAAATCAAAATGCACGGAAGAATATAAAGAAAGGCCTGTTTATTTTTCTTTCCTGCCATAACAATCCTCCTTGTTCAATATAGTTGTAAAAGGAACAGACGGTCGTAGAAGACCGTCTGCAAAAATTCCTATATATGGGACGACCTGGGTTAATCGGATTTTCCTTTTAGTTCAGCAGCAGCAGCCTGTACATCCTTCATAACTTCTTCAGGGGTCATATCATTAGTAGCAATTGCGGAAGCGCCTTGTCCGAATACGGTATAAATACTGGCATTACATGCATTATCAAACCATGGTGTCATCTGGCTGGCTGCATTAATAGTGTCTAATGCTTCAAGCTGTTCAGGAAGAGCATTTTCTTCTGTAAGAGCACCATTTACACTGGTTAAATCTCCGCCTACAGTGGAGAGCTGTACAGCTCCGCCTTCTGGACTTACCAGCCATTTCAGAAACTTAATACATTCTTCAGGATGTTCGGCTTTATTAGAAACCATAAATCCTTCCGGAGCACCTGTCAGAGCATTTGGATCGCCCTTTCCTTCTTCGAATGCAGGAAAATTAAAGAAACCATAATCAAAATTAATAGTATCTTTCATCAAAGAAATTTCAGCAAACTGGAGATACATAATTGGTGACTCTTCAGCAGCAAAATAAGTGTTACGTGCAGCTTCGTGATCAATAGCAGTACAGGTTTCACCCATGTATTCTGTGAGTTGTTTCCATTTATTTAATACTTCGATGTATGCAGGATCTGTAAATTCACCTGTAGCAGGATCATAGTCTTTTGCCAGAACCTCAGGGTCAACCATACGCTGGTTCATGGTTCCTAAATAATGGAGAATGGCCCAATTATCTTTTAATCCTTCTACGATTGGAGTTTCATATCCGGCATCTTTGAGTTTGTCAAGGACATCAATAAATTCATTCCAGGTTTTTGGGATTTCAATATTATTTTCTTCGAAAATCCGTTTGTTATAGAAGAAAACTTTTCCATCCTGAGACCAGGGAACAGCCATGATTTTTCCGTCAAAGGTAAAAGGTCCTTTACTAACATCAGCAATTGTGTCAGCCCATGCAGTGTCTTCTTCAAATACAGAGGTTAAATCCATAACATTTCCGGAATCAATCATTTCCTGGGCGAAGCTTCCTGACCAGGATGAAAAGATATCAGGTACCTCATCTGTAGAAACAATCATACGAATTTTTTCTTTATACTGGTCATTTAAGATACAATCCATGTTAATTTTTACATTTGGATTTTCTTCTTCATATTTTGCAATTAATTCTTTAAACATAGAGTTTTTCGGATCATTAGGCCAGCGATGGAAAAAATTGATTTCAATGGTATCTTCATCTTTCTTAGCTTCCTTAGACTCTTTGTCTGAACTTCCACCGCCACATGCTGCCATAGAAAGTATAGAAATTGCGGTGAGTGACAGGGCGACCATTTTTCTCAATTTCATTTATTACCCCTCCTTTTTCAAATGTAATATTAGTATTCCATTCTCCACATGTATCTACGTACACCTAAATCATGTCCGCGTTCGTAAGCAATAGCATCAGCCATAGCACGTAATACAGCGCCTGCAAGAAGCGGAGCATAATATTCACGAACTGATTCATCGATTCCACACCAGTCAAAGTCTTCTACATCAATTAAAGCGATGCGGTCAGAATATTTTTTACAGAAATTGTAAGCTCTTTCATCCAGATAACGGGTAGAACCGGTTCCTTTAACAATAATAAATGGAACGTCAAAATCTGTAATTTCGAAAGGTCCATGGAAGTATTCTCCGGAATGGATACAGCTTGCATTAATCCACTGCATTTCCATCATAAGGCAAATTGCGTAGGAATAACATTCTCCGTAACATGCACCACTTCCCATAGTATAGAGAAGTTTTTCTCTCTTATAGCTTTTTCCCCACTCTGTTGCAAAGTCAGCATACTGAGCTCGTACTTTTTCGGTTGCTTCCTGTAAGTGATCTAAAGCTTCTAAACCTTTTACGTATTTCTCATCAGGGTTTACAGTGTTTAAAATTTTAAAGATTAAAGAATAAAGGACTGCTTTGTTTAAATCAGATGTATCAGATTCTTTTCCCCAGTCATAGAAAATTGGATATTCAGCAGCTTTCCATAACGGAGAATCTACTAAGTGAGAAAGAGCAATCGTAACAGCTCCTTTTTCTCTTGCTACTTCAGTTGCTTTTACTGTTTCAGGTGTGTTACCGGAATGAGAACAGGTAATAACAACAGAGTTTTCATTTAAAGCCTTCGGCTCCATATGTACAAATTCATTGGAAGTATAGATACTTGCTGGAATTTCAATTTCACGGTCAAACATAAATTGTGCTGGCATCATAAAAGCCTGAGAACCACCACATGCTACAAAATAAAAATGGTTTACATTTTTGTTTGCTACAGCCTGAACTGCTGCATTGATTTGGGCAATAATTTCTTTCTTCATAATTTTAAATCCTCCTGTTTTTTAAAAAATAAAGAATATCGTTATATAACGTTATATTATGTAATATATATACAATAATAATTTATAAATGTCAATAGAAAAATATAAAAAAGATAT
>UQAX01000059.1 GCA_900539145.1 uncultured Blautia sp.
CTATTTGATCATTCATAATGAAGTTGTTGGGACAATCCTTAACTTATTGACATTGGCTAAAAAACAGACTCTTTCTTTCTATCTTGTTGCGTTTCCGTTTCCGGTTCCCATTGCATTACTGTTCTCTGATGAATTTTCGCTTCCTGTGGCATTGTCCATATTTCGTTCAAGCGTATCTCCCACGCCCTCTACTCCGTCTCGGACATCATCTCCCAATTCTTCCGCACCGTCCTCTAAAGCCTCGCCGGTATCACCTACAACGCCCTTGTCCGTTGTATTCTTATCCGTTGTTGTATCGTTGCCACAGGCAGTTACGCAAAGCATGGTTGATAACAGCAGTCCTAATATCAGTTTTTTCATTTCATGAAACTCCTTTCTATTAAGTTCTGCTGTTAATATCTGCAAATAAAACTGTTTTATACACCATTACAAAACAATTTATTTGTTAATGACATGACTCATATTATATAAGCCTGCCGGTTTTCCGCTTAAAAATTTTGCAGCTTCCACTGCACCTTTTGCAAAGACAGTCTTAGAATAAGCAGTGTGTCGAAATTCAATTACTTCATCAGGACCTGCAAAGATTACTTCATGGTCCCCTACAATCGTTCCGCCACGAACTGCTGAAATTCCGATTTCCTTTTCATCCCTCTTTTCTCTTTTCTGACTTCTGTCATAAACATAATGATATTCATTATCCATTGCCTCATTTAAGCTGTCAGCCAAAGCAAGCGCTGTTCCGCTTGGTGCATCCACCTTTAAATTATGATGACGTTCTACAATCTCCATATCAAAGCCTGCTGTTGCCAGCACCTTTGCCGCATCCTGTAAAAGCTTTAAAAGTGTGTTAATTCCCAAAGACATATTTGCGGAGCGAAGCACTGCTGTTTCCTTTGCCGCTTCATTCACACGCTCTAACTGTTCTTCAGACAGACCTGTTGTGCACAGAACCAGCGGAAGCTTTTTCTCCACACAATATTTCAACACGTTATCCGTTGCCTTCGGAGAAGAAAAATCAATCATAACATCTACTTCTTTATCACAGTCAAAAACATTTGTATAAACTGGATAATTATGAAGTTTCATATCTGCAACATCAATTCCTGCTGCAATTTCTGCATTTTCGTCTTTCTCTACAAGCTCTGAAATCACACGTCCCATGTGACCGTTACAGCCGTTCATTATTATTCTGACCATCTTTTTTCCTCTTTTCTTTTGCATATTACAAAACTCTTATGCCAGTACAGTGAAAAATAAATTTTTACTATACTAATTCAATTCCAAAATCTTTCATTGCTTTTTTCAAAACTTCCTGATGAGCGTCTTCCATTTCTGTCATTGGCATACGCAGAGAACCTACTTCTTTTCCCATAAGGTTTAAGGCTGTTTTTACAGGGATTGGATTTACTTCACAGAAAAGTGCATGGATAAGAGGCAGCGCTTTTAACTGCATATCTCTGCTTTCCTCTACTTTTCCTTCCATGAATTTTGCCACAATATCATGTGTATATTTTGGTGCCACATTGGAAAGTACAGAGATTACACCTTTTCCTCCCAAAGAAAGAATTGGCACAATCTGGTCGTCATTTCCGGAATAAATATCCATCTTTCCCTGTGTCAAAGCCGCAATTTCAGCTACCTGAGAAATATTTCCGGAAGCCTCTTTAATTGCTACAATATTTTCCACATGCTCTGCCAGATAAGCCGCTGTCTTCGGCTCAATATTACATCCTGTGCGGCTTGCTACATTATATAAAATAATCGGAAGCTTTACAGAATTTGCAATCGCAGTATAATGAGCAATCAAGCCCTGCTGTGTTGCTTTATTATAATATGGCGTTACTAAAAGCAGTCCGTCCGCCCCGTACTTTTCAGCTTCCTGTGAAAGGTAAATCGCTGTCTGTGTACAGTTAGAGCCTGTTCCTGCAATAACAGGAATTCTTTTATTTACTTTATCAATGGTATATTTGATTGCGTCTAAATGTTCCTCATGGGTCAGGGTTGAAGACTCTCCTGTTGTTCCGCAAATAATAATTGCATCCGTTTGTCCTGCAATCTGCTCTTCAAGAATTTCTCCTAATTTCTCAAAGTTTACTTCTCCGTTTTCTTTCATTGGCGTTACAATCGCTACACCCGCACCTGTAAAAATAGACATATTCTTCCTCCTTATTGTCCTGTTCCTATTTCTTTTGTATATACTTTGATTTACAGCCTATTTAATAACTTCCAGTGAAACCACTCTGTCCGCTGCATTTTTCAAAGCTTCTGTCACAACATTTCCTGTCATAATCAGCTCTGTTTCATAATCCTTTGCCTGAATAAGACTTTCGATTTCTTCTTCTGAAACAATGCCAAACTCTAAAGCCCCCAGAATTTCATCGAGAATTAGCATATCACATTCTTCTGTCAGCAATACTTTTCGTGCAAAATTTAAACCGTTTCGGATATTCAGATTTTCCTCTTTCTTTTCTTCCTCTGTCAGGTCCTCATAAAATTTATCTTTCTTTTCAAAACGAAACAGACGAACCTCCGGCTCCATTGCATTTAGATAATCTAATCTGGAAGTGGCTCTTCCTTTTAAAAACTGAATTACAATGGCCCGCTTTCCATAACCAACCGCACGAATTGCCTGACCGATTGCCACGCTTGTTTTTCCTTTTCCCGGTCCGCAGTAAATCTGCGTCAATCCCTTTTCTTCATCCATAATTATACACCTCTTACAGACTGCCTTTTCCTTATTTTACTTTATTAAGAGTTGTGTATATATTACTACACCTAAGCAAATATTGCAACCTAACAATCAATCTTGACCATTTTAATCTGCATATTCTAATTTACTTACGGAAACCTCGTAAGCCACTCTTTTTTCAGTCTCATTTTCCCCTAATTTTTTAATATATTCTCTGCTCTGAATTCTGCCCCAAATCAGCACATGACCGCCTACTTCAAATGCGGATGCGTAACGGGCATTTCTTCCCCAGCATATACAGGGTATGTAGTCAGATTTTCCATAAGGCCGGTTCACTGCCAATAAAAGGTCTGCAATTTCCCTTCCAAGCGGTGTTTTCCTGTATACCGGCGGCTTACAGATATATCCGTCAAGGAAAATCTGATTTGTTTTAATGGAGTCGTCTGCCTCCTCCACAAAAGTCAGCTCTCTTACAAAAACAGAAAGTACCAGTCTGTTTTTCTTCTCTTCGTGGCGATTGTAGGAACGGAACTGTCCCTGCACCATGATGTATTCCCCTTCATAATCCTGTGTAACGTCTACCAGACGTTCTGAAACCATCAAAGGTATTCTGTCCTCGGAGTCGCTGAGTCGCTTCACCAATACGTCTACCAGGTAAAATCCCTCTCCGTATACCTGATGACTGAATGTAAAGCCTGACGCTACCTTTCCCATAATGGACACCTGATTGTTTTCAATAATTTTATCTGCCATGATTTGTTTCCCCTTCCTCTTTCTGGTATCTTGTCTATATCATATCTATTCACCTGCTTGCTGTTTTAGAACCACTTTTTTTAAAATTTTTAAAAAAATCTTTTTCCCCCTTTGTATTTACAGTTAAGTATGATAGAATAAAATCCGGATTTTACTAAAAATACAGGTGTTTTTATGCTAACATAATTCGGTAATGTTGATGCACTTTTAGCGAATTTTTCGAGCACGCTTTGAGATTAAAAGCTCAAAGTGAGCGCAGACTGAGCGTAAAATGTATCAATATTTCCGGATATGTTTTAATACAACAACACCTTGACAGCATAAAGAGAAAAGAGGTTAATTATGAAAACAGCAAGAGAAGATATCAGAAACGTGGCGATTATTGCCCATGTTGACCACGGTAAAACAACTCTGGTTGACCAGCTTCTTCGCCAGAGCGGTGTTTTCCGTGAAAATCAGGCAGTACAGGAACGTGTCATGGACTCCAACGATATTGAAAGAGAACGTGGTATTACCATTTTATCCAAAAACACTGCCGTATATTACAAGGATACAAAAATCAACATTATTGATACACCGGGACATGCGGATTTCGGCGGTGAAGTAGAACGTGTATTAAAAATGGTAGACGGCGTTATCCTTTTAGTAGATGCTTTTGAAGGTGCTATGCCTCAGACAAAATTTGTTCTGAAAAAAGCTCTGGAATTAGACCTTCATGTTATTGTATGTATTAACAAGATTGACCGTCCGGAGGCTCGTCCTGATGAAGTAATTGACGAGGTTTTAGAGCTTCTTATGGATTTAGACGCATCTGACGAACAGTTAGACTGCCCGTTCTTATATGCGTCTGCAAAAGCAGGACACGCTGTTCTGGATTTAAGCGATACACCGGAAAGCATGGAGCCTTTATTTGAAACAATCTTAAAATACATTCCTGCACCTACCGGTGACCCGGATGCCCCGACACAGACCTTAATCAGCACCATTGATTACAACGAATATGTGGGACGTATCGGCGTAGGTAAAGTAGAAAACGGAAAGCTCTCCGTTAATCAGGAGGTTATGCTGGTAAACCACCATGACCCTGATAAAATGAAAAAAGTAAAAATCAGCAAGCTCTATGAATTTGAAGGTTTAAATAAGGTTGAGGTAAAGGAAGCAGGTATCGGCTCGATTGTTGCCATTTCCGGTATTGCGGACATTCATATCGGAGATACCCTTTGCTCCCCTGAAAATCCGAAGCCAATTCCGTTCCAGAAAATTTCAGAGCCTACCATTTCCATGAACTTTATTGTAAATGACAGTCCGTTTGCAGGACAGGAAGGTAAATTTATCACTTCCCGTCATTTAAGAGAACGTCTGATGCGTGAATTAAACACAGATGTCAGCCTTCGTGTAGAAGACACAGAAAGCACAGACTGCTTCAAGGTTTCCGGACGTGGAGAGCTTCATTTATCTGTTTTAATTGAAAATATGAGACGTGAAGGTTACGAATTTGCCGTAAGTAAAGCGGAAGTTATCTATCACGAAGATGAACGAGGAAAAAAATTAGAACCTATGGAAATCGCTTATGTGGATGTTCCGGAAGAATTTTCCGGTACGATTATTCAGCGTTTAAGTGAAAGAAAAGGTGAACTTCAGGGTATGAGCCCTGCCAGTGACGGAACAACACGTCTGGAATTCAATATTCCATCCAGAGGACTGATTGGTTTCCGAGGTGAATTTATGACCTCCACAAAAGGCTCCGGTATTTTAAATACTGCATTTGACGGCTATGCTCCATACAAAGGTGATTTACAGTACCGCAAACAGGGTTCTCTTATTGCCTTTGAAACAGGCGAATCCGTAGCTTACGGTCTTTTCTCTGCACAGGACCGTGGTACACTCTTTATCGGACCGGGCGAAAAAGTATACAGCGGTATGGTTATCGGACAGAGCGGTAAAGCAGAAGATATCGAATTAAACGTATGTAAGACAAAACACCTTACCAATACCCGTTCTTCTTCTGCTGACGAAGCCTTAAAGCTGACTCCGCCTAAGGTTTTAAGTCTGGAACAGGCGTTGGAATTTATTGATACAGACGAGCTTCTGGAAATTACACCGGACTCCCTGCGTATCCGTAAGAAAATTTTAGACTCCCGTTTAAGAAAAAGACAGGGCTTTAACAAATAAATATTTTAGATGAATGAAACTGCTATCGTGAGATTTTTCTCCATAGCAGTTTTTTCTTTATCCTAATAATGTAACGCATTGAATTTTCTGATAATCAAAAATTTAATAATATTTTTTTCTTTATATTATCACTTCTTTATGATAAAATCTGCTTACAGATATTTTTTTAATCTTTTTAGCAATTCAAAATCAGATTTACAAGTTAAAGGAGGATTTGATATGACGAAAAAAGCAGAAACTATCGTACCGGCTGTAATTGACAGCACAGATGCCCTTCATGCCAAAATCACTGCCATGAAGGAAGCGCAGAAAAAATTTGCCGCCTACACACAGGAGCAGGTTGACAAAATTTTCTTCGAAGCTGCTATGGCAGCCAACAAAATGCGTATTCCTCTTGCACGACTTGCCTGCGAAGAAACAGGAATGGGTGTATTGGAGGATAAGGTAATTAAAAATCACTACGCAGCAGAGTATACATACAACGCTTACAAAAGAGTGAAAACCTGTGGTGTAGTGGAGGAAGATACTTCTTATGGGATTAAAAAAATCGCAGAACCCGTAGGTCTTGTAGGCGCTGTTATTCCTACTACCAACCCCACCTCTACGGCAATTTATAAGTGTTTGATTTGCTTAAAGACCAGAAACGCCATTTTAATCAGCCCTCATCCAAGAGCGAAAAAATGTACCACAGAAGCTGCCAGAATTATCCTTGAAGCTGCTGTAAAAGCAGGCGCTCCGGAAGGCATTATCGGCTGGATTGAAGAACCTACTTTAGAGCTTTCCAATGAATTGATGAAATCCGTAGACGTTATTCTTGCCACAGGCGGTCCGGGCATGGTAAAAGCCGCTTATTCTTCCGGAAAACCGGCAATCGGCGTAGGTCCCGGTAACGTTCCTGTAATCATGGACAGCTCCTGTGATATCCAGACTGCCGTTTACTCCGTTATCCACTCCAAAACTTTTGATAACGGTATGATTTGTGCGTCCGAGCAGTCTGTAACTGCCATTGCCGATATTTATGATGCAGTAAAAACAGAATTTGTAAAACGTGGCTGCTATGTATTAAACGATACCGAACTTGATGCAGTACGAAAAATCCTTCTTACCGAAGCCGGTACTGTAAATGCAAAAATCGTTGGTCAGCCTGCTCCTGTTATTGCAGAGCTGGCAGGAATTACCGTTCCGAAAACAGCTAAAATCTTAATCGGTGAAGTTACTTCCGTAGACGTTTCAGAGCCGTTTGCTCATGAAAAGCTCTCTCCTGTGCTTGCTCTTTATAAAGCAAAAGATTTTGCAACTGCTGTGGATATGGCAGACCAACTGGTAAAAGACGGCGGCTACGGCCATACTGCTTCCATTTATCTGCATCCTTCCGAAACAGAAAAACTGAACATTTTCGCAGACCGTATGAAGACCTGCCGTATTCTTGTAAATACTCCGTCTTCCCACGGCGGAATTGGCGACTTATATAACTTTAAGCTTGCGCCGTCTCTAACACTGGGCTGCGGCTCTTACGGCGGAAACTCCGTTTCTGAAAACGTAGGTGTAAAACATCTTTTGAATACGAAAACAGTCGCAGAAAGGAGAGAAAATATGCTCTGGTTCCGTTCTCCTGAAAAGGTTTACTTCAAAAAAGGCTGTCTGCCTGTTGCCTTAGATGAATTAAAGAATGTATATAACAAAAAGAAAGCGTTTATCGTTACCGATACATTCCTTTATAGCAACGGTTATACAAAACCGATTACTGATAAATTAGATGAAATGGGCATTGTTTACGACTGCTTCTTTGATGTTACACCGGATCCCACTTTACAGTGTGCCCAGAAAGGTCTGGAACAGCTAAAAGCCTTTGGTCCTGATACCATCATTGCTCTGGGCGGCGGCTCTGCTATGGATGCTGCCAAGATTATGTGGCTGATGTATGAACATCCGGAATGTAAATTCGAAGATTTGGCTATGGATTTCATGGATATCAGAAAACGTGTTTATGTATTCCCGAAAATGGGTATTAAAGCTATGATGGTTGCCATTCCTACTTCTTCCGGAACCGGTTCTGAGGTAACGCCTTTTGCTATTATCACAGATGCTTCCACCGGAACAAAATGGCCGATTGCAGACTATGAACTTATGCCGAATATGGCAATTATCGATGCAGATTACATGATGGGACAGCCAAAAGGCTTAACCAGCGCTTCGGGAATTGACGCTTTGACACATGCTCTGGAAGCTTATGCTTCTATTATGGCGACAGATTTTACAGACGGTCTTGCCTTAAAAGCTGCCAAATTGATTTTTGATTATCTTCCTGCTGCATACGAAAAAGGCGCTGCCGATCCTATTGCCCGTGAAAAAATGGCAAATGCTTCTACCCTTGCAGGTATGGCGTTCTCCAATGCTTTCTTAGGTGTATGCCACTCTATGGCACACAAGCTGGGAGCTTATCACCACCTGCCTCACGGTATCGCAAATGCCCTGCTCATTGAGCACGTAATGAGATATAATGCAGATCCTGCTCCTACAAAAATGGGAACATTCTCCCAGTATCCTTATCCTCATGCAAAAGAAAGATACTGCGAAATGGCCCGCTTCATAGGAATTACAGGTAAAGATGATGATGAAGTATTTGAAAACTTTATTAAGGCTATTGCTGATTTGAAAGAAAAAGTGGGAATTAAACGCACCATTAAAGAATACGGAATTGAAGAAAAAGATTTCCTTGCGACATTAGATGAAATGGTAGAAAACGCATTTAATGACCAGTGTACCGGCGCAAACCCACGCTATCCTCTTATGAGTGAAATGAAAGAAATGTACTTAAAGGCATTTTATGAGGGATAAAGGGTAAAGGGATTTTTGTAAATCACGCATAATAAAGAGGTATACATTTACCGCTCAGTCTGCGCTCACTTTGAGCCTATGGTCTCAAAGCTGTGCTCGACAAATTCGCTATAAATGTATACCTCTTTTTATGCTGTTTAACTTAGAAATTTCACTTTTACTAATATTTATAATATTTGTTGAAACATTAAACTCACAAGGTAGAATATACACAAATGTCCGGGATAAAAAATATAGAAGAAATATTTCATTTTCATTCCACGCTTACCGTTATACATTGAAATAAACAGTAAAGATAATACAGCGGTTAAAAAATATGTGTCAATAAATCCACTTATTTTAAAATTCAGTCCACAAATATACATAACTAAAATAGAAGCAGTATATTTTAGTGCTGGCATATCATGAAAGAGATAAAATACGCCGATTAAAGCTATTCCATAATACCAGCCATCTAAATTACAAATATATGAAATATACGCCCCTATCACTATTGTTGCACAAGAGATTACCACATTTTTATTAAATTTATTTGCCATCCAACTTCCTTCAGATTCCACCTCACGATAGACACCCTTGTCATTGGCTATAAGTTTCCCACTATCAGGGCACTTTACGGACTTGCACCGATTAGATTACGCCCATGCTGGGCGAACTAGAAAGAAAGGATCCGAAATCAGATCCTTTCTTTCTATAAGTATCTTTATAATCTTACCAATCTATAGTAACATTCCCTGTACCAGATGATGGAACAAGATATGTATGATTATTACCTTCCTGCCATGTCACTTTACCAGTTGCATCCTTTTTGATTGCCTTAAATTCAATACTAGCTCCTGCTGGTAAATATGCAGTCAATGTCCATGTTGGATATTCGGAACATGTAGCTGGTCCCACAGCCTTTTCAGAATCCCAATTTCCAAGTTCATCGCAATTTCCTACAATGTAAAGATTTTCTCCCCAGTTTGTCGTAGCATTATTAACAGTAAATGTAACTGGTATAATTGGATCGGAATTCGTATCAACAGCATATATTTTAGAACTATTTCCCGTCAACGAGATTGTAATTTTTTTATCAGAAGATACAATAATCTTGTCATTTGGGTTAAATACATTTTTTAGTACTGTTCCAGGCTGAATCGAACTTTCTGCACGTATAGCCATAGTCACATTTTCAGTTCCTTCGGCATTATGAAATGCACAAATAAGTTCCTGTCCCTCATTTTTACCTGTATCCATACGTCTCGAAAATGCATACGTATGCATAGAAGTCCACATTTCCCTTTGCGTACCATTGGCTAATGCTTCGTATTGACTTCTCAACGCATTTAAATCAGAAATTAATTGATAGGTATCTGTTGAATCATCAAAATAATCATGCGTTACATTTCCATTCACATCTTTTGTCTGCATCGACCATCTATTCCAAGTATCTGCAATACCATTAATTATTTGTCCATTCGCATTTCCACGATTTTGTTCAGTTCCTTGAAAGACTACTGGTATTCCTCTTGCAGTAAAGATAAAAGTCAATGCATTCTGCAATTTATCTACATCTCCACCCGCCTCTGTTAAAAAGCGGTTCCTATCATGATTATCAATAAATGTTACCATATCATTTACATGCGAACCATACATCCAATCCTGATCAAATATTGATTGTACAGAAATTTCCGAAGTATTATTAAAATTCCGTCCATAGGCAAAATCATTTATAATTGCTTGGAATAATGGGAAATCTAACATTCCTGTTTCTGCATAATCGCCCACCCATTGGCTAACAAAACTTACATCCATATCAAAGTTTTCGCCAAAAGAAGCAACACCTAACTGCTCTTGAAGTTCATGAATATCCGATGGTTTCATACATTTTGCTGCATCAACTCTAGCTGCATCTGCTCCAGTGTATTCAAACCAAGATTTAATCGAATTAAAAATTGCAGATTTCGCTTCTTTATTATCGAGGTCAATATCATCCAACCCACCCAAATCATGACTTTCCAGCATTTGAGTACTCTCGTCTGTATGTGGGTGTTCTAAATCAAAGTTAATATCACCTAAATTATGATACCAATTCACATTATTAAATGGTGCTACTGGCTGTAACTGTGTGCCCGCTTTCAAACCTGTAGCATCTGACAAATAATGTGCATTATTTCCGATTCCTTGAAGATAATCTCCAACATGATTCGGAACTACATCAAATATAACTTTCATACCATTAGCATGGCATGTGTCCACTAATTTTTTTAAAATTTCTTTACTTTTTTCAGGATTTTCCGAACCAAAATACCGATTTGCTCGATTAGGATCATATACATTATATCCATGATATGCCGTTGGCCATTGTGTACCATTGGCATCCGGTACTCCCCAAAGCTGTGGGTCTGTTACTGGTGAAATCCAAATGGCCGTATATCCCATCCCCTTAATATATGGTATTTTATCAATAATTCCCTGCCAGTCACCTCCATGCATATATCGAAACTCGTCCTGTGTATTTTCGGTATAACAGAATGCCTCTCCCTTTGCATTATTTGACTTATCTCCATCATAGAATCGGTCTACCATAATCTGATATATAGACTCTCCTCTTAAACTAGTTGCTGCTTGTGTCGGAACCGCAGGCATTACCGAACAAAGAATTATCACTGATAATAAAGATACTATCATTTTACATAAACTTTTTTTTGTTTTTTTCATTATTTTCACCCCTTTTTGATTGAATATTTTCCTTGCAATTTTCGCTTTATAAAAAATACCGATATTTTTATTGCAATTATACCAATAAATCGAATAAAAAGGCACAAATTTAGTATAATTCGCTTGAAAAAGTAGGGTAAACGTTATACTATAAAATTAAAAATTGGTTTACAATATCAAAGGATTATCAATCAACATTTGGATACTCCTTTACAGCTTGATTATACTTACTCGAAGTTTCCCAAAATTTATTAAGAAGGAGATGCTCTATGTCTGTTACAATAAAAGATGTGGCAAAAGCAGCTGGTGTTTCTATTGCAACTGTTTCGAAAGTAATTAATAATAAGCCTTCTATATCGGAAAAAACCAGAAACCATGTAATAGAAGTAATGAACAGATTAAACTATCATCCAAATGCCCAAGCAAGTAATTTTGCAAGAAAATGTTCAGAAAATATTATTTTTTTAGCAGTAGCAGAACCACAGACAGCATTTTTAAATCCTCATATGTTTGAAATCATGTGCGGGGCACAAACAATTACTCATCAAAATAGATATAATTTAATTTTTTTAGGAGTAACCGATAAAGATCATGCATGTCAAGAATTATCGGATATTATAGGTAGAAAAACTGCTGACGGTATATTAATTCATGGTTCTGCCACTTCCCGTACACTTGTAAATCTTCTTGAAAAAACCGGATTTCCACATGTCATAATTGGTCGTCCTCCTTTCTCAAATACTGCTTGCTGGATTGATATTAATAATCATGTATCCGGACACTTAGCAACTAAATATTTAGCCAAATGTGGTTATACTCACATTGCCTTTATTGGCGGACCAGAATCTGATGAAATCTCTCGCCACCGCCTTCATGGTTTTATTTCCTATATGCGTATATTAGGGCTTGATATTCCAGCATCCCAAATCAAATATGGCACTTATAGCAGACAAAGTGGCTATGATATGATGGAAGAATTACTTAGGGGAACTTATCTTCCAGATGCAGTTATTTGCGAAGACAATCAAATTGCTATCGGAGCTGTTTCTGCGATTCAAAAACATGGCATGGCTATTCCTGACGATGTTGGTATTATTACTTTTGATAATTATCCTTTATCTCAGCTTGTCGATCCTCCGCTTACTGTTATAGATATAGATGTTAATCAGATGGGACAGCAAGCAGCAGATATACTTTTTCAAAAAATAAAAAATCCGTCTCTTAATATACAGTCATTCACAACAGTTCCAGAAATCATTATCCGCTCTTCAACCAAAAACTGTATATAATAAAAAGAATGTCAACTTAATTTTCTATGTTAAGTGACATTCTTTTTCTCTATTTTGCAAATTATGCTTAAACGGAATGCCAGTTCCGCTACTGCGGAACGGCTATTCC
>UQAX01000060.1 GCA_900539145.1 uncultured Blautia sp.
ATAAACACAAGGGATACAGCGATTTTTTATTTACCGAACTGTCAAAGACGGGATTATATCTGCCATTTTTCAACAAAAAACATCATTTTTCCAAATAACTTAAAATGTTTTCATAGACAGCTTCTTTTCCTTTTTCATTTAAAATTTCATGCCGCATATTGGGATATATTTTTCCTGTCACATTTTTATATCCTACCTGCTTTAAAAACTGCATTTCCTGCACAAATTTTCTGCCGTTTCCGATACAGGGATCTTTCTCTCCACCCAAAAGCAATACAGGAAGCTGTTCATTTTTCAAAAGCCACCCCTCTTTACTGTAAGTTCCTTTCATCAACAAAAACAATCCTTCAAAAGCATCTGTTGTAAAAGTAAAACCGCATAAATCTGATTGATTATATTTATCTACGATTTCTCTGTCTGAACAAATCCACGCTGACTTTGGCTCTCCCTGAAAAATCTTGTCAAAAGGTCCAAATGCCATTTTTTGGATTTCTTTGCTTCGATACTTATCGCCTTTTATTTTCTTCTGAATTTTTGCCAGCAAAAGTCCTATATCCACAGCAGGATTTTTACAGGGCGGACCTGTTAAAATCAATTTTTTGATTTCATTGTCATACTTTTTAATATAATTTCTAGCTACTAATGTTCCCATACTGTGCCCCAACAGATATACAGGCAGATTAGGATATTCTTCCTTTATCCATAAAGTAATCTGGTGCAAATCTTCTACAATGGCTTTTTCTTTTCCATTATAAAAATAACCCAAGTCTTCTTGCTGTCTCACGCTTTTTCCGTGTCCTCTGTGGTCGTGCATCACTGCTGTATAGCCATGCTCAGAAAAAAGCTCCATAAGCGGCAGATATCGCTCTTTGTTTTCTGCCATTCCATGAGAAATCTGAACAATCCCCTTAGGATTTTCACTTTCCACACAGAGAATTTCCAAAGAAAGCCCATCATAGCTTGAAATAATCTGCGCTGTCTTTTCCAACATAAACTTCCCTCCTATACAATAAGAAAAAGGAGCTGCCACATGAAATATTTTTTAAAGCGGCAACTCCATAATCTTGTAATTATTATAATTAGTCTTCTACAATTTCCAAAACATCTGCCGGACATGCTTTTACGCAAATACCGCAGGCAATACATTTGCTGCTTGTAGGCGCTTCTTCAGCTTTTACCATAACGCCGAACGGACATGCTTCCACACATTTGCCACAGCCTGTACATTTCTTTTTATTAATCATATAAACGCCTTTTGCATTCTGTGTAATTGCACCTTCCGGACATGCTTTTGCACATTTACCACACTGTACACAAACCATTGGTTTTGCAACATCGTTTTTCTCAATAATCTGAATACAGGATTTATCCGGGTCAAATTCTTTATAAAAGCTTGTTGAACATGCTCTCACGCACTCCAAACACGCCATACATTTTGCACCTTTTGTAACTTTTAATTTCTTCATTCTAAATCCTCCGCTTTCATTGGTAAAGTTTCTTATTTAACTATATTAACATCTTATTCACCATTTCTCAAGAAATTTTTCTGTCTTTTCCCAATGCCTCAAACATCCATTTTTTATAAGCTTCCACCCCCGGCTGGTCAAAAGGATTTACACCTAAAATACGGGCAGAAGCATAACAGGAAAACAGGAAGAAATAGAACAATTCTCCAAAAGCATAGGCATCCAAATTTTCCACTTCCAAAATCAGACACGGTAATTTTTCCCTGTGCGCCTTTACTGTTGCGTGAAAAGAAGCTTTATTGATTTCCCAAAATTCTTTTCCATTTAAGTAATCAAAGCCATCTGACACCTTATCCGGCGCAGGGTCTAAAGAAGAATTCTTTTCCTGCACATCTAAAAAGGTTTCAAAAAGCAGAGGTGTTCCGTCCTGAATATACTGTCCCATAGCATGGAGTTCTTCGCAAAAATCTCCAGCTGACGGAAACAGTCCTTTGTTATCCTTTCCTTCACTTTCTCCAAAGAGCTGTATCCACCATTTATAAAACCAACGAAATTGAGGTTCAAAGCTGGCAAGCATTTCTATTTTATAGCCCTTCTTATAATAAAGATTTCTAAGACAGGCATATTGATATGCGGGATTTCCTGCTATTTCCCCACTTGTAAGATATTTTTGCATATCAGAAGCTCCCAAAACCAGCTTTTCAATGTCTATTCCAGCCACTGCCATTGGAAGAAGCCCCACTGCTGTCATTGCGGAAAATCGTCCGCCTACGTCTTCCGGAAATTCCAGAAAAGTATACCCCTGTTCTTCACACAGCTTTTCCAATGCACTTCCCTTTGTGCCTGTTGCGATAATTCTTTCATTGGCTTTTTCCTGATACTTATCAGAAAGAAACTTTCTCAGAACACGGAAAGAAGCCCCCGGCTCTAAGGTTTCAAAATTTTTCGCTATGCAGTCGATATAAACAGACTTTCCTTCCAGTTCTTTTAATGCTTTTGTCAATTCATAAGGCGAAAGCGTATTTCCCATATAAATAATCTTCACCTTATCATCCGTCTGTAAAGCTTCAATCACCGCTCTTGCGGCATTGTTAGAGCCTCCAACTCCGATAATCACAAAAGCGTCTGCATTTTCCCGAATATGAGCCGCTAATTTCTTTAATTTCCGCACTTCTTCACGGCTTGCCCACTTCTCCACAGAAAACCACCCCAAGGAGTCCACATATTCATCCTCTCCGTTTAATACGGATTGAAAAATATCCTTATTTTCCACCATAATTTCATGCAGTTCATCCTTTAAATGAGGGTTTTTATCTTCTATTCTTAAATTCAGCATATTTTTGTCTCCTTTTTAATTTCATAGAACGTACTTTCCTATGAAAGAATAAAGATTGCCGCATTAAGCAGCATTCGGAATATTCGTATCAGACTAAGTGTGAAACATACAAATATTCTCGATATACTCCTAATGCGGCAATTTGTTAAAGTTCCTTATCCCATACACGGATGGCAGTGTCCATAAGCGTCCATGCAGTCTTCTTCCGGATTTTTCATACAAAGATGAACTGCTGCCTTTTTGAATGTCATTGGCAGAGCAAGAATATTTGGATTTTCTCCAACAAATTTCTTCTTTGCATCCTCTAATGCTTCTTCAAATGTAGCTCTTGTCTTTAATCCCATTCCTCTTGCGTATCCCGGTTCCTGAGCGCCTACAATGTAGATTGCACTTGTATTCATTTCTGCAATATGACCGCAGGAAATCATACTGAAGCCGTGGAATGGATGGAACGCATTAGTAAAACGATATTTTCTGATATACTCTTCATTTGTTGCAAAATATTCTCCATAACGGTTCATATCCGGCAATGTATTCATATAATCATGCTGGAACATATCGTACATTTCTCTTAAATATGGCCATAATTCTTCATGGAAAAAGCCATTGCAAAGAGAAGAACAGATAATAACACAATTATCACTCATAACACGTTTATATCTTAACACCTGCGCACTTAACGCCTGCATCATCATGATTGGGTTTGTTCCCATTCCGTCACCATAGTGGAATTTCTGTGGCATACCAAACACTAAAACATCGTATTTTTTCTCTGCCCAATGTACGTAAGTTCTCTTATCAGCTAATTTCCAGCTAATTGGCATCATTTCTTTTGCATATCCGGAATAGATTGCAATCTGTCTGGAATTTGTATCCAAAACAGCGTCGCAGCAGAAGAACGGATGTCCCATTTTTTCTTCCATGTGCATAGAAATTTCATCAAATTTTGTTCTCATCAAGCTTCCGCCGTTTACCGGTGTAAAGTCTTTTCTGTGCATAACAGAAGGAACATGATGGCTGGAAATACTTTTCCAGTTTGTAATACCGGTTGCGCTGTGTTTATATCCGCCTGAATATCCGCCATAAGGATTTCCCTGTACATGACCTACCAAAATAGGAATATCACATTCAAATACATATTTATTCATGTAAACCGGATCCCCACGTTTTGTTGTTCCAAGGTCTACCATGTGGTCTTTATCTTCACTGTCATGGCTGATAATCTGTCCTGTATGCCAGAATTCATTGAATAATTCTTCGCCGAAAATTGCCTTTGCATCAGACTCTTTGCTTCTTGGATGTAAGCCGTTGGAAATAATGAATAAAATATCCTTTTTCTCAACGCCTGCTGCATATAATTCTTTCAGCATGTATTTGATACTCATTTTTCTGTGGCTTGTCGGCTGTTCGCCGCCTTTTACTCTGTCAGGTACGATAAAAGTAACGGTGCTGCCTTTATGTGCCAGTTCAGTCAGTGTCGGCATTCCGATTGGATGTGCAAGACTTTCCAGATAAGCTTCTTCCAGTTTGTCTTCCGGAATATAATCAGGATCCTTTACTGTTTCTCCCGGAATAAAAATATCTGTATTGTCCGGCAGTTCTGCTGCCATAGTGCCATGTCCGTATTCAAATTCTAACTTCATTCTTTTTTCCTCCTCGTTATGCATTCATGTAAAGTGAAATAATTTCTAAATATTCTTCCGGATAATAACCGATTTCTCCCTGAAATCTTGTAAGAGCAATTAAACCGCCGTCAATTTCAGGAATAGATGCCAGCATTGCCGCATTGTCCTGCTTCAAACCGCCGCCATAGACAATGTCCATACCGTCTGTTTTTTCTTTTACGAATTTGGCAATTTTTGTAATATATTCTTTGCCTGCCGGTGTTTTACCCGGTCCGATAGACCAAACAGGTTCATAGGCGATTGTTACTTTGGATTTATCCACATCTTTTAAGCCCAGTTCCAACTGTTCTCCCAGAACTTCCTGCCACTGTTCTAACTCTTCGCTTTTCTCACCGATACAGTATAACACTTTCATGCCTCTGTCTACTGCACATTTGATTTCTTTATTTAAAATAGTATTTACTGCCTTTGTATTTACTACGCCTGCTTCCGCTAAAATTCCTGCAAGATTGTTTCTTTCCTCACAATGTCCGATAATAACGGTTTCGCAGCCTGCCGCTTTCATCGCCGCAGCGGGACGTCCTGTGGTAAATGCTCCAAAATTTTTTCCCGGAGCTACATCATCTCTGAAAACCCCCTGACAGCCAATCTGTACAGGGCTGTTCTCTGTCTTTGCCTGACAAGCAGAAAATAAATGAATTTCCGGAAAGAACATTGCAAATTCTACATCTTCAGGAGAATATTTTTTTAATTCTTCCTGTGTATTTTCTACAATATATTTTCCCCAGTCTTTCATATCTGCAATTCTGTTGACGCCGCCCAATTCTGCCGGTACATCAAATCTTTTTAAGTTCAAATAAATATGCTTCATGTTGCTCTCCTCTGTTTTATTATTTTCCTGACTGTGTATTAAAGGAAATCATATCAGGAAGTTCTTCCCCAATTAAAGGTCTGCACCAATCTAAAAATGCCTGTGTAACACCATTTCCTTCTTCATTGATAAATTCATCCGGCATTTTTCTTTCATACATCATCACTTCATCAATATCTACTAAAAATGGTTTCATCTCATAAGGACTTTCAGAAACTCTGGAAAATGCCACCATCTTTCCTGACTCCCCGCTTAAAGCTGCCCTGCATGCCAATTCTCCTGCTAACTGCGCTTCTTCAATATCAACCTGACTCTGCATGAAAATAGATGCTCTGCCCAAAAGTCCCGGTTTTTCTCCTCTTGCTTTATAACCCAGTTTCTGAATAACCAGATTTGCCAGATGAGAACTTACATCTCCGAAATAGGTTGCACGCTCTGTTTTAAAAACAGGCTTTACAATGGGTTTTCCGTCTTTATCTGTCAAACCTTCACTTGCCACTACGAGAATTCCTGATTTCTTCTCTAAAAGCTTTTTCACATCTTCGATAAATTTATCCTCATCAAAAGCTCTTTCCGGAAGATAAATCAAATCCGGTGCATAACCTTTTTCTCCTGCCAGCGCACTGGAAGCTGTAATCCATCCTGCATTTCTTCCGGATGCTTCCATAACGACCACATGAATAGGTAAAGAGCGTACATCTGCCGCTAATTCCTGTGTGCAGGCAGCCATATATCTTGCTGCGCTTCCAAAGCCCGGACTGTGGTCTGTTACTGCAATATCATTGTCCGTTGTTTTGGGAATTCCCATAACTTTTACATCAAGTCCACGTTTCTGACATGTTTTATGCAGCTTTCCGCAGGTATCCATGGTTCCGTTTCCACCATTGAATAATACATATTTAATGTTTTCTTCTTCCAGAATATCTGCCATTTTTTCATAATGCTCCTGCTCAATGGGATCTCTGGATGTCCCGATTGCAGTACCCGGAGTCTGTAATAAAAGTTTTAATTTTTCTTCCGGCACATTTTCCAGTTCCAGAAAATCTTTTTTCAAAAATCCTCCCGTACCGTTATTAGCGCCATAAATATGTCCGATTTTTTCTGATTTTTTTGCCTCTTTTATTGCACCGTACAGGGAACCGTTCATTACTGCGGTAGGACCGCCTCCATGTACAATCAATAAATTTTCTGCCATATCTTTTTCCTCCAAACTTGCCAACATAAATCAAAAGATACCTTACAGCACTATACATGCTGCAAGGTATCTCAAAATTTCAACAGCTTAATATTTTACAGTCATGTCTGGCAATTCTTTCTTTTTATTAAGTCAATTATTTTCCTGCTTCTGTCATAATGTCAAACAATACATAATCATCAACCGGAGCTTCTTCTGTAATCTTGCCGTTTTCTAAGAAGTTTTTCTGCTGGATTTCATAGTATCCTTTTACGCTTCCGTCTTCAACACCTTTTAACAGTTCTTCAGATGTAAGCCATGCACCGTCTGTTGTCTGTCCCATTGCTGTTTCAACATCTGTTTTTGTTTCGTTTGCTACATATCCTGCAACTTCTTCAAAGTTTTCTTCTTTAGCGCCGAAGTCCATTGCTTTGTAAAGAGCTTTTGTAAATCTTACTAATAAGTCTTTGTTCTTTTCTGCGTATTCAGGCATACATACCCAGCTTGCAGGGTCTGCTGCAATATCAGAGAAGTCTGCGTTACTTACGAATACCTGTGCGTCATCACCTAATTCATCTGTGATAACTTTTGTATTTGGTGACCATGGAGCACAAGCATCAATAGAACCGGAAATCATAGCACTTGGCATATTTGTAACTTCCATGTTGTAAGCTTCAATATCATCCATTGTAAGACCAACAGAGTCTAATGCACGTAATAAAATTGTTTCAGATGATGTACCGGAAGCATAAGCTACTTTTTTACCTTTTAAGTCTTCCAGAGAATTTACTCCGTGAGATTTTAATCCCATTACACAGTCAGCATCACCCAACTGCTGGAAGCAGAAGATGTCAACATTTCCCTGAATTGCAAGAGTATGAGCACCAGGTCCGATGTAAGCTACATCCATAGAGCCGGACTCCATAGCAGCGATTTCTGTTGGGCCATCGTCAAATTTTGTCATTTTAACTTCGATACCCTGTTCTTCAAAGTATCCTTTTTCTTTTGCTGTTGTCACTACCCATAAGGAAGCGTAGTTTGGCATGTAAGCTACATTTACAACATCAAGTTCTTTCTTTTCATCTTTTTTATCTTCTTTTCCGTCTGTTGCTTCTGTTTTTGTGTCTTCCTTTTTTGGTTCTTCAGAGCTTCCGCCACAGCCTGCTAACATAGACATTGCTGTTACTCCTACTAAAAGCATAGATAATAATTTCTTCTTCATTTTAAGTTCCTCCTTAAAAAATATAGTTTTTTATTCTCACTGGGCTTTTGCCCCTTTGTAAGTTCTGAATTATTTTCTTACTTCCAGATATTCCTGATATACCTGTCCCCAAATATGGTTTTTCAGTTCAATAAATCTGTCACTCATCTTTGTTTCCTGATCTCTTGGATACGGAATATCAATATCTACCACTTCTTTGATACGTCCCGGACGAGCGCTCATAATCACAACTCTTGTAGCAAGGACAATGGCTTCTTCAATATCATGTGTAACGAAGAAGCATGTTTTGTTTTCTTCCTGCCATGCTTTCAAAAGCTCTGTCTGAAGCTGTGTTCTTGTCTGTGCATCCAAAGCTCCGAAAGGTTCGTCCATCAAAAGCACTTCCGGGTTCATTGCGTAAGCTCTTGCAATGGCAACACGCTGTTTCATACCACCGGATAATTCCTTTGGATAAGAGTCGGCAAATTTTTCCAGTTCAACCATTTTTAAATATTTCATTGCAATGGTATCGCATTCCTCTTTGGAAAGTCCTTTTAATTTCAAGCCAAACTCTACGTTTTTCTTTACTGTCAGCCATGGGAACAATGCGTACTGCTGGAAAACAACGCCTCTGTCCGTTCCTGTTCCGCTGATTGGCTTTCCGTCCACTAAAATCTGTCCGCTTGTAGGCTCTAACAATCCTGCGATAATATTTAATAATGTAGATTTACCGCATCCGGATGGTCCGATTACACAAATAAATTCATTTTCTTTAATATCAAAATCCACACCGTTTAAAGCAACAACCTCACCTTTTCGTGTGTTGTATTTCTTTTCAACGCCCTGAATACTTACTTTTATATTTCCCTCTTTTCCTGCCATGATGTTAACTTCCTTTCAAAGTATTTAAGAACTTTCTCAGCCAGCATACCGATAACACCGATAATAATGATATAGAGAAGCATTGGTGTTGTTTCATAGGAGTTTGCCAAGGATTTAATTCTCATACCAAGACCTGCAATCGCTCCTGTTGACTCTGCTGCAATCAATGTTGTAAGTGCTGTTGAAATACCAAGTCTTATTGCTGTAATAATGAATGGTGTTGTTGCCGGGAAGATAACCTTCACGAACAGATTTGCATCATTTGCACCTAACACTCTTGCCGCCTTAATCAGAGTTTCGTCTACGTTGATAACACCCTGGAAAATTGTAACTGTCATAATTAAGAAAGTTGCAAGACAGATAACAATAATCTGTGGTGTACGACCTACACCTACACCGATAACTACCAGCGGTACGTAAGCCAGTGGTGGAATGTTTCTGATAAACTGAATCCATGGCTCTAAGATAAATCTTACCGGACGATACCATGCCATCAAAAACGCTACCGGAACGGAAATTACAAAGCCAAGTAAAAATCCCCAAAATACAGAAATCAAACTGCTTGCAATATCTTCTAAAAGAATTCCTCTCTCTACCATGAGCCCAATGGATTGTAATACCTTAACCGCATTTGGAAAACATCTGGCAGTCTGTGGAGTAATTGATAAGATTGTCCACACCAGCATTGCTACTACAAATGAAATCAGTAGCCATATCCCTTTTGGTATTTTGCCTATGATGTCGGCTCCACCTTTACTTTTTTTCCCCATTTTAATCCTCCTGTTTCTCTTTGTTTCAGCATTTCGTACTAAAACTTATTTCTTATTCGTTATTGTATGGTTATTATCCCCTATATGGGGTTAAAAATCAATACGATTTTACGCAAACGTTTGAGCTATTTGTATATTTTTTAACAAGCATTTCGCATTAAATTAGGAACTTTATTGCACAAACACAAAACAAGGCGTTTGGGTATTCATCACTTTTACCCAAAACGCCTTGTTTTAAAGGAAATCTATTTACATTTTTTTGTAACGTTCAATCATCTCTTCTAAGGATACCTGCTCAACAAGCGGAGCTTTTCCGAAAGAACCAAATTCTACAATTAAAGTTCCGATTGCTTCTTTTACACCTTTTTCAATCACTTCTACTAAAGCTGCTGTATCATCATCTTTTATTGTACCATACATAACTGTGTCCATAATCGGAGGAAGGAATGCTCTTGGGTCAAACTGGTCTTTCTTTTCCTCCAATAGCTGGTATACGCCTCCAATGGAAGCGCTGTCACGTTTGGAAGGATTGTTTTTAAAGAATTCCTTCATATTTCTTGTAACAGCTAAACGAATATCTGTATCTACATTGATTTTTCCGATACCGCAAGGAATTGCAGCCTTTAACTCATCGATAGAAATGCCGTAAGCATTCTGGATATTTCCGCCCAAAGCATTGATTTCATCTACAATGTATTTCGGCACTGTGGATGAACCATGAGATACCAGCACACCGAAAAGATTTTCGTGCATCATACATTCTTTAATTGCAATCGCAATTTCTTTTCTTAATTTTACATCTTTTCCTTTTGATGCTCCGTGCATAGTTCCGTAGGAAATTGCCAGTGCGTCACAGCCTGTCTTCTTAAAAAATTCTACTGCTTTTAATGGATTTGTGTAAGTAGATGTAGAAGAAAATACATGGTCTTCCACTCCTGCAAGCACACCCAGCTCACCTTCTACCGATACACCTCTCGCATGGGCATATTTAACGACTTCTCTTGTAAGCTCAACGTTTTCGTCAAAAGGAAGGGAAGAACCGTCAATCATAACAGAAGTATATCCGCCTTCAATCGCTGCTTTACAGGAGTCAAAGTTTTTACCGTGGTCTAAGTGAAGAACTACCGGAATAGGTGAGTCTTCCGCAAATTTTTTCACAGCATTTGCGATATTTTTTGCGCCAATTTTCTTATCTTCCAAAGTAGCGTTTAAGAAATCTGTTCTTCCGCCCATAAATCCGTTTGCTAAATCTGCGCCCTGTAAAATCGCTGCTGAACGGAACATTTCATGAACTTCAATGGCTGCTTTTGCCTGAGCAACTGCATTTACGTTAAATGCGCCCTGCGCAAAATGGTATTTGTCAACAGTTTCCAATAATGGTCTTAATGGTATTAATGGCATAATTTTTCTCCTTTTATCTCTCTATTTTCTTTCCTTTTACAAAAGTATCTACAATATTATAGCCTTCGTCTACAATAAGGATATCCGCATCTTTTCCGGCTTCCAAACTTCCGATTTTATCATCTACGCCTAAAAGCTTTGCAGGGTTCATTGTTAAGAGCGGAAGAACGTCTTCCATTTCTGCCCCTGTAAAATCAATCAGCCGTTTCAGCGCTGTTCCTGTTGTCAGGGTACTTCCTGCACGAACGCCGTTTGATTTCAATTTTGCATCTCCGTTCTCAACTACAACATCATTGACACCCAGCTTATATTCTCCGTCCGGAAGTCCTGCTGCCATAATAGAGTCTGTCACCGCAACGACTTTATCATATCCTTTTGCTTTTAAAAACAATCTTACACTGCCCGGATGCAAATGACGTCCGTCACAAATTGCTTCACAATAAATGTCAGACTCTAAAGCCGCTCCCATCATAGACGGAAAATGCTGATGGAATAATTTCATGGCATTACAGGTATGCGTACATGCAGCCGCTCCGTTTTCAATACATTTCATAGCTGTTTCATAATCTGCTCCGGAATGTCCGATTGCAACGGTAATTCCCAATTTTTTCATTTCCGGTACAGCTTCGGGAATACCTTCTACTTCCGGTGAAACTGTAATGTAGCGAATATTTCCTTCCGCTTCTTCCTGATATTCTTTTAAAAGCTCCATATCTGCTTTTCTTAACAGCTCTTCCGGCATAGCGCCTTTAAATTCTACGGAAAGAAACGGTCCTTCTAAATGGATACCCAAAAGATTTGCACAATTTGCGTGCTCTTTTTGATGTTTTAACGCTTCATGAATAGATTTTATTGTCTGCTCTTTTGTATCTGTTAAAATAGAACAAAGCCACGAAGTTGTCCCCTGAAGTGCAAAGAAATGACCGATTTTTTCAAAATCATCCTTCAGCGCATCATTTACGTCTACGCCGCAACCTCCATGGGTATGCACATCAATAAATCCCGGTATTACGGATTTTCCGGAAGCATCGTAAATATTTCCTTGTCTTTCTCCCTGTCCCGGACTGCAGATTTCGCAAATTTTCCCATCTTCTATACACAAATCTTTTCTTTCCATACGGCGTTTTTCATAGTGATATACATAACCGTTGGTAATCCAAGTTTTCATAATTATTTTCCACCTTTCTGCGAAAGGCACCGATGGGGTCATGAAACCCGTC
>UQAX01000061.1 GCA_900539145.1 uncultured Blautia sp.
CATGAGCACACCTCCATAAATCGGATAGAGTAAAATGCTCGCATCTATCATTTCTGGCAAGAGAAGATGAAGTGAAATGCTTGCATTTTCTAATGATTATTATGGATTCATTTTTAGGGCAACACAATCCGTCGAATTATTTTGCGCTTACGTTTGATTAAGTGTGTATCCAAAATATTTCGGATGCAGCTTAATACAACAGCTCTTTTTGATGAAAGTATACTTTGCTTGTGAAGCAAGATAATCATTCTGTAAAAGAGATGTACAGAATGAGGGCTATTGTTTTAAGTGTTCTTTTACAAGATTTACCGGCATTTCTTTTCCCGTCCAGATGCGGAATGCTTCAGCCCCCTGATAGAGGAGCATGGAGTAACCGTTAAAGGCTTTGCAGCCTGCTGCTTTTGCTTTTGACAGCAAGACGGTTTCCCATGGATTATAAATAATATCTGCCACAGCCAGATGCTTATGGAAAACAGAAGTATCTTCAATGAGACAGCCATCGGTATGGGGAGACATTCCCACGGAAGTTGCATTTACCAAAAGGCGACTGTCTTTTATGGCTGATTTTAAGTCTTGTGTATCAAATAAGCTATGAATATAAATTTTACAGGAGGTTTCTTTTTCTAAATTTTCCTGTAAAGCTTTTATACGAGGCAGATGTGAACTGTTGGGACGGGAAAAAATATGTATGGTATCTACGCCGTCAAGAGCCGCCTGTGCACAGATTGCCGTTGCAGCGCCTCCAATTCCCAGAAGTGTCATGGTCTGGTTTCTCATTTCAATATTCTGTTCTTTTACAGACTGCATAAAACCAATGCCGTCTGTGTTATGTCCTACAAAGACTCCGTTTTTATTTTCTACGGTATTTATGGCTCCAATGAGACGGGCTGCCGGAGAAAGTGCATCTAAATAAGAAAGTACCTTATTTTTGTTTGGCATGGTAAGGTTAAAGCCTTTTACATCCAGAACACGCAGACCTTTTACAGCTTCTTCTAAGGTTTGTTCATTGATTTGAAAGCATAAATATACATAGTCTAAGCCCAGCTTCTGAAAACTAAAGTTGTGCATAAGAGGTGAAATACTATGGCTTACCGGGTCTCCTAAAAGTCCGGTTAATTTTGTCTTCCCTGTAATCGCTGGCATGAATAAGCCTCCTTTAAAAATATATTATTATTTAGAAGTTTAAAGTGAAACAGTAGTGGTGTCAAGGAGAAAAATGTGATAAAATCCTAATACAAGGAAAAAGCAAGGAAGTGGCAGGATGAATACAATAAAAATTAAAAACGTAGAAATCGGAAAGGGTATTCCGAAGATTTGTATTCCTTTAACAGGGAAAAACAGAGAAGAAATTATAGAAGAAATGGAAATTGTAAAAAAATCTAATCCGGATTTGATTGAATGGAGAGTGGATTTTTTTGAAGAAAGTGATAATCCGGAAAGAGTCTGTGAAATGCTGGGAACAATAAACGACAGTTTCAAACAAATTCCGGTATTATTTACTTTCCGTACAAAAGAAGAAGGCGGAGAAAAATCCATTATGTCGGAAGATTATGTAAAGCTTTTAAAAGAGGTTTCCGAAAGAAGGCTGGCAGATATTGTAGATGTGCAGGTGTTCTGGTATGGAGAAAAGTCAGAAGACTTTATAAAGGAGCTGAAGGAGACGGGGGCAGTGGTGCTTGCATCCAGCCACCATTTTGAAGGAACGCCTTCTGTAAGGGAAATGTCAGATGCTCTGTATACCATGGAAAACCGAGGAGCAGACATTATAAAGCTTGCGGTAATGCCTCAGTCAGGAAAAGATGTGTGTGCTCTTTTAGAAGCTACCATGGAACGAAAAGAGCACAGTAATAAGCCTATGATTACCATGTCTATGGGACAGAGCGGTATGCTGAGCAGGATTTGCGGAGAGCTTACCGGTTCCTGCGTCACCTTTGCATCGGGAAAACAGGCATCCGCTCCCGGACAGATAAAGGCAGATGAGTTGAAAAAAGTTCTTGGGGATATTCATGATATCCTCAAATGATTAACATAAAGCAGGTAACATAAAGCGAAAAATAAACAATGATATTGTCGAAAAGATTTTCTGTATCACTACATGTTTTTGACAAAATCAGCGCCCCCTACCCTCTATAATAAAATTACTTATTCCAGATAAGTAAGAGAGTCATGCAGAGGTTTAGGGGGTGTTTTGTGTACTGCGAAGTTTACGTAGACGTTTTTTTCGTGGTCAACCTGATTTCCGGCTTCTTTGTGCTGTGCCTGACCAACCAGCTGCTTACAGGAGCTGCCAATTCTGTAAGAGCGCTTTTAGGTGCGGCAGTGGGAGCGGTGGGAAGCTGTTTTATTCTTGCATTTTCAAAAGAATTGCTAAGTCTGAAAAACGGGATTTTTTATGCGGTGACAGCAGTGGCTATGGTGAGCTTTGGATGCAGTGTAAAAGGACTGAAAAATCTGATTTTGAAAATGCTTGTATTTCTTGGATGCAACTTCCTGCTGGGAGGCTTTCTTTTTGTGTTTTCACAAAGAGCAAGGAGAGGCATTTTTACATTTGGAGCAATAACGACATGCTGTTATTGGACTTTATACATAGGCATAAGACTCTGTAAATACTTAAAACGGAAAAGAGAACTTTGCTGCGAGGTGGGCATAGCCCTGAGCGGAAAGGAAATAAATGTAAAAGGACTGTATGATACAGGAAACTGTCTGTATGACAGAGCAACGGGAAAATCTGTTTGCGTCATGGAAAAGGACAGTTTTTTTCAATTATTGACGGAGAAACAACAGCGCTTTCTGGAAAATTTCTGCGCCATGAACATGGTAGAAGAGAAGCTAGCAGAGGAAGAGGCTGCTTTTTTTCGGGGTTTAAATCCCAGATTTCTGCCTTATACCAGCGTAGGCTGTCAAAAGGGACTGCTTCCTGTTGTAACGGTGGATAAGCTTATTGTCAGAGAGCAGGAGGAGGAACGCAAAATTCTGCATGCCGCTGTTGGGATTTCATACACGAAATTGTCTGAGAAAGGGAGATTTCAGGCAATCATAAGTCCGGGGATATGGGAAAAATAAAGAGGAGGAGTTTTGTGAATATGGATATCTGTGTTGGAGGGAATGTAAAATTTTCAGGGTTTAAAGGGGTTTTTCTGCCAAAGAAAAACGAACTGCATTATATTGGAGGAGCAGAGGTGCTGCCTGCGCCTCTTACAGCGCAGGAGGAAGGAGAAATGCTGGACGCTTTGGCAGGAGAAGGAAAAGAGGAAGCGAGAGCCTGTCTGATTGAGCATAATTTAAGATTAGTTGTCTATATTGCGAAAAAGTTTGACAATACAGGGGTAGGAGTTGAAGATTTAATTTCCATTGGGACAATCGGACTGATTAAGGCGATTAACACCTTTGACCCTGTAAAGAAAATTAAGCTGGCAACGTATGCTTCCCGCTGTATTGAAAATGAAATTTTAATGTATTTGAGAAGGAACAGTAAAACAAAGCTGGAGGTTTCCATAGACGAGCCGTTAAATGTGGATTGGGACGGTAACGAGCTGCTGCTTTCAGACATTTTGGGAACAGATGAGGATGTGATTTATAAGGATATTGAAAACGAGGTGGAGCGAAAGCTTTTGGGAAAGGCCATCGGTAAATTGACAAAAAGAGAGCAGACCATTGTGCGATTGCGGTTTGGAATTAATATGCCCGACGGAGGCGAAAAGACGCAAAAAGAGGTGGCGGATTTGCTGGGAATTTCACAATCTTATATTTCCAGACTGGAGAAGAAGATTATGAAGCGATTGAAAAAAGAAATTGTCCGGTATGAGTAAACTTTACGAATATTTACTGACAGAATGTGTAAAGTACAGAAAAAAACATCAGAAAAAGGAAGATGAGTAAGAAGCAGGGGGACAGCCATAAAATTTGTATAAGAATTGTAAAAAATTCATAAAAAGCAAAGTAAAAATTGGTTAAAAAATACAGCTTGACGATAAGCGCACCATAGTATATAGTTTATATATGTTCATTATACACAATGAAACGGAGTAGTGTGTTACTGGTTAAGCAGGCATAAACGAAACTGTTTTATTCACAAGAAGTGATTGGAAACAGGGGAGTTTATGCCTTTTTTGTTTTATTAGAAAAGGGGAAACCGAAAATGTACTGTATTTTAAAAATTTTGAACAATAATGCACTGCTTGCAAAGGTGAAGGAAGATGACAGCGAAAGAATTTTATTGGGAAAAGGCATAGGATTTGGGAGAAAGGCAGGAGATGAATTTACGGAAATTCCGGGAGCATCGGTTTATACGCCGGTGGTTCGGGAGGAGCGAAATTCTACTATGAATGTGGTAAACACCATTGACCCTGTCTACATCGAAGCAGCAGGTAAAATTATTGAGGAAGCAGAGCAGGTTTTTGATACCATTAAAAGAGATATTTTGTTGCCTTTGGCAGACCATATTGCGTTTGCGGCAAAAAGAGAGCAGGAAAAAATATTTTTATCAAATCCCTTTGTACCCGATATTAAAATTCTGTTTGGAAAGGAATATGCCGTTGCTTTAAAGAGCAGAGAAATCATAGAGAAAATGACAGGCTATCGCATATCTGATGATGAAGCAGGATTTATTGCCCTTCATATTCACTCAGGTCTTTCGGATGAACAGGTATCAGATACGTTAAAGACAACGCAGATTATTGATGACTGTATTTTAATGATTGAGGAGTGTCTGGGAGACAAAATACGTCAGGACTCCTGTGCTTATATTCGTTTGATGAGCCATTTGTATTATATGGTGGTGAGAGCAAAGACAGGAGAAGCGGTGAATATAGAGCTGAATGATTTTATTCGGTGCAAATATCCAAAAGCAGGACAAATTTCGGAAGTCATTTGCCATTATATAGAAAAGAAGCTGGAGAAAAAACTGGATAAAGAGGAAGTGGGATTTCTTGCTATTCATATTCAGCGTATTATGTAAGAGAAAAACTCTTTTTGAGTTTTCATAAAGAAAGAATGTTTTGATTGAAAGGAGATATTAAAAATGAAAAGCTTTGAGTACACAGTAAAAGATGAGTTGGGAATTCACGCAAGACCGGCGGGAATGTTGGTAAAAGAGGCAAAGAAATACGAAAGCAAAATCACAATTACAAAAGAAGGAAAAACCGTAGATGTTACGAAGCTGATGATGCTTATGTCTTTAGCGGTAAAATGCGGACAGACCGTAGAAATTCAGGTAGAAGGAAGCGATGAGGACATTGCTTTTGAAGGAATGAAAGCGTTTTTTGAAGCAAATTTATAAGAAATGGCAGGGATAGATATGAAACATCTGAATGGCAAATCTGTATATAAAGGTGTGGCGCTGGGAAAAGTTCTGGTGCTGAAAAAAGAAGCTTATATTGTAAAACGTGTAAAAGTAGAAAATCCGGATGAGGAAGTAAAACGTGTAGAGGCTGCAAGACAAAAATCTCAGAAACAGCTTCAGAAGCTTTATGAAAAAGCCGTAAAAGAAGTGGGAGAAGCCAGCGCAGCAATTTTTGAAGTACATCAGATGATGTTGGAGGATGATGATTATAACGAGTCCATTGAAAATATTATCCGTACTCAGGAAGTAAATGCAGAATATGCAGTGGCATCTACCGGCGATAATTTTTCAGAGATGTTCGCCAGCATGGATGATGATTATATGAGAGCAAGAGCGGCAGATATTAAAGATATTTCAGAACGTCTGGTGCGAAATCTTTCAGGACAAAACGGCATGGATACAGAGTTTGAGAAGCCGGTTATCGTTGTGGCAGATGATTTGACACCAAGTGAGACCGTTCAGATGGATAAGGAAAAAATCCTTGCTTTTGTTACAGTACACGGTTCAACAAATTCTCATACAGCTATTCTGGCCCGTATGATGAATATTCCTGCTTTGATTGGTGTGGATATGAATTTAGAGGAAATTCAGTCCGGTACTTGTGCAGTGGTAGACGGCTTTACAGGAGAATTTATCTTAGAGCCGGATGAAAACGTACAGGAGGCAGCAAAAGCCAAAATTGCAGAGGAGGAAGAAAAGAAAAATCTTCTGCTGAAGCTGAAGGGAAAAGAAAACGTTACAAAAAGCGGTAAGAAAATCAATATTTATGCCAATATCGGAAGCGTTGGAGATATGGGCTATGTGCTGGAAAACGATGCGGGAGGAATTGGACTTTTCAGAAGTGAATTCCTTTATATCGGCAGAAATGAGCTTCCTACGGAGGAAGAACAGTTTCAGGCATATAAGCAGGCAGTGCAGAATATGGCAGGAAAGAAAGTCATTATCCGTACGCTGGACATCGGTGCAGATAAGCAGGCTGACTATCTTAATTTAGAAAAAGAAGAAAATCCGGCATTGGGATATCGTGCCATTCGTATTTGTCTGTCACAGCCGGAAATTTTCAAGGTACAGCTAAGAGCGCTTTTCAGAGCTTCCGTATACGGAACACTTTCGATTATGTATCCTATGATTACTTCTGTGGAAGAGGTCATGCGAATTAAAGAAATCGTAAAAGAAGTGAAGGCAGAACTGAAAGCTTCCGATACACCATATAAAGATGTGGAAGAAGGAATTATGATTGAAACACCGGCAGCGGTCATGATTAGTGATGAGCTGGCAGAGCTGGTAGATTTCTTCAGCATCGGAACAAATGATTTGACACAGTATACTCTTGCTATTGACCGTCAGAATGAGAAATTAGAGGAGTTTTATAATCCGCACCACAAAGCGATTTTAAAAATGATTAAAATGGTAGTGGACAATGCTCATGCAGCAGGAAAATGGGCAGGAATTTGCGGAGAGCTGGGAGCAGATACAGAACTGACAGAAACCTTTGTAAATATGGGAGTGGACGAGCTTTCCGTAGCGCCATCCATGATTTTAAAGCTTAGAAAGATTGTTCGGGAAATGGAATAGAGAGATGAATTACATAAAAAAACATAAAAGAGCAGCATTGCTTATCGGAATTATGATAATTTTTCTTGCGGCATTTTTTGCATGGCAGAGGAAGATTACCTTATCCAATACCCTTTCCGGAAAACTGGAGGACAGTCCCAGAAAGGAAGCTGCAGTAGAAAGTGACTTTTATTCCAATCAGCTTACCAAGAAGGAGTATGAGGTCTACCTCTTTTTAAAAGAAAATATAGAGAGTTTAAAAGGCGGTGTACTGACGCTTCCTCAGCCGGTAAACGGAGAAGAATATCAGAGAATTGTCACTGCGCTGGAATGTGAAGGGAAAAATTATTTTTATGGTTTCGTAGAAATTCCCATGACAGAAGAGGAAGTGTATGTACAGTATGAGGATAAGGACTTAAATCGGATTACAGAGAATGAAATTTCCAAAGTGATTTTATTCTTATCCTGTGCAGAAGGAATTGAAATTCAGGCAGCCTTTGCCCAAGACGGAACGATATCAAATCTCAATGAAATCAGAGACGGACTGGCAGTGAATAATGAGAGCAAGGTTGACGAGATTAACAGAAGACTTGAAAATACAGAGCAGATTTTAGATGAGGTTATTGCGGGAATACCAAAAGACAGCGGTGAGAAAAGTACCGTAGATTACTTTTTAGACTGGATGAAGGACAGTTTAAAGCCCACAGACAGCATGGAAACCGCAGGAGAAAAAGTATCTCATATCGGAGAGCTGTTGGACAAATATTACATTACAAATCATACGGCAGCAGTTCTTGAGGGAAAGGCAACTGCCTTGGGATATGCGAAAATTCTGGCAGAGCTTTGTAACAGAGCAGGAATGGAAGCTCATATTGTAGCAGGAACCTGGCAAGGCGGCTGGGTACAGGAGGAAAGCTATGTATTTTGTGCAGTTTCTATGAACGGACAGACCGTCTATGTAGATGCCGGCGGTATGAAGTCCGGTTCTCTTGCAGGAGAACGCTATCTCACAGAGGAAGAAGCTTTTAATCATTTAAAGACAGCAGATTATTTTTCATATAAGTAGGAGGAAAGCATGTTTAACTTTTTTAAGAAAAAACAGGACAACACATTCTTTTTAGGAGCGCCGGTAAAGGGAAAAGCCGTAGATTTAAAAGAAGTAAATGACCCGACCTTTAGCACAGGTATGCTGGGACAGGGTGTGGCAATTATCCCTTTCGAAGGAAAAATTTATGCTCCGGCTGACGGAGAAATTGCAATGGTATTCGATACACTCCATGCAGTCAGCATGACAGCAGATAACGGTGTGGAAATTTTAGTTCATGTAGGGCTTGATACCGTAGAATTAAAAGGTGAAGGCTTTGAAGGTCATGTAAAGGCAGGGGACAAGGTGAAAAAAGGCGATTTGCTTTTGACTGTGGATTTAGATGCAGTAAAAGAAGCCGGCTATGACACCATTACACCAATGCTGGTGTGCAACACAGATGATTATGCCGCAGTAGAAGGAATTTTCGGAAAAGACGTAATGCCAAAGGATGATGTGGTAAGCATCAAAATGAAATAACAAGGTATTTTGCACCGGTTTTCCGGTTTAAAATAAAATGATGGCGGCACGTTTTATGCGGGTTTCCATTGTAGGATAAAAGGGATTAAAACAGGAAAAAGAAGGAGGATTTTTTATTATGATGAGATATCTTCAAAGATTAGGAAAATCCCTGATGCTTCCGGTTGCATGTCTTCCGGTTGCGGCTATTTTGCAGGGTATTGGATATTGGATTGACCCTACCGGCTGGGGCGCTAACAATGTAATTGCTGCTTTCTTATTAAAGGGCGGCGGATGTTTAATTGACCAGATGCCAATTCTGTTTGCGATTGGTGTTGCTGTTGGTATGTCTGATGACAACGACGGTACAGCAGGTCTTGCAGGTCTTGTTTCATGGATTATGACAACAACTCTGCTTTCTACTGATGTTGTAGCTATGCTTACACAGACAGCAGTAGAAAAAGTAGACCCGGCTTTTGCAAAAACACAGACACAGTTTATCGGTATTTTATGTGGTCTTATTGCAGCAGCATGCTATAATAAGTTCAAAAATACAAAATTACCGGATGCGTTTTCATTCTTCAGTGGTAAAAGATGTGTTGCCATTGTTACAGCAGGCGCATCCCTGATTTCCAGTTTGGTACTGTTCTTTGTATGGCCAATCGTTTACAATGTATTGATTACACTTGGTAAATTTATTATGAATTTAGGACCAATCGGTGCAGGTATTTACGGTTTCTTCAACCGTCTGTTAATCCCATTCGGTCTGCACCACGCATTGAACTCCGTATTCTGGTTTGATGTTGCAGGTATTGATGATATTGCAAAATTCTGGGGTAACGCAACCGGTGGTGTGTTAGGTGAAACAGGTATGTACATGTCCGGTTTCTTCCCGGTAATGATGTTCGGTCTTCCGGCAGCAGCTCTGGCTATGTACCATACAGCAAAATCTACAAAGAAAAAAGTTGCAGCAGGTCTTTTAATGTCCGCAGCAATCGCTTCTTTCTTAAATGGTGTTACAGAACCTCTGGAATTCTCATTCATGTTCCTTGCACCGGCATTATACGTAGTACATGCTTTATTAACAGGTATTTCTATGGCAGTTGTGGCAGCTCTTCCTGTGCGTGCAGGATTTAACTTCAGTGCAGGTCTTATCGACTGGATACTTAGCTTTAAAGCTCCGTTTGCACAGAACCCACTGTGGTTAATCCCAATCGGTTTGGTTGTTGGTGTTATCTACTATGTTGTATTCAGATTTGTAATTGTAAAATTCAATATGAAGACACCTGGTAGAGAAGACGATGATATTGATGAAACAAAAGTAGAGCTTGCAAATAATGACTTCACAGGCATTGCAAAAATCGTTCTGGAAGGTGTTGGTGGTCCTGCGAACGTTACATCTATCGACAACTGTATTACAAGACTTCGTCTTGAAATCAAAGACTACACATTAGTAGATGAAAAGAAAATCAAATCTGCAGGTGTAGCAGGTGTTATCAGACCAAGCAAAACTGCTGTTCAGGTTATTATCGGAACAAAAGTACAGTTTGTAGCTGATGAATTCAAAAAACTTTGTAAATAAACAAAGGAAGTTCTAATCCCTTTTAAGATATTGGGTTACTGTTTTGGGCGTGCGCTTTGGAACAGTAGCCCATTTTCTTGTTTTTCTGCGCCGCATAGTGATGTTTTTCCAGCCAAACTCGTGCAAATGCACTCAAACACGGCTTTCAAAACATCGCTATGCTCAAAAAAATGCAAAAATGTTCCAAATTATTTTCCAATAGAATAACTTTGTATATATTTTGTAGAATGAAAATAGTAAGGGGAAAAAGGAAAAATGAGAGGAGGAATATAAAATGTTAGAGGTTTGTGTAGATAGTGTGGAGTCTGCCATTGCTGCTTTTGAGGGCGGTGCGGACAGGATTGAATTATGCGGTGATTTGCCGGTAGGAGGGGTAACGCCTTCGGAAGTGTTATTTCGTATGATTAGAAAGTATACGGATTTGAAAATACGTGTGCTTTTGCGTCCTCGTTTCGGAGATTTTTGTTACAGTGGCTATGAGCTGGAAATGATGAGAGAAGAAGTACAGAAATTTGCAGAACTGGGAGCAGAGGGAATTGTCACAGGTGTTCTAACGCCACAGGGAAATCTGGACACAGAGCAGATGGAAGCTTTTATAAAGTGTGCAGGAAAGGCAGACGTAGCTCTTCACAGAGCCTTTGATGTGTGTAAAAATCCCTTCAAAACCATGGAGGATGCCATTTCATTGGGAATAAAAACCATTCTTACCAGTGGACAGAAAAATTCCGCATGGGAGGGCAGAGCGCTTTTAAAGGAGTTACAGGCGAAGAGCAAAGATAGAATTGAAATTCTGGCAGGGGCAGGAGTTGACGCAGCTATTATTGAAAAATTATATAAGGAAACGGGTATTACTTCTTATCATTTGTCAGGGAAAATCAAAAAGGAAAGTAAAATGGAGTTTCGCAATCCTCAGGTTTCCATGGGACTTCCGGGATTTAGTGAGTATGAAATCTGGCAGACATCCAAAGAAAACGTAGAAAATGCCAGAATGGTTTTAGATAAGCTTTTTTAAGTACCACTTACCATGAGCAGAAAGTCACTTACCTGATAAATATAGATTTTTTTAAAGAGCTCTTATATAATGAAACCATAGAAAAGAGGTGAACAAATGAAGGTATCATGGAAGCTGATTTCTGACACTGAGCAGGAGGAAGCAAAGCTATATGTACACGAAGAAACGGACAATATCAAGCGACTGGAAAGATATATTTCAGAGGACGGATTTTATCCCGGTTATTTATTGTGTCAGAAGGAAAAGGCGCAAATTCCCGTAAAGCTGGATGGGATTTACTATATTGAAACGATACAGGAAATTCAATATGTGCATACGGAAAAAGAAGTTTATAAGGTAAAGCAAAGATTGTATGAGTTAGAGAGAATGTTGCCTTATTATTTTATGCGGGTTTCCAAATCAGCAATTTTAAATCTGCATGGAGTAAAATCATACAAGCCTTTTTCTGGAGGAATTATGCTGGCAGAATTTGAGAACGGAGACGGTACCTACATTTCCAGAAAATATGTAAAAGAGCTTAGAAATAAAGTCAGGGAGGGATTGTTATGAAAACTGAGTGAAAAGAAAAAGGCACAGATGAACCTTGAAAATTGCAGATATTTT
>UQAX01000062.1 GCA_900539145.1 uncultured Blautia sp.
CCCAAGTTTCAGCACTATTCTGGCTCATATCCTGAGCTTGTTTCGCAATTACCTATATTATTTCACTTGATATTATAATAATACTTTTTAATATTTTGTTTGTCAAACAAAATCCTCTGACATCCCACTTGAAAAGCACATAGGATTTCCGTATAATAAAGATGTTCGTTTGTACAAAACGAAAATTATGAATGCACAAAGGAGTTAAAAGGATGGAGAAAAAGACATTTGTTACAAAAGAGCAGCTTGAAGAAATCATAAAAACATATCCCACTCCGTTTCATCTCTATGATGAAAAAGGAATTCGGGAAAATGCAAAAGCTATGAAAGAAGCTTTTTCATGGAACAAGGGATTTAAAGAATATTTTGCAGTAAAAGCAAATGCCAATCCATTTTTAATCAACCTTTTAAGAGAATATGGTTTTGGCTGTGACTGTTCTTCTTATACAGAATTGATGTTGTCCGAAGCCATTGGCTGTGTCGGAAAAGATATTATGTTTTCCTCCAATGATACACCGGCAGAAGACTTCCAATATGCGGCTCAATTAGGCGCTACCATTAATTTAGACGATATTACCCATATTGATTTTTTAGAAAAAGCTATCGGAAAAATTCCTGAAAGAATTAGCTGTCGTTTTAATCCCGGCGGTGTTTTTGAAGTGTGTAACGGGATTATGGATAATCCGGGCGATGCAAAATACGGAATGACAGAGGAACAGATTTTTGATGCTTTCCGCATTTTGAAAGAAAAAGGGGCGAAAGAATTTGGAATACATGCCTTTTTGGCAAGTAATACCGTTACCAATGAATATTACCCCATGCTGGCAAAAAAACTCTTTGAGCTTGCAGTAAGGCTCGAAAAAGAAACAGGCGCTAAAATATGCTTTATTAATCTTTCAGGCGGCGTGGGTATTCCGTATACTCCTGACCAAGAGCCAAACGATATCCGTGTCATCGGAGAGGGCGTACATCGTGTTTTTGATGAGGTCCTTGTTCCTGCGGGTATGGGTGATGTTGCTATTTATTCTGAATTGGGACGTTTTATGATGGGACCTTATGGCTGCCTTGTAACAACAGCAATTCATGAAAAACATACCTATAAAGATTATATCGGCTTAGATGCCTGTGCGGTAAATCTTATGCGCCCTGCCATGTACGGTGCTTATCATCATATTACGGTAATGGGAAAAGAAAACCTTCCCTTAGACCACAAATATGATATTACAGGTTCATTGTGTGAAAACAATGATAAATTTGCTGTTGACAGAATGCTTCCTGAAATTCAAAAGGGCGATATTCTGGTTATTCACGATACAGGGGCTCACGGTTTTTCTATGGGATATAACTATAATGGAAAATTAAAATCAGCAGAATTACTTTTAAAAGAAGACGGAAGCGTTCAATTAATACGTCGTGCAGAAACACCGGCAGATTATTTTGCAACTTTTGACTGTTTTGATTTTTATGAAAAATTGATAGAAAAAGCAAACAAATAACTTAAAATCGGGGAATTGTAGGTTTTTTACATTATTTTCAAAAAAAGCTTGCAATTCTCTTTTTTTTGTGATAGTATACTTTATGTTCCGTAAGGAAATGCCGGCGTGTCGGAATGGCAGACGAGGCAGACTCAAAATCTGTTGTGGGCAACCACGTGCGGGTTCAAGTCCCGCTGCCGGCAGTCTTAGTTTAATGCTGAAACCTTAACAAGCAAAAGGTTTCAGCATTTTTTGTTGCATAAGAAATTGCATCCTATACAATAAAAATTGACAATCCTACTCTTTCTAAATTATAATATTTATATTACAGTTGTAAGATTTAAAGGAGATTAATTATGAAAACTCTTCCGCAAATTTCCGAGGCTGAATTTGAGGTTATGAAAATCGTATGGAAATACGCACCTATCAGCACAAAGGAAATCACAGAAAAATTACTGACCATTACAAGCTGGAGTCCAAAAACCATTCAGACTCTAATCAAGCGCCTTGTAACCAAAGGTGTACTTACTTATAAAAAGGAAAGCCGTATGTTTATCTATACTCCCACAGTGAAAGAAAGTGAATACATCGGGCAGGAAAGCGCTTCTTTTCTAAACCGCTATTATGACGGAGATATTACCGCCATGGTATCTGCCTATATTGAAAGTGATAAATTATCTGACTCTGAATTGAATACACTTCGTGCTCTCCTTTCACAGAAACAGAAAAAAGGAGGCAAATAATATGGACGATTTTATGTTCCGTTTTCTTATTTCGAACCTATTGCTCTGTGGCATCATTGGTGTTCTTTTGCTTATGAAACGAATTTAAAAAAACAGCTTGTCCAGCCGAATGCAATATAACTTATGGTTTCTGCTATTGGGACTTTTAGCAGTTCCCTTTATGCCATTTCGTTTTATTAAATTATCAGAATTGTTCGTATGGTTTAAAAATCAAAATCTTATTTCTTCTTTCCAAACAAACACAGCAATAAACCAGTCCGCAAGTACAAATATTACACACGGTAAAAACTGGATGGAGGATTTTACACTTTCTGTAAATACGTATTTTCCCCCTATAATCGGCTATTTTTTATTTGCACTTTGGATATTGGGTATTATCACAATGTTATTGTTATTCATCAAATCAGCCTTCCGCCTGCGTACCTTGAAAAAATCTGCTTTACCCCTTCAAAGTTCCAAGGTTCATCAAGTATATCAGCGCTGTCTAAAAGACACAGGCATTACCAAAAATATTCCTGTATACAGCACTGCTTTTCTGAAATCTCCTGTTATTGTGGGCGTTTTTAAACCCTGTATCTATCTTCCCATTCATCTCATATCCGACAGTAAAGAAGAAGATATTCGATACATGCTCTTACATGAATTGCAGCACTACAAGCATAAAGACGGGATGGTAAACTATCTGATGAGCCTTGCCGGAATTGTTTACTGGTTCCACCCTCTTGTCCGGTATGCACTGAAAGAAATGCGAAATGACAGAGAAATTGCCTGTGATACTTCTGTTTTAAAAATGTTGAAAGCAGACGATTATGTGGCGTACGGAAATACACTGCTTAACCTCGCCGGAAAACTTTCTCTTACCCCGCATCCCTTTGTATCCGGTATCAGCGGAAATATGAAACAAATGAAGCGAAGAATTCTAAATATTGCTTCTTATGAAAAACCAACCGCAGAGAAAAAGCGAAAAAGTATGTTTTCTTTTCTGTTGGCATCTTTTCTTATTTTGGCATTTGCACCGTTTGTCTCCACCTATGCAGCGGATAAAGACCTCTATCTGTGGGACGCTTCCGCAAAGAACTGCTCCGAGCTGAACCTTAGCAATTATTTTGAGGGATATGAAGGCAGCTTTGTATTATATGATTTAAAAAATGAGACTTGGAAAATACACAATAAAAAACAGGCAGTTCTACGTATTGCCCCAAACTCTACTTACAAAATATATAATGCTTTGTTTGCACTGGAAACCGGTATTATCAAACCCGAAAGCTCCTTAATCGAATGGAACGGAACCTCCTATCCTTTTGAAGCATGGAATAAAAATCAAACCTTACAGTCTGCTATGAATTCTTCTGTAAACTGGTACTTCCAATCTCTTGATGAACAGCTTGGCGCTGCTTCTGTTCAAGCTTATCTTCACAAAATCGGATATGGCAATGAGGATTTAAGCAGTGATTTTTCTTCTTATTGGATGGAAGCTTCCCTGAAAATTTCCCCAATCGAGCAGGTCGAGCTTTTAACGAAATTGCAGCAGAACAGTTTGGATTTTACAGAGAAAAATATGAAGGCAGTAAAAGACGCTATTCACATATCTTCCTCTGACCTTGGAGATTTTTATGGAAAAACCGGAACAGGACGTGTAAACGGGCAGGATATAAACGGCTGGTTTATCGGTTTCGTAGAAAATCCAGACAACACATACTTTTTCGCCACTAATATCCATGCAGCAAGTCACGCAGACGGAAGTATTGCAGCAGAAATAACTCTGTCCATTTTGGCAGACATGAATATTTGGAACCCATAGCAGTTTTTCAGAATAGCTTCCTAAATGTATTCCTAAATAAAAATTTTATGGAGAAATCTCCATAAAATTTTTATTAAAATCCACATAAAGGACGAAAAGATATAAACCTTATATTTTTTTTGACTTTGGAACAAATTTCAATTCTAATACCATATCCATCCCATCTGCTAATCTTTTTAATAAATTCAAAGATGGATTTCGTGTTCCGTTTTCTAATTTACTTATATCAGCCTGATTAATACCCGTTCGTTTAGAAAGCTCTTTTTGTGTAAGGTTTTGGGATGTACGAGCATCAACAATCGCTCGTATTACATCCAGTTCAGGCTGTGAATTTTCCCACTCTTTTCTAAATTCTTCATTTTGTAGCTGTTCGTTCATATATTGGTCTAATGTTTTCATATTACTTACCAAACCTTTCTAAATAATCTTTTCTATATTTCTTCGCTAATTCAATTTCATTTTTAGGTGTTTTCTGAGTCTTTTTCACAAAACCGTTAGTTAAAATAATTTTACCATTATAGTAAAAAAAATACATAACTCGTGAAATATCATTTCCAACTTTACCGCGAACTTCAAAAATACCATCTTCTAAATGTTTGCTATATGGTTCTCTTAATTGATTTCCTTTTTCTTGTAGCACGCTCAAAATCATCAAAACTTTATTTCGCATTTTTACATCTAAGCTATTTAAAAAGTTTTCTACCGGAATATCTCCATCCTCTCTTTCGTAAAATTCAACTTGAAAACTCTTCACATTTTTAACCTCTTTTACATTTTATATTTATATAATATGGCATATATGACATATTGTCAATCTAACATACTAAGATTATACAACAGCACAGTCTCCTATGAAACAAAAAAGCTATTGCATAAAGCACATCTCCTCAATGCGCTTCATACAATAGCTTCCAATTTTTAAATCACTTCCATAACATGAAGCATATTTGTAACATTTGCTTCAGCCTTGCTGCTGTTTGTAGCCGGATCGCCTGCCGTGACAACCACCATCTGGCCTTTCTTCACCAGCTTCTTCTCTTTCAAAGTTTCCATTGCATTTAAAATAACATTTTCCGCCGTATCTCTTGTATATCCCTTTAACGGTGTAACGCCCCAATAAAGCTGCATTTTACGCTCTACTCTCTCATTTGGAGTAATGGCATAAATCGGCATCACCGGACGGAAACTGGAAATTAAGCGGGCTGTCTTTCCCGACATGGTTGGTGTTGCAATACAGTCAGCTTCAATATTTCTGGCTGTACGAACAGATGCAATTCCGATGGCACAGGACACCTTTGTTTTCTTATACATGGTTCTGTGCATAATATATTGGTCATAATTTACATACTGCTCTGTGTTTTCTGCAATTTCGCTCATCATTTTCAAAGCCTCCACAGGATATTTTCCTGCTGCGGTTTCTCCTGACAGCATAATAGCGTCTGTGCCGTCATAAATGGCATTTGCGACATCCGTTACCTCTGCACGGGTAGGACGTGGATTGCGTATCATAGAGTCCAGCATCTGTGTCGCAGTAATAACCGGAATATAATTGGCATTACATTTATGAATAATCATCTTCTGAATGTGAGGAACTTGAGGGGCAGGAATTTCCACACCCAAATCGCCTCTGGCTACCATGATACCGTCTGCCACCTCAATGATTTCGTCAATGTTTTCCAAGCCTTCTGCATTTTCGATTTTGGCAATAATCGCAATATCCTCTGCATGATGTTCCTCAAGGATTTTACGGATTTCTTTTACACCTTCTGCATTTCTGATGAAAGAAGCTGCAATAAAATCTATTTTTTGCTCAATTCCAAAAATAATATCTGCCTTATCTTTTTCTGTAACAACAGGAAGCTGTACTTTTACATTTGGAACGTTAATTCCCTTCTTTTCTCCAAGCTCTCCTCCGTTTACTACACGGCAATGGATTGCATCTTTTTCTACTTCTTTTACTTCCAGCTCAATCAAACCATCATCAATTAAAATTCGGTTTCCCTGTTTTACATCTTCTGTAAGTCCTGCATAAGTAATGGAACAGCCGGAAGCATTTCCCACTGTCTCTTTTGTATATAAAGTAAAGTCTGCCCCTTCTGACAGCGCTACTTTTTTTCCATTTTCCAAAACACCGGTGCGAATTTCCGGTCCTTTTGTGTCAAGAAGAATAGCAATCGGTTTTCCCTGTTCTTCCCTTACACGTTTTAATAAATCCATACGATTGCGCTGTTCTTCGTAATCACCATGTGAAAAGTTAAAACGGGCTACATTCATCCCATTTTTAACCAAAGCTTCCATAATATCCTTGTTATCTGTATTTGGTCCCATGGTGCAAACGATTTTTGTTTTACGCATGTAAGTAATCCTCCTATTTTATATGCTGATGGGTAAACAAATGATCCTGACAATATTCATAATTTCCGTTGCATTTTGAGCAATAACGGAATTCTAAGTGCTCCCCATCTTTTTCCGTTCTTCCGCATACTGCACATTTATGTCTTGTTCCTCCCGGTGTCATCTGCGGATGAACAGCTTTCTTAAACTGTTGTTTTCTATGAATTTCCTGCGGAGATATTCTCCTGTAATTTCTTGTCATTAAAAAATAAATAATAAAGTTCAAAAGTGATGCAATGATTACCGTACGTGTGCCCCATCCGCCTCTTATTAAATCATAGAGCAGATATGCCACATCTAAAAGCGCCAGATACTTTATTTTAATAGGAATAATCATCATAAACAACACTTCCATATCCGGATAATTCATGGCAAAGGCAAGGAAAATAGATAAATTAATGTAATAAGTTGAAAAACTCATTCCGTTAATCAGAGAAAGCATTTCATTTTGTCCTGAAATAAAATACAGGATAAACGCTCCGATAACCGTACAAAGCATTCCGCCTAAAATATAAACATTATAGCGAAATGCGCCCCATGTCCGTTCCAATGCTGTGCCCAGATAGTAATAAAAAGACAGCATAATCAACACAAAAATAATATTCGAGCTGGAAGGCGGTATCAAAATCCATGAAACAATTCTCCATATCTGTCCGTGCATAATATGATAAGGACTTAAAAGCAGGTACTGAAAAAAGTTACCGCCGAACATCTGTCCGAAATACACTAAAATATACCCTATGGCATAGCACCCTATCATATACTTTGTCAAATTGTGTATGGCATATCTTCCATACTTTCTTTCCATCTTGTTTAAAAAATTCATAATTTCTCCTTTAACAACTGCTGCTTAAAATAAATTCTTTTTGGAAAAGATAAATGCCACTATCAGACTTAAAAGCAGTGAAAGTACAATTACAATGGCAAATCCCTCAGGATGAGCTGCAAAAGGCATTCCTTTGAGATTTACATTCATTCCATAGGCGCTGAAAATCATAGTAGGAATAGACATAACAATGGTAACTGTCGCCAAAAATTTCATAACGATATTGAGATTATTGGATACAATAGAAGCAAACGCATCTGTCATTCCACTTAAAATTCCACTGTATACATTCGCCATCTCAATGGCCTGCTTATTCTCTATAATAACATCTTCCAGCAAATCCGTATCATCCGGATACTGCTTAATACGCTCTACCTTTAAAAGCTTTTCCAGTACGATTTCATTGGACCTTAGCGAGGTAGTAAAATAAACCAGTGATTTTTCCAGTTCCAGAAGCTCAATGAGTTCTTTATTTTTCGTAGACTCCTGAAGCTTTTCCTCCACTTCTTCACTTTTCTTATCTATAATACGCAGATAATGCAGAAACATGCTTGCATTTTTATACAAAATCTGAAGAATAAATCTGGTTTTCATATACGTATAAAAATTACGGACACGTCCATCCATAAACCGTCCCAGAACTGAAGTATCTTCCAGACATACCGTAATAATAATCTCATCTGTTACAATAATCGATAAAGGGATAGTGCCATACCAGTCCTTCTCCCCTCTTTCCTCCAAAATCGGCGTATCCACGATAATCAAGGTATAGTCATCCTCCACCTCAATACGTGAACGTTCTTCCTCATCCAAAGGCGCTCTCAAGTCGTCTACTTCAATATGATACTTCCTTGCAACCTCAAAAATCTCCGTTGCAGTAGGATCGGTAAGCGCAAGCCAGCAACCTTCGCTGGCTTCCTCTACCTGATGAATTTTCCCATCAATTGTTTTAAATATTCTAATCATGGTTTCTCCCTTCATATCCTGCATGGCAGAACACGAAAGGCGGCCTGCCCGCAGGAATATGGATTTCTTTTTTTATTCTGTTTTTAATATTCCCGGGATAAGGCCCGCTTTCCATAGCTTTGCACTTCCTTTTTTCTTAAAATTTATTTATTCCTGACATTTTGAGAAAATAATACTGTTTGGTGTTTCTACCTTCATAGGTTTGCCTTTCATTATCAGCAATTTATTTTCATAATCAATAGCAAAGGTAGTAATCGAATTTGACTCATGATTTACCACTGCCAGATGTTTTCCGTCCGGAAAAACTGCCAAATCCTTTGGATAATTTCCACTGATTGGCAAAATACACTGTTTTTCCAAAAGACCGGTCTGCTCATCTCTTTTATACATAGCAACCGTATCCTCTCCTGCTGTTGAGCAGAAAACATATTTGTCATCCGGTGACATACAAAGACCGGAAGTCGCATCATGAGTCTCATCGTCATGAGACGCCAAGGTGCTTTCTGTCTGCAACAGTTCAAAAACAGGATTTTTGCCGCTGCCGTCATAGCGATATACCTGAATGGTATTATTCAGCTCGTAAATCAAATATGCAAATTTTCCGTCTTTGCTGAATTTCATTTTTTTCGGTCCGGACTCTCTGTGGCATCTTAAAATATCCACTAATTCCAGACGTTTTGTTCTTCTGTTTACTCTGTAAATTTTAATTTGGTCAATGCCGTTGTCCACAGCACACAGATATTTATTATCCGGTGTCGGGCGCACACAGCTTACATGAGGGCGGAAATTTCTCTCTCCTACACTTCCCAATCCCTTATGGAATACACCGGTCACTACACTTCCCAACCTTCCGTCACGATGTGTATGTACCACGGTTACCTTTCCATCATGATAACCTGCCACAAAAAGATATTTACCTTCTTCGTCTGTTGACAGATGACAGCCTCTCATTCCGTCAATATCTACTTTGTTAATAAACGTTAAATCTCCGTCTGCTTCAATGGCAAATACAGCTACTCCTTCATCTGCGATAGAATAAAGATATTTGCCGTTTAAAGACTTCGCCAAATGGGAAGAATTATTGACAGGCACTACTTTTCTTTCTGAAAGTGTTCCTTCCTCCACATTTACATCATACAAATGAATTCCAATACTGCTTCCATGGGTATAGGTTCCGACATACGCTACATACTTTTCTTTCATCTATGCAATACCCTCCTGTTTTTATTAGTTTCACCACATAACGAATCATATCTTTTAAAGATATCAAAAACATTCTACCACAAAGTTTTTTTTTATACAATGTAACTTTGAAGTTTTTACATATTGACATGTATTTTCCCATCTTTGACAGTTATAAGGTAAAAAAATGGCTACAACCCCAGTAAATATGG
>UQAX01000063.1 GCA_900539145.1 uncultured Blautia sp.
CAGGTTATATAAGGCCTGCAAGGTGATTTTCAATGATTCAACTGTCAAACTCCCGAGATATCAAAAACATTCTACCACAAAGTTTTTTTTTATACAATGTAACTTTGAAGTTTTTACATATTGACATGTATTTTTCCTCTAGTATAATGGCTTTTAGAATGGATTTTTATGACTTAAAATATGGTTTTTACAAAGGAGGAGCAGAATGAGTCACAATTTAGTCACTTTAACCGATATAACCAAAAGCTTTGGCGACCAGTTGATTTTAGATAACTTAAATCTCTCTATAAAAGAAAATGAGTTTCTCACACTTTTAGGTCCAAGCGGCTGCGGAAAAACAACAACTCTTCGTATTTTAGGAGGGTTTGAAGCGCCTGACAGCGGTCAGGTTATTTTTGACGGGAAGGATATTACCAATCTTCCTCCCAACAAGAGAAATCTCAATACGGTTTTTCAAAAATATGCGCTTTTCTCCCACATGAACATTGAAGAAAATATTGCCTTTGGGCTGAAAATTTCCGGCAAAAGCGCCGCTTACATCAAGGATAAAGTAAAATATGCTTTAAAGCTGGTAAATCTTGACGGCTATGAAAACCGTCTGCCTGACTCTTTAAGCGGCGGACAGCAACAGCGTGTTGCCATTGCAAGAGCCATTGTAAACGAGCCTCGTCTCCTGCTTCTTGACGAGCCTTTAGGCGCACTGGATTTAAAGCTTCGTCAGGACATGCAGTATGAGCTTATCCGTTTAAAAAATGAGCTGGGCATTACCTTTATCTATGTCACCCATGATCAGGAAGAAGCCCTTACTATGTCCGATACCATTGTAGTTATGAACCAAGGCTACATTCAGCAGATGGGGTCACCGGAAGATATTTATAACGAACCTCAGAATGCTTTTGTTGCAGATTTTATCGGCGAGAGCAATATTATTTCCGGTATTATGCTGGAGGATAAGCTGGTGGAAATTCTGGGTGCAAAATTTCCCTGTGTTGACGTGGGATTTGGAAAAAATAAACCGGTTGACGTGGTAATCCGTCCGGAAGATGTGGATTTGCTTGCGCCTGAAGAAGGTACCATACAAGGCGTTGTAACCCATCTTATTTTTAAAGGTGTGCATTACGAAATGGAAGTACAGGCAAACGGCTTTGAATGGCTGGTACACAGTACAGATATGTTCCCTGTGGGACAAAAAGTGGGAATTCATGTAAATCCTTTTGACATTCAGATTATGCACAAGCCGGAGTCCGAGGATGAGGAGGCGATTGGAGTCAATGAATAAAAAGAAATTATTATCCGGTCCTTATCTTTTGTGGTCTATCGCTTTTATTTTAATTCCCCTTGCCATGATTTTATTTTATGGCTTCACCAACAGCGAAGGTCAATTTACCTTTGAAAATGTTCTGGCAATCGGAACTGCGGAAAATTTCAAGGCGCTCTGTCTTTCCTTGATTTTGTCCATAATCAGCACCATTATCTGTCTTGTTTTGGCATACCCGCTGGCAATGATGCTCTCTAATATGAAAGTCAATCAAACCGGTCTTATTGTGCTGCTTTTCATCCTTCCTATGTGGATGAATTTTTTGCTTCGCACCATTGCGTGGCAGACTTTACTGGAAAAAAACGGAGTTATCAATCAGATTTTGGGGATTTTTCATATCCCTCCTTTGCAGTTAATCAACACACCGGCAGCCATTGTATTAGGTATGGTTTATAACTTCCTGCCATTTATGGTACTGCCTCTTTACAATGCGCTTTGCAAAATTGACAAGGATGTTATTTTCGCTGCCAGAGATTTGGGCGCTACCTCCTTTTATACCTTTCGGAAAATTATTTTTCCTTTAAGTCTGCCCGGAGTTATCAGCGGAATTACTATGGTTTTTGTACCGGCGCTCACTACCTTTGTCATTTCAGACCTTTTAGGAGGAAGTAAAATTCTTCTTATCGGAAATGTCATTGACAGACAGTTCCAGCAGGGAAGCAACTGGCATGTAGGAAGCGGACTTTCTCTGGTACTGATGATTTTTATTTTAATCAGCATGATTTTAACCGGAAAATACGATAAAAACGGACAGGGAGGTTTCTTTTAATGAAAAAGACTGCACGAAATATTTATCTTGGGCTTATCCTTTTCCTTATGTATGCCCCCATTGTAACTTTGATTGTACTCTCTTTTAATGCTTCAAAATCTCGTGCAAAATGGGGCGGCTTTACCCTTCACTGGTATTCCTCCCTGTTTCAGGACAAAGCAATTATGGCAGCTCTTTACAACACGCTTTTGATTGCCCTTGTTTCTGCCATTCTTGCAACTATTATCGGTACGGCTGCCTCCATCGGCATCAATGCCATGAAAGCAAAAGGCAAGACTATTATGATGGGAATTACCAACATTCCGATTTTAAATTCTGAAATTGTAACCGGTATTTCTCTGATGCTTTTATTCATCGCTTGCAGAGTTACCCTTGGATTTTCCACAATTTTGTTGGCACATATTACCTTTTGTATTCCTTATGTAATTTTAAGCGTTATGCCAAAATTAAAGCAGACAAGCAAAAGCACTTATGAAGCGGCACAGGACTTGGGAGCCGGACCGGTTTATGCCTTTTTTAAAGTTGTTTTTCCTGACATCTGGCCGGGCGTAGTGTCCGGTTTCCTCATGGCATTTACTATGTCTTTGGATGATTTTATTATCACACACTTTACAAAAGGTCCCGGTGTGGATACCCTCTCAACCAAAATTTATGCAGAAGTGCGTAAAGGTATCCGACCGGAAATGTATGCACTTTCCACCTTGCTTTTTGTCAGTGTTTTAGTTCTTATGATTTGTGTAAACGCCAGCCCAAAAGAGTCCAAGGATGTGAAAAAATCCTCCAAAAAAATGGCTTTTCACCGGACTTTCCGCTTTGCCGTACCTGCTGTTTTAATTATAGCTTTAATTGTAGGCGGAATTTTTTACAATATAAACACTCTGAAAAATCATTCCGGCGAAAAGGTTATTGTCTATAACTGGGGTGAATACTTAGATCCGAAAACCATTGAACTTTTCGAGGAAGAAACAGGGATTTCCGTCACTTACGAGGAATATGAAACAAATGAAATCATGTATCCGAAAATTGTTTCTCAGGCAATCGCTTATGATGTGGTATGCCCTTCCGACTATATGATACAGCGTATGATTGAAAACGATTTGCTGGCAGAAATCAACTGGGATAATATCCCCAATGTAAAAAATATGGATCCTACTTATATGGAGCAATCAAAGAGCTTTGATCCCGAAAATAAATACTCTGTACCTTATTGTGTAGGAACTGTGGGTATTTTGTATAATAAATCTATGGTAAAAGAGCCCGTAGACAGTTGGGATATTTTATGGGATCCCAAATACAAAGACAGTATTCTGATGCAAGACTCTGTGCGAGATGCCTTTGCCGTTGCATTAAAACGTCTTGGTCATTCCATCAATTCCACAGAGGTGGATCAGCTTGCCGCCGCTGCGGAAGATTTAATGGAGCAAAAGCCTCTGGTACAAGCCTATGTAGTGGATCAGGTAAGAGATAAGATGATTGGAAATGAAGCCGCTCTTGGCGTCATCTATTCCGGTGAAGCAGGTTATACAAAACGTGAAAATCCTGATTTGGAATACGTCATTCCAAAAGAAGGCTCTAATGTCTGGCTTGACTCTTGGGTTATTCCGAAAAATGCCAAGAACAAAGAAAATGCCGAAAAATTCATCAATTTTATGTGCCGTCCGGAAATTGCGCTCATGAACTTTGAATATCTCACTTACTCTACGCCAAACCTGAAAGCCAGAGAAATGATTGAAGATGAAGAAATCAGAAACAGCAAAATTCTATTCCCTGAACCGGAAGATTTAATCAACTGCGAAACCTTCCAGTTCTTAGGAGATGATGTAGACAGCTATTACAACGAATTATGGAATAAAGTAAAATCAAAATAAAGAAAAAGGGGATGCAGTTCTATGCACGCCCCTTTTTTAAGGAGTATCTATGAACCGTATTTTTGAATATACCATAACAGAAGAAAATCTCCCCTGTACCGTAGGCGAATTTCTAAAATACAAGGGATTTTCCAGACAGATTATCATACAGCTAAAGAAAACAGAAGAAGGTATTCTGGTAAATAACCAGTGGGCGTATGTCCGCACGCCTTTAAAAGTCAATGATATTGTTACTATCCGGCTTTTAGAAGAAGCCCCTTCCGAACACATTGTCCCTGTTGCCCTTCCCCTTGATATTGTATACGAAGATGAAGATATTCTGCTGGTAAACAAGCCTGCCGATATGCCTGTTCATCCCTCTATCAACAATTATGACAATACTCTTGCAAACGGAATTGCCCATTATTATCAGGTACAGGGGGAAACCTTTGTGTTCCGCTGTATTAACCGCCTTGACAGGGATACTACCGGACTTCTCATTATTGCAAAAAATGCCCTGAGCGCCTCCATTCTTTCCAACCAAATGAAAGCCAGAGAAATCCACCGCACTTATCTGGCTGTGGTATCCGGTATTCCAAAAAAAGAAGCAGATACCATTACAGCGCCCATAGCACGAAAAGAAAATTCTGCTATTGAGCGCTGTGTAGATTTTATAAACGGAGAGCGTGCCGTTACCCATTATCAGGTAGTGGCTTCAAAAGAAGATTATTCCCTTTTAAAGCTCTCTCTGGAAACAGGCCGAACACATCAAATTCGTGTTCACGCAAAATATATAGGAAATCCCCTTTTAGGAGATTATCTCTACAATCCTGATTTTTCCAGAATACAGCGTGTTGCTCTCCATTCTTATTCTTTAAGCTTTATACATCCCCTTACAGAGCAGCCTATGAAATTCTCAGCTCCCCTTCCAGAGGATATGGCAAGTCTTTTTTAGTTTCTTCGTAAAGCTTCGATAGGACTTAATGCTGCTGCTTTCTTTGCCGGATAAATACCAAAGAAAATACCTACCGCACAGGAAAACAAGGTTGCCGCAATAATGGTGGCAGCGTTAATTCCCGGAGTAATGGTCATGCCCTGCACTGAACTCATCACAGAACAAATTCCATATCCTCCTGCTATTCCTAAAACAATTCCTATTATTCCGCCAATGACGGTAAGGATTGCGGACTCCGCCAGAAACTGCATCATAATGGAAGACGTCTTTGCTCCCAGCGCTTTTCGAATACCGATTTCCCTTGTCCTCTCTGTGACAGATACCAGCATAATATTCATAACCCCGATACCGCCTACCAGCAGAGAAATTCCCGCTACAAAGGAAATAAATGCCGTTACCATACCAAGCATATCATTCATCATTTTCATAACATCCTGAAAGCTCTGAAGCTGATAATAGTCCTCTCCTGCTGACTGATGTCTCTTTTCCAAGGTTTTAATCACCTCTTTCGAAATCACCTGAGAGTCCATTTTCTTATCTGCCTGTACGACCATACTGGTAAACTCATCTGCTGTATCTCCCACAAAATCTACTGCCGCAGTATAAGGAACAGAAAGCGTCACCGGCATTCCCTCATAGGTATAGCTTACAAAAGTTCCGTTTTCTTTCTGTGTGGTAATACCTACAATGCGAAAGCTTTTTGTCAAATCATAACACTGCACGTCAATATCCATGCCAATGACATCGTCTGAACCAAAAAGGCGCTTTGCATCAGTGTCGGAAATCACACATACGTTTCGCCCTTCTGCCACATCTGCCTCTGTAAAATAAGTTCCTCTTTTCAAAGCAAGATTATTGACAATAGGAGCATCTTGTGTTTCCATGGTTACCGTAGCAGAAAAATCTCCTTTTCCTGTCACGGTTTCTCCCATAATCGTAAAGCTGCTGGAAACTCCTTCCACACCGTCAATTTTGCGGATGGCTTCCATATCTTCTGCTGTCATATATGCGTCTTCCTTTATAGCATCATCACTGCAATAGATAAATATCTGCCCTCCGCCTGCTGCATCAATTTCGCTGTTCATCTGGTTTTTCGTTCCTTCACCAATGGACACAATAGCAATGACAGAGGCAATTCCTATAATAATTCCCAGCATAGTAAGAAAGGAGCGCCCTTTATTGGCAATGATATTCTGAATTGCCATTTTGACATATTCAATTATATTTCCCATAGCTCTGTCCTTTCTCTTACTTGTCAGTCTTGGTTTCCTGTGCCTTTACCTTATCACCTTCGCTGTGGTTTCCGATATCGGTAAGAACCTGTTCTCCGTCCTTTAACCCACTTTTAATCTCCACAAAAGCGTCTGAAGTCACGCCTGTTTCAATCTCTTTTTTCTTAATCACTCCGTCTTCCACTACATAGCAGAAAGAACCGTCTTTTCCAATGTTGACTGCCTCCACCGGCAAAATCGGAACGTTCTTTACCTCTGCCGCCTGAATACTTACCTTCGCTTCTACACCAATGAAAATGCCGTCATCTGGATTATCAATATGTACCACAACTCCGATGGTTGGAGCTCCCTTTTCATTTGGAACCGCGATGCGGTTTACCTTCTCTATGGTTCCGTTGTATTTTTTATCTCCTAATTTTACCGTAGCCTTCTGTCCTTCTTTTACTTTATCAAAATCATATTTTGAAATGCTGGCATCCACGCACACATCATCCATACTCTGAAGCGTAAAAAGCTCCATTCCCTGTGTTACGGTAGCTCCCTGACTTACCTTAGTGTCAGAAATAACACCGGAAAATTCTGCTTCAATTCCTTTTCTTCCTTCTTCTAAAAGCTCCTGAAGATTTTTCGTTTCAAGCTCTGTCAAGTTATTGGAAATTCTGATTTTTTCCTTTGCTGCATCTGTAAGACCTGTTGTTTCAGATTGCGCTAAAGCTTCTTTCGATGCCAACTCAGACTGAAGGGCAGCTAATTCTGAGGATACATTCTCCATTTCCGCTTCCAATGCAGAAGTATCTGCCATTCCCGTACCTGTCATTTGAAAATCAGCAGGATTTACTTCTTCTAATTCCGGAACCTTCGGAGAATTATCTAACAAATGACGATAGTCTTCTTTATCTGTTTCCGTTCCTTTTCCCTCATTGATTTTCTGTTTTAAAGCTTCCAGTTCCTTATCATATTCCGGTTTTGTAACGTTATTATAAGTATCCATTTCTTCCTGATACTTTGTTTCTGCTGCCAACACGGCTGCCTGATATGCACTTTCTGCTTCTTCCTGCACCTGTGCCTGCGCATTTTTCTGTGTTTCTGCAATCTGCTGTCTTAAATCAGAAAGTTTATTCTTCTTATTTTCAATTTGTTTTTCTAATTTCGGAACATCTGCTTTTGCTTCTGCAACCTTAGAAGCCGCCTGATTTGCCTGTTCCTGTGCATCCTCCAGCTCTAATTTGCCTGTTCTAGCTGTAAGCTCTGCCTTCTGATTGTCTGCCTCTAAATTATCCACATTAAATGCAATCAGCTTCTGTCCCGCTTCTACGCTGTCACCAGCCTCCACTGTCATGTTTTCAATGGTCGCATTTACCGGAGAATAAAATGTTTTTTTCCATTCACTCTCCACATTGCCGGATGCTTCGATTTCCTGACGAACGTCTCCCTTTTCTACTGAAATGACTTCTACAACAGGTTCTGTGCCTTTTCCTCCCTTTCGCATATTCCCGATAATTGCCAGAAGAACCAATACAACTGCCACAATTCCAAGAGTAATCAACATAACCGTATTTTTATTCTTCAGAGTCTTTGTCTTCATGTACTTCCTCCACTTTTTCATATTCCGGATTTATTCTGTCTGATTCTATTTTTCCATCCATAATTCTTACCACACGTTTTGCTCTGGCTGCAATTCCGTCATCATGGGTAATCAAAATGACGGTTCTGCCGTCCTTGTGAAGATTTTTCAAAATATTTAAAATTTCCTTACTGGAAGCAGAGTCCAGATTTCCCGTAGGCTCGTCTGCCAAAATAACCGGCGGCTTCGCTGCTATGGCTCTGGCAATCGCCACACGCTGCTGCTGTCCTCCTGACATCTCAGATGGCTTATGGTGTATTCTGTGACTTAACCCTACCATTTCCAATGCCTCTGTTGCCAGTTTTCTTCTTTCTTTCTTATCAATTCCTCTGTAAATCAGTGGAAGCTCTACATTTTCCACTGCTGTAAGGTTTGGAATTAAGTTAAATCCCTGAAAGATAAATCCGATTTCTTTGTTTCTGACTAAAGATAATTCATTATCGGACATGGTTGAGACATCTGTGCCATTTAAATAGTATTTTCCCGATGTAGGAATATCCAGACAGCCGAGCATATTCATAAATGTTGATTTTCCTGAACCGGACTGCCCGATAATAGCAACAAATTCTCCTCTGTCAATTTCCAAATTCACATGGTCCAATGCCCGTACTTCATTTTCCCCCGGATTATAAATTTTACATAAATCCATTACTTTAATTAAATGTTCCATACTCTCTCCTCTTATCTTTCTTAAATATAAGAACAGGACAAAACAGAACCCCTCCCGTTTTGTCCCGCACCTGCTACCTCATTCTGCCTATTTTACAACAATTCCCTGTTCTTCCTGCAATGCCTGACGGTTCTTTAATGCACCCCAGAAATACAATAATGGAAGAATTAATGAGAAAATCACTGAAAAGATGCTAAATGCACCGCTAAAAGCGCTGTACGCATTGCAAATTAAAGCGTACACAATCAAAACAATTCCGCAAATATAGCAAAGAGATGCTTTTTCAATTTTTTTGCTGTTTGCAACTCCGATAATACCTGCCACCATATTGATAACGCCCTGTATTGCAGTTAAAACAATCGTAACCTGAAAGGTTGTTTTTGTAATTCCTGCCTGCTGCAAGGTCTGCTCCAAAATCGGCATAAATTCTTCCTGCCCCATCATCACAAAATTCATGGCGCTGGTAATAATACTGGATACACTACCAATAATTAAAAAGATACCTACGACCATTAAAAAGGTTCTTCCCGGCGCTTTTTTTGTCATACTCTTTTCCTCCTAAGATAAATTTGTTTTCATTTTATAATCATTGATGAAGAATGTCAATTTTATTCTGAAAATTTTTCTCCACTTTTCATAAAAAAGTGTCTTCGACACTTCAACTCCCCTGCCCCTCAATCTTTGAGGGGTTGGGGCTTTCTTTTTCCTTCCCTATCTGTCATAATACTCTCATGAATATACTTCAAAAAATTTTTACCGACTATTATGAAGAAATTAAATATACCCTCCATCCCAGAAAAACGGAAATGGAAAACATTGATAAAATGATCCACTGCGCGGGAGTTTGACAGTTGAATATTGAAAAAAATGCTTGCAGGCCTCATAATACCTG
>UQAX01000064.1 GCA_900539145.1 uncultured Blautia sp.
ATTCTTTCATACATTTTCTAAAGCCTCAAAGCTTGAGGTTTTGTTGTCGTACCTATTTATCTGAAAATACTTGATTTCTGTAGCTTCTGCACAGAAAATCCTGTATAATCACAGGTAAGTACAAAAGATTGAAAGTCCATAGGTAATGACTACCCGGACGCTCACTTTGTTCAATGAGGTCAAATCGAAAATGGTGTAAACGAAGGGGCAGTTCACTGGAATGTCAAAACTGCTTTTTCGTTTACCCCATCATCGATTCTAACCTAAAGAATTAGTAGTGGTGATTACATTGGAGAAAAATATAGAAAAGTACTATAAGTTATATATTTTAATGGAAAATAAACTATTTAGTAAATTTGGTGAGAGAAAATACATTGAGTTAAATAAAGCATATTATACACAAGACCCACATTATAAACTTTGTTTTGCCAATATAAATCATATACTGGATTATAAATATGAGCATGGACTAGTTGTTTGTGATGTTGAACCCGTGTCTGAAGTTATACACAGTACACTTAGCTCAAAAGTAGAATCGGCATGTGTGGGTATAATTCCTAGTAATCCGAGATCCATTTATTCGCCTGAATTCATACAGGAACTAATTAACGATGGGAATAAAGAGGCTTGGTCACATGTTTCAGATGAGTCATATGTAATAGGAACAATAGAGCACTCTAAAGAAGGAATGTGTTATGACGTAAATCTGAGTTATGAATTAAGTAAAGCATTACATCTGTTATTATTAGATATTTATGATAATGACGAGTTAAATAAATGGTTTGAGTATAGAAGAACAAGATTTAATTACAATGATATCTTAAAAAAGATAAAAAGTGATCAAATTAGTAGGAAGATCGTAATTGATGCATGGAATGTGTATGCTCCGTGTAAAAAAAGTAAATTATTGAAAATAGTCAGCTTTTTTCTTGCCAAAGAATGCTGTACAACAAATCCCAGTTTGTAGTGCAGTAAATTATGATTTGGAGGTGCATATATGAAATGTCCATATTGTAATGAAGATATGGCAAAAGGATATATACAGTGCAGAGATGGTGTTAATTGGACAGAGAAAAAACAATTCATTGCTGCTTTGTCTGCATTGGGAAAAGGAAGAACATCGCTTGCGAATGGGGGTGCTGAAAATAAACCCAATTTGTAGTGTAGTGAATTTTGAATTTAACGAGGTGAATAAATATGTGTATCATCTGTGATAGGATTAAAATGATTAAGGATGGTGTTAATCCTTATTTTGTGAAAGAATTATCAACGGGATATGTTGTTATAGGAGATAATCAACATTTTAAAGGTTATACATTATTTCTCAGTAAAGTTCATAAAACAGAATTATTCGACTTAGATTTTTCAACAAAAATGAAATTTTTAGAAGAAATGTCTGTTGTTGCAGAAGCAGTTTCAAAAGCATTTAAAGCAGATAAAATAAATTATGAATTGCTGGGTAATGGAGATACACATCTTCATTGGCATTTGTTTCCGAGAAAAGCAGGCGATATCGAGAATTATGGGAACAACGGGAAAGGTTCTGTTTGGTGGTATCCAATGGAAAAAATGTACGATGACAGTAATCACCCTTCTCATAAGGAATTAGAAGAAATGAAATCAAAACTATTATTTGAGTTGGATAAGTTAATATAAAATAATTTTCGGTAGGAAGCCTCCCTGTTTAGAGGAGACTTCCTGCGGCAGCCCTTTTAGATTTCATAATCATAAATAAAAAATGTCATTTTTGAGCGTTGTTGATTAACAGTAAAAAAATGTTCTTTTTCACATCTTCGTACCATTCCCTGATGTTCATAAAAACCGTAGTTGCAGCTGGTGTCTGTGTAAAGGTAAAAACTGTTCAAATGTTCGTTTTTCAGATACTGAAGAAATCGCTGGTATAATTGTTTCCCTACGCCTTTTCCACGGCAGTCAGGACTAATAACAAAAAGCGCCAATTCTGCAGGATAAGGACCGCATTTCGCCAGTAATTCTTTATCAATTCCATTTACACTGCCAAAGATTTTGGAGGCATTTCGGCCTTCTTGTGTCAGATAAAGAGAGATGAGAGAACAAATTTGTTTCCATCTATATGAAAATGGACATTTGTGAGCAGAAATATTTTTTCCAAGAATAATTCCCACAGGTTTGCCATTTTCCAAAGCTACCTGAGAAAAGGTTTGGTTGGTAAGACAACTGCTCAGAAATACTCTGGCAAGCTTTTGGGCTGTTTTAGGACTGACAAATTTATCGTAATTCCAAGTTTGGCGAATAATCGCTTCCAATGCAGGAGTATCTTCTTTTCTAAATTCTCTAAATTCCATTGTAATAATCCTTCCTATTTCGATAAAGTTTCTTTTCTTGTTTTTTCTTTGCTGTACTGTATAATAAAGTATACAGTTAGTGTAAAGTCAATAGGAGATTTGAAAATGATGAAAAAAAGTACAAAGCTGCTCACGATAGCAGAGTTTGCCAAGCTTCATGAAGTTAATAAAAGAACGCTGCATTATTATGACAGTATTGGATTGTTTTCTCCTGCCCCAAAAGGGGAAAATCAATATCGCTATTATGAAACCTCGCAGAATAGGGTATTTGAGTATATACGTATGCTGAAAGAGGTGAACATGAGCATGGAAGAAATAAAGGAATATATAGAGCACCCAAATGCTGAAGATTTCCTGCAATTAGCAGAGGTAAAAATCGGAGAAATTGACAGGCAGATGGAAAAACTTGCAAGAACCAGGCATATTCTTTCTGTGATAAAAAACCAGACAGAAATCTGTGAACAATTAAAAGGCGGAGAAATTTTTTTAAAAGAGTGTGAGGAAGAGCACTATTTGACTACACCTTATAATTTTGAAGAAGAGTTTTTAGAGGAAGCATTTGCTCATGTAAAAGAAGTCTGGGGACTAGAGCAGTGCCGCATGGGAATAGGAAGTCACATTTCTGTGGAAAAAGCAGAAAAAGGAGAATTTCAGGAGTATGACGGACTTTTTACGCCGGCTTTTAGGGCAGTTTTCAAAGAGAAAATAATGATAAAACCAAAGGGTACTTATTTGTGTGCGTATTTGAAAGGAAGCTGGAGTTATTTACCAAAGCTTTATGAGAAAATATTTACTTATGCAAAAAAAGAGAACCTGCGTTTGACGGGAATTGCCTATGAGTGGGGGATGAATGATTTTTCTGTATCAAGAGAGGAAGATTACATTACCCAAATTATGATAAAAGCGGAACAACTGTAAACTTTTCTAGGATTTTGCATAGAATATCCATAATCATATAACAGAAAGAATTTCTATGAATAACAATCAATATCCTTTTATAAACACACCTTTGCCGTATTCTTATCAGGCATTGGAGCCTTATATTGATGCGACAACGATGTATTTGCATCATGAGAAGCATTTACAAACCTATATTGATAATCTGAACAAATTACTTGAAAAAGAGCCAAAACTGCAGTCATGTACCTTGCAGGAACTGACACAAATGCCCGGTGATATTGGAAAAAACAGCGGAGGAGTATACAATCACAGGTTTTATTTTGAAGGGCTTCAGCCTCCCCAGAAAATCTCCCATAATCAACTATATAAAGAAATTGAAAGTCAGTTCCAGAGTTTTGAGATATTTCAGAAAATTTTTAAGCAGACAGCATTGTCTGTATTTGGCTCCGGATATGCGTGGCTGGTATGGGAAAGAGGAATGCTTCGGATTATTACAACTGCAAATCAAGGTGTTCCGTGTTTGAATAAAATGTTCCCCATCCTTTGTATTGATGTATGGGAACATGCCTATTATTTGAAGCATTACAATTTAAGAGGAGATTATATTGATAATTGGTTTAAAGTCATAAACTGGGAGATAGCGCAAATGCGTTGGCAGCAGGGAGAACCATTTATAGCTTCTGTCATAGAATAAAGAAAAAAGGATTTTTTATGGATTATAGTAATTATGAAAAAGTAATTGGAATAATAGAGCGTATTACGCATGGGAATTCCTGCTGTACTATGGTAATCTCCCTGAAGGTTGAAAATAAGGAAAACGAAACAATCAATTTTATTCTCACAGGAGATACCACAGTTATTCACAATGTACGTTTAAGACCGGGAATGAGGATTGCCGCTTTTTATGACACAAGCTTGCCTGCGCCCGCCATTTTTCCTCCCCAGTATCAGGCGGAGCTGATTACGGCGCTTAGGCAAAATCAAGAGGTTATGCTGGCTTATTTTGATGAAAACTTAGAAGCGCAGGGGCAGTCTTTAAAGCTGAATTTAAGCCCTATGACAAATATTTCTACCATTAATGGTCAGAGATATGCCTGTGCGCCTATAAACATGGAGCTTTTGGTGTATTACACCGCTGCAACGAAAAGTATTCCTCCACAGACTACACCGCAGAAAATTATTGTGCTGTGTCCTTATGAATAAGAAAGCTGCCTGTATGACATATTATTTATTGTATGGGAAATGGTGTCCTGTGCAATAAAAACGCTGTGCAGAAAATGCACTGCGGCATATAGGAGTAGTTTATGAAATCAATTTGGAGAGAAACTTGTGAAATAGAAGAACGAAAACCTTTAGATGAGAATATAGAAACAGAGGTTGCAGTGATAGGCGCGGGAATGACGGGAATTTTAGCTGCTTATTATCTGCAAAGAGAGGGAAAAGATGTCGTGGTTTTGGAAGCAAAGGAAATAGGAAGCGGACAGACGCAGAATACGACAGCAAAGGTTACATCCCAGCATGGGTTGATTTATCATTCTTTGTTAAAACAATATGGGAAAGAAAAAGCCCAGCAGTATGCGCTGGCAAATGAAACGGCAATCCGTGAATATCAGAATATCATTACAGATTTGCAGATAGACTGCGATTTCGAATATAGAAATTCTTATATTTATTCCAAAAGCCGAAAAGAACTGGAAGCAGAGGCAAAGGCAGCCTGCCTTTTAGGACTTCCTGCGGCGCTTACTAAAGAGGAGCTTCCATTGCCTTTTCCTGTATGGGGCGCAGTGGAGTTTCAAAATCAGGCACAATTTTATCCGCTGAAGTTTTTAAAAGCCATCAGTGAAAAAGTGAGGGTTTATGAGAATACAGAAGTAGAAAGGGTAGAAGGGAATAAGCTTATAACAAAACAGGGAAGTGTGCAGGCAGAAAAAATTATTTTTGCCTGTCATTTTCCATTTGTAAATTTTCCCGGAATGTATTTTGCAAGAATACATCAGGAACGTTCTTATGTGCTTGCTCTAAAAGATGCGGCACAGGTAAACGGTATGTATATGGGGGCAGAAAAAGGAGATTATTCTTTTCGTAATTATGGGGAATACTTGCTGCTGGGAGGAATGGGACATCGCACAGGGAAAAATGCAGGGAGTTATGAAGCGCTGCGAAAGACAGCAGAGAAATGGTTTCCAAATAGTCGGGAAATTTGCCACTGGTCAGCACAGGACTGCATGACGTTAGACAAAATTCCCTATATAGGGCAGTATTCCAAAGAAAATTCGGATTGGTATGTTGCCACCGGATTTCAAAAGTGGGGAATGACGACTGCTATGACAGCAGCGCTTATTTTGCGAGATTTGATTTGCGGACAGGAGGTCTTTTACAAAGACGTTTTTTCGCCTTCCAGATTTTCTTTGGGTAATATACCTGCGCTTTTGGCAGAAACAGGACATTCTATAAAAGGACTGGGAAAACGTGTACTTTTTATACCGGGAAAGGAAGCCGAAGATATTCTGCCGGGACAGGCAGGAGTGGTGCTGTACAAAGGTAAAAAAGCCGGCGTTTATAAGGACATGGAGGGCAAAATTTATGCCGTGGATATCCGATGTCCTCATTTGGGCTGCCAACTTGAATGGAATGCAGCGGAATTAAGCTGGGATTGTCCCTGTCATGGCTCACGGTTTGATTATCGTGGAAACTTATTGAATAATCCGGCTCAGAAAAATATCTGACAATATCAATCTTCTAATTTTTCTCTTAAAACGACGGCCTTGGAAGCAGACCTGCGGCGCTCATCGCTTAATTTGGCATAGTGCTTCTTTGTGGTATTGACGTCAGAGTGTCCTAAAACATCTGCCACCAGATAAATATCTCCCGTTTCCCGATAGAGGGCAGTGCCGTAGGTGCTTCGCAATTTGTGGGGCGTAATGGTTTTTACCGAAACGGCAGAAGCATATTTTTTTACCATTTTTTCTACGGCATCTACGCTGATACGTTTTCTCTGCCCGGAGAGAAAGAGCGCATCTTCATGGCCGGAGAGGGGAGTAATGCTGTTTCTGGAAATTTCCAGATAATCCTTTAAAGCTTGCTCCACTTCAGCGCCAAAATATACAATCATTTCGTTGCCGCCTTTTCGAAGAATACGGATGCCGTTATTTTTAAAATCAATATCACCAATGTTTAAGCCCACCAATTCGGACACACGAACACCTGTTCCTAATAGAAGAGTGACAATGGCAATGTCACGGTATTTTTGCTTATTATAGTGATAAAGCTTTACACCGGATAATTGTTTTCCATAATTTTCGATATAGTCCAGAAGATTGGCAACCTCGTCAGGATCTAACTGAATAATGGCTTTTTCTTTGATTTTCGGCATATCTACAAGGCGAACCGGATTTGATGTCAATAATTGGCGTTTACATAAATAATCATAAAAGCTGCGAAGGCAAGACATTTTTCTGGCAATTCCGGTGCGGGAATTGGTTTCTAATTTATTGTCCGCAGATTGATAAGCCTTTAGATATTCCTGAAATTCTTCAAAATCCACAGGTTCAAGTAAGGATAAATCCTGAATGGAAATTTCAGACAGAGATTTTTCCTTTAAAGAAGGATTTGTTTCTTGTAAAAAGCGGAAAAAAACACGTAAATCATAAGCGTATGACAAACGAGTTTTGTCTGAGGTCGTGGGTTCTTTAGCACGGAAATAATCCTTGACATAAGGAGGAAGCTCTGTTAAAAATTCACGAAGCTTTACTGTATTTTCAATTTTTTCTTGTTCACGATATGTAATTGGCTTTGCCATAAAGTACCTCCAAAAATATGATTTTCAAGAGTAGTTTAACATGGTTTCCGTGAAAAGTCCATAGTTTTTCGGTTAAATCTGTATTTGTCCGCTAAACTAATCGAATAAGAAAAACACCTTTTAAACTGCTGTTTTCAATTTCAAAGATGTTTTTCTTCTGATTTTTTCATTTTTTAAATTTTAAAAAAATTATTTTATTTTTTATGCAAATGTATTTTCGTCCAATAAAATGGTAAACGGTCCTTCGTTAATCAGAGAAACTTTCATCAACGCACCGAATTTTCCTGTTTGTACTACGGGAACCAATTCTTTTACTTTTTCTACCATATATTCATAAAGCTGTTGTGCCTTTTCAGGTTCTCCCGCATCAAAAAAGCTTGGGCGGTTTCCCTTCTTACAGTTGGCATATAAGGTAAATTGTGATACCAGAAGGATTTCTCCGTTTACGTCTTTTAAGGAAAGGTTTGTTTTTCCGTTTTCATCTGTGAAAATACGAAGATTTACCATCTTTTTTACATATTGGTCTATGGTCTCTTTGGTATCGCTTTTGCCGATACCCACCAGAACCAAAAATCCTTTTTGAATTTCTGCGATGCTTGCTCCCTCTGTTTCGACGGAAGCATGGCTGACTTTTTGTATAACCAGTTTCATTTACTTCTCTTCCTCTTCTGCTTCTTTTTTCTCTGCCTTAGCCTGTGGTTTTTCAGAAACGGGATGTTTTTCTGAAAAATGGATAGGCTTTAAGGTTTCCGGATTGATATAGGCAATATCCTCATAAAAAGCTTCTTCCGTAGGCATTGCTTTTTTCTTTAATTCATGGTTTCGGAAGCACTTAATTCCTGCCATAAAGACTGCCCATAAAGGAACACCGATAATCATTCCCGGAATGCCCATCAGACCGCCGAATAACAAAATTGCTACGATTACCATAAAGCTGGATAAGCCTGTGGAGTCTCCCAGAATTTTCGGTCCTAAAATATTTCCGTCAAATTGCTGTAAAAGCAGAATGAAAATCAGGAAATACAGGCAGTGCATCGGATTAACCATTAGGATAATAAAGGCGCTGGGGATTGCTCCAAGGTATGGTCCGAAAAATGGAATAACATTGGTTACTCCTACTACTACACTGACAAGAAGACCATAAGGCGTACCGATAATGCTGGTACCGATATAGCATAAAATACCGATAATAATTGAGTCGACGATTTTACCGCTGATAAAGTCTCCGAAAGTACGGTGTGTAAAACGAAAGGCTTTTACAATATTGTTGGCGTTTTCCGTATCAAAAATCGCATATACCAGCATTTTGGACTGTGTAACGAACGCCTCTTTCCCTGCCATCATATATACAGAAATAATCAATCCGATTAAAAGGTTTTTAATGAAAACAAGCGTTCCGAATACTCCTGTGGTCAAGGATTGAAGAAGCTGCTTGATTTGCGGTAAAACTTCAACATTTAAAAAGGTCTCGATTTTGGGAGAATAACGGTTCAAGTAATCAAAAACCGTAGTCTGCCATTCCGGATTATCCTTTAAAAGTGACTCCAGCCAATGGCGGATATTCTGTACATAGCGGGGGGAGTCATTGATAATGCTGATAATACTCTCCAAAATACTTGGCATAATCATAGCAAGCAGAGAATAAATTACAAGACCTGCAAAAATCAATGCAAAAGCAATACAGATATAGCGGATAATTTTTTTATGCTTTTTATCCAAGGCCAGATGGCGCTTTTCTTCTAAAAGGTAATAAATTTTTCTTTCTTGAAAGTTTACTACCGGTATTAACAGGTATGCAATAATCGCACCGCAAATAACAGGCATTAAAATACTTGCCAAATTCTTAATGCGCCCAAGAAAAATATCCATACGAAAAATAATAAAATAAAACAAAAGGCTGGCACAAATAACTGCAAATGCAGTTGTTCCCCAGTATAAATACTTTTTATTCCAACGAAACTTCATACGTTTCCTCCTTTCTTTTGATTTGCACAATATGCAAGTATTATACCACGTGCGCAGGCGAGGAAGCGCTTGCAAAGCATTTTCTCGACAAGCCGTGGGTTGTCGGTATAAACCGACACATTTATGTGACGGCAAGCCAATATCATTGGCTTTTTTTTTCCCACGCGCAAAAATTTTAACACATCAGACCGT
>UQAX01000065.1 GCA_900539145.1 uncultured Blautia sp.
GACGGGTTTCATGACCCCATCGGTGCCTTTCGCAGAAAGGTGGAAAATAATTATGGGAATGGGAGTAAAAGTGAAAGTCTGGGGAGATTACGCACTGTTTTCGCGTCCGGAATTAAAAGTAGAACGATATTCTTATGATGTAATAACTCCATCAGCAGCAAGAGGAATTTTAGAAGCAATTTATTGGCATCCGGGAATGAAATGGGTTATTGATAAAATATATGTAAAAAATCCAATTAATTTTACCAGTGTACGAAGAAATGAAGTGAAAAGCAAAATTTCTGCCAATAATGTTCTATCGGTATACAATGGCGCTGAAAAGCCTCTGTATATCAGCAGTAAAGAGGAAATTGTTCAGCGGGCATCTATAATTTTGACAAATGTAGAGTATGTAATTGAAGCTCATTTTGATATGACAGAAAGAGCGAATGCGACGGACAATCCTGGAAAATTTAAAGATATCATAATGAGACGTTTAAAAAGGGGTGAGTGTTATCATATGCCATACTTCGGATGTAGGGAATTTCCGGCACACTTTGCACTATGCGGAGATGAAGAAATTAAGACAGCATATGATGAGGTGGAAGAAAAAGATTTGGGGTTGATGCTGTTTGATATAGATTATACAAATAGCGAAAATATCAGTCCGATGTTTTTTAGGGCAATTATGAACCGGGGAGTGATAGATCTGCGGAATTGTGAGGTGATACGATGATTTTACAGGCTCTTGTGAAACATTATGAAAATCTGGTCGAAGAAGAGAAAGTATCAAAACAGGGATGGTGTAGTGCAAAAGTATCTTATGAGATTGAATTATCTAAAGAAGGTGAAATAAAAAATATTATTTGTTTAAAAATAGAAGAAGAAAGAGGAAAGAAAACAGTAATAAGACCTCAAAATTTATTGGTTCCGGAAATGGTAACGAGATCTTCAGGAGTTTCTGCTAATTTTTTATGTGATAATGCAAAATATCTTCTTGGCATTAGTCAGGAAAACGATGAAAAGAATAAAAAGAGGGCAGAAGAATGCTTTTTGTCAGCAAAGGATAAGCATTTATCTTTATTAAATCATGCAGAAGGAGAGATGGCAAAAGCAATTTGTTTGTTTTTTCAAAACTGGAAACCGGAAAAAGCTATGGAATATCCTAAAATTAGTGAAAATTGGGAGGATATCACGGATGGTAGTAATTTGGTTTTCGGAATGGGAACACACTATGCTCAGGATGATGTGCAGATTAAGCAGATTTGGGATAATCGTAAAAAGGAAATTAATCAGGAGGCAAAAGGTATTTGTCTTGTGACCGGAGAACAGGAAGAAATTTCCAGAATTCACAGAGGAATTAAAGGGGTACCGGGAGCGCAATCAAGTGGAGCAGCCTTAGTTTCTTTTAATGCTCCGTCTTTTGAGTCTTATGGTAAAGAACAAAGTTATAATGCTCCAGTGGGTAAATATGCTGAGTTTGCATATACAACAGCACTGAATTATCTACTGTCAGATAGAAAATATTCTCTTCAAATTGGTGATACAATGGTTGTTTTTTGGGCAGAAAGCGGAAAGACGGATTATCAGGACGCATTTTTGGAATGTATGGAGCCCCCTGTAGATAATCAAGAGGAGTTAAAAGGATTATTTGAAAGAATACAAGAAGGAAAACCAATTATAATTAAAGGAAATGAACTAAATCCGGAGCAGAGGTTTTTCATATTAGGTTTAGCGCCAAATGCGGCAAGATTATCCGTACGTTTTTTCTATGAAAATTCATTTGGAAAAATTTTAACAAATATTTCTGAGCATTATAAAAGAATGGAAATTATAAAACCCAAATGGGAAGAAAATCAATATTTAGGCGTACAGGAAATGTTGTTTGAAACAGTAAATAAGAAATCTACAGATAAAAAGCCTATATCTAATATGGCGGCAATGACTTTTCGTGCAATTTTATCAGGAGACAGATATCCGGCAAGATTATATTCAGATACGTTAATTCGTATTCGCGCAGAACAAGATGAGAAAAAGTTAAGTTGGAAAAGAATGTCAATTGTTAAAACATATTTAATACATAATTATAAATGGAAGGAAGGAGAGAATTATATGGGATTAAATGAGGAAAGTAACGAAATTGCGTATGTATTAGGAAGATTGTTTTCTGTATTGGAGTCAATACAGGCAGATGCAAATCCAGGTATTCAAGCAACTATTCGTGACCGCTATTTTAATTCGGCATGCGGAACTCCGGCAACAGTGTTTCCTATTTTAATTAAGCTAAAAAACAGCCACATGAAAAAAATAGGACGAGAAAAGGAAGGAACAAAAAAGTATTACGAAAAACTTTTTGCAGATATTATGTGGAAAATTAATGAGCAAGAGGGTTTTCCGAAACGTTTATCTTTGGAAGAGCAGGGGAAATTTGCTCTTGGATATTATCACCAGACACAAAAAAAATATGAGAAAAGAGAGGAAAAATAAATGAATGAAGTAATTAAGAATAGATATGAATTTGTAATTTTATTTGATGTAGAGAATGGAAATCCAAATGGTGATCCGGACGCAGGAAATATGCCGAGAATTGACCCGGAAAGTGGTCTTGGATTAGTGACAGACGTATGTTTGAAGAGGAAAATTCGGAATTATGTAGAGACTGTAAAAGAAGAGGAAGAAGGCTATAAAATTTACATAAAAGAGGATGTTCCACTAAATAGAAGCGATAGGGAAGCTTGTGCTGATTTGGGGATTAAGGACACAGATGAAAAAAAGGTGACAGAGTCTTTAAAAAAGCTGAAAAAAAGTGATGCAGAAGCAGATGTCAAAATTCGGGATTATATGTGCCGGAACTTTTATGATATTCGGACTTTTGGTGCTGTAATGACAACATTTGTAAAAGCTGCTTTAAATTGCGGACAAGTAAGAGGACCTGTACAAATTGGATTTGCCAGAAGCATTGATCCTATTGTTTCACAGGAGGTTACAATTACAAGGGTTGCGATTACAACAGAAAAAGATGCCGAAAATAAAAGTACTGAAATGGGAAGAAAAAGCATTGTTCCTTACGGACTATATAGGGCAGAAGGATATGTATCTGCTAATTTAGCAAGAAAAGTTACTGGTTTCTCAGAAGATGATCTTAATTTACTATGGGAAGCAATTATCAATATGTTTGAACACGACCATTCTGCAGCAAGAGGAAATATGGCAGTTAGAGAGTTAATTGTATTTAAACATAGTAAAGAATTGGGAGACTGTCCGGCGTATAAATTATTTGATTCTATTGAGATAAGAAAAAAAGATGAAGTAGAATATCCAAGAAGCTATCAGGACTATGTTGTAGAAGTGCATGAGGAAAATATACCAAGTTCCGTAGAGATGAAAAGGATGATTTGATGGAGTATGCAGAAGATAATTATTTGATGTTATCAGGTATTCAACATTTTAAATTTTGTAGAAGACAATGGGCTCTAATTCATATTGAACAACAATGGGCAGAAAATGTGCATACAGTTGTAGGAGAATTGATGCATAAGAAAGCACATGATCCTTATCTTGTGGAAAAAAGAAAAGACTTATTAGTGGTAAGATCTCTTCCGATTGCTTCAAGAATAATGGGTGTCAGTGGAGAATGTGATGTGGTTGAATTTCAAAGATGTGACAATGGAATTAAACTTTATGGTCACAGAGGTACATTTTCGGTTTATCCTATTGAATATAAAAAAGGAAAACCTAAAATTACGGAAGAAGATAAACTTCAGCTTGTAGCCCAAGTATTGTGCTTAGAGGAAATGTTTTCTACAGAAATTTGTGAGGGCGCTTTATTTTATGGAGAAACAAGAAGGCGTGAAATTGTAAAAATCACAGAGGATCTACGGCAAGAAGTCATACAGATGTTTCAAGAAATGCATCAATATTTTGACAGAAAATATACACCAAAGGTAAAATACAGCAAAGCATGTAATGCATGCTCTCTTAAGGAGATTTGTTTACCTAAGCTAGGAAAATCAGGAACTGTAAAAAGTTATATTACCCAGATGCTGGGGGAGGAATTGGAATGAAGAAGTTATTAAATACACTGTATGTGACTTCTGAGAATAGTTATTTGGCATTAGATGGAGAGAATATTGTGGTTTTTGAAGAAAAAACAGAAGTGGGACGATTGCCTTTGCATAATTTGGAAGGAATTGTTTCTTTCGGGTATAGGGGAACAAGTCCTGCACTTATGGGAGCATGTGTAGATAGGAATATTTCTCTGTGCTACATGACACCTCAAGGGAAATTTTTGGCCAGAGTAACAGGGAAGGTAAAAGGAAATGTTGTATTAAGAAAGCAGCAATACGCAAGCACTCAATATGAAGGGCAAAGTTTAGAAATAGCTAAGAATTGTATTCTAGGAAAAGTGTATAATGCAAGATGGGTGTTAGAAAGGGCTATTCGAGACCATAGCCTTCAGATTGACGTAGAACGGGTAAAGTCGGCATCGGAATATTTGAAAAAATCATTGAAGTACATTCAAAATAGTCAGTCGAAAGAACAACTGAGAGGATATGAAGGGGAAGCTGCACAAATTTATTTTGGGGTGTTTGATCAATTAATATTGCAGCAGAAAAAGGAGTTTAAATTTGCTGGAAGAAATAAAAGACCGCCAGTGGATAATGTAAACGCATTATTATCTTTTGTATATACATTATTAACAAATCAGATTGTTGCAGCTCTTGAGAGTGTTGGTTTGGATCCTTATATGGGTTATCTGCATACGGAACGTCCGGGCAGGGCATCCTTAGCTCTGGATTTAATTGAAGAACTAAGAGCGGTTTTGGCAGATCGATTTGTTTTGTCACTAATTAATAAGAAGATTATTACAGGTAAGAACTTTGTGAAAAAAGAAAATGGCGCTGTGCTTATGAGTGACGACTTAAGAAAAAAATTGTTGATTGAGTGGCAGAATAAAAAGAAAGAAACTTTAACACATCCATATCTTAAAGAAAAAATAGAATGGGGTATGGTTCCTTATGTGCAAGCTATGCTTTTGGCAAGGTATCTAAGAGGTGATTTAGACAGCTATCCGGTATTTCTTTGGAAATGAGAGAGGGAGTTTGGTATGTTAGTATTGATTACATATGATGTAAATACAGAAACAGCAGATGGAAAAAGAAGATTGCGCAAAGTTGCAAAGCAATGTGTAAATTATGGAAGAAGAGTGCAGAATTCTGTATTTGAGTGTATTTTAGATAATGCACAATGTACTATGCTTAAATCAAAATTGTTGGATATTATTGATGAGGAAGTCGATAGTTTGAGATTTTATTATTTAGGAAATCAATATAAAACAAAGATAGAGCATGTTGGTGTTGATAACGGAATCTCAGTAGATGATGTTCTTATTATATGATTGTTGTGCGAATGGCAAGTGGACACGGTAGTGTAAGGAGACTCGCACCAGAAAAAATGTACAAAAGTTATAGGGAGATGGTTAAAAATAGAAAATGAGAAGGAAAATATTGGTAAAGATTAATGGAAATTGAAAAATATAAGATGTAAAATTGGATAAAATTGCTGTCGCTCCCTTCGTGGGAGCGTGGATTGAAATATGAGTGGCTTTACAACAATATTGGGAGCGGGTACGTCGCTCCCTTCGTGGGAGCGTGGATTGAAATAAATGAAACGTCTTCAATATTCTTATTTGCCATCAGTCGCTCCCTTCGTGGGAGCGTGGATTGAAATGTACCATCCATTCTCCAAGGTTCGTGCCGGAACAGTCGCTCCCTTCGTGGGAGCGTGGATTGAAATTTGTCTGTATCTTCTTTTGTTGGCTCATCTTTTGTCGCTCCCTTCGTGGGAGCGTGGATTGAAATTATAATCGTCAATTCCACCCAGTCTTACCTTACATTGTCGCTCCCTTCGTGGGAGCGTGGATTGAAATTATAATCGTCAATTCCACCCAGTCTTACCTTACATTGTCGCTCCCTTCGTGGGAGCGTGGATTGAAATTAAAGCACCTGCATTGGTTACTTGTGGAGAATATGTCGCTCCCTTCGCGGGAGCGTGGATTGAAATTGTGTAGTATCTCCGTTTTCCAGTACGCTGTCTGGTCGCTCCCTTCGCGGGAGCGTGGATTGAAATTCTATATCCTTTGCAATGGCTTCAGAACGTTCCAGTTGCTCCCTTCGCGGGAGCGTGGATTGAAATATGGAAGGAATGAGCAAAGGAATATACGATAATGTCGCTCCCTTCGCGGGAGCGTGGATTGAAATTGCAATAGCAAGTAGCACATTATAAAATACTCTAGTCGCTCCCTTCGCGGGAGCGTGGATTGAAATCTCTGTAATATATCCATATACATTTTCCGTCTGGTGTTGCTCCCTTCACGGGAGCGTAGATTGAAATCTCCTATTGTATTATTTGCAAAAGGAATATGGGAGCATGGACTGAAATTTTAGAATGTTGCCAGGACTTAAAAAAGAACAAGATTAGATAAATTGAAGTTGATTTTAAAAGCAGATATTAAACATTTGGATAGGTGGAACTGCGTTTTATCCGTTATTTAGACACATTTATCAGTAGTTTATCATGAATAAAATTAAAATCAACAATTTTCTATTTATCTATTTAATCCTCCGAAACCCTTGTATTTTCAAGGAAAATCGGCATTTTAATGTTCTTACCTTATGCATTTTCCCTTGTTTTTGCCCTTATGAGCTGAAACAAGGGAAACTTTTTGTTTAGGCTTCCCCGACCACCTTATCAAGCAGTCTTGCGGAAGTTCGTTTCGCTTCCCTCTTAGAGTGAGCGTAGATGTTCATTGTGGTACTTACATCAGAGTGTCCGAGCAGTTCCTGCACATCCTTTGGTGCTGCACCGTTGGAGAGCAGATTGCTTGTGAATGTGTGTCTCAGCATATGAAAATGGAAATCTTCAAATCCTTCCAGTTTCTTTTTTGCCGACCTTGTCATAACACCAACTGTACTCGGTGACTCGTATGCTCCGTCAGGTCTCAGGCAGACAAATGATATTTCTTTGTACCCGTCTGGAACTTCATCCGTTCTCGGCAGGCTGTAGACTTCATAGTAAGTACGGTCTTTCTCTTTGACCTCTTTGTAGTAGTTGAGGTGATAGAGGTCTCCATACTTGAAGCGGTTCTTGTGCTGTTCCGTCTTTGCCTTTCTGAGAATATCTGCCAGAGTGTCGCAGAAGTCCACGGTACGGACTTTCTTGCGTTTGGTAGCACCTATCTCTGTCTTGTGCCTTTGCCCGTTGTATCGCATACTGCGTCGTACTGTAAGGTACTGTCCGTCAAGGTTGATGTCCTGCCAAGTCAATGCACACGCTTCTCCGATACGAAGTCCTGTGTAATAGGCTATCTGCATCGGGAGCAACGCAGGATTGTCTTTCTTTTTCAGAAAGTCCTCCAACATCAGAAACTGCTGATGGTCAATGGTAGGAGCATTGTCAACTTCGCCGTTCTCGTCTGCAAACAGTTCGTATTCCTCTTTCTTTCCTCTCCATACCACATACTGCATAGGATTAAAGGAAATCAGTTTCTTCGGGAATACCGCAAATCGGAACGCTCCCTGCAATACTGCTGAGAACAGTCTCAGATACCCTTTGCTGAGTGCCTTTGCTGTCGTTCCGTCAGGGTTTTGTCCTCCGAAAGTAAGGACGTCCATAAATGCCTGTAAATGTTCCGCAGTGACCGTTTTCAGCTTTCTGTCTCCGATAGGATATTTCTTTATCCTGCTCACTGTTCCCATATACGCCATTACTGTACCGTTGCTCAGATTGCCGGGTTTCAGTTCTTCTTCCACCCACATATCAAGCAGCATACCCACAGTGGTGTTCTCAGGCTTTGCCACAAACTTCTTCGCTTCGTAGTCCTCCATTGCTTTTCGGAGCAATGCTTCCGTCTCGGATTTACTTTCTGTGCCTGCAAACTCACGCTGTACCATCTTTCCGCTTTCATCTTCTACATAGAAGCGGTAGTACCATTTTTTGCCCTTTTTTCTTACAGATCCTTTTGCCATTGATAAATAGTCTCCTTTCTATCCGTGGCAATCGGAACTGTGACGTATGGTGTGCGTAAAGTAAATAGTGTCACATCCGCCGATTGTTTAATCGGCTTTTTTCATTGTCAAAGAGCCACGGAATTATTCTTTTTCGGCAAGCCTTGCTTCGGCTTCCGCTACTATCCCGAAAAGGTCACCCATCTTTACAGCGGTGCGTCCTTCATCGTAGATATGTAAAATTCCGTCTAAGAATCGTTTCATATCCTCAATCGGTGCTTCCATTTCTTTATGGTAAACTCGCTCTGTAATCGCTCCCGATTCAATCGCATATCTGCGGAGAGACTGTTTCAGTCCTTCATCTTCTGCCACACGGTCAACCTCTGCCATAGCGTCGGAGAAGTGGTAGCAGAGAACGGAATACAAATCAATCATCTTTCCGAGAAATGTGGTAAGGAGCTGTTGGTGCGGTTCGCCATTCACAACCGTAGACACTGTATCAATGTACTTCTTGATATGTTCTTCCAAGTCCTTTTCACAAAGCGTTCTGCTGTCATATTCCTTATCTTCTGAAAGACCTGTGAGCCATTCAGGAGTGGTAAGCAGTGCTTCTGCAAGTCCATTGATAATCATTGTTCTCTTTGGGTCTACGCCGTCTGCTTCGTATCTCTGTATCGTTGACTTGTTCACTCCGATACGCTTGCCGAGTTCCGGCATTGTAAGATTCAATTCTGTTCGACGTTCTTTCACTCGTTCACCAACCTGTTTTGCGGTGAATGTAATTTCTTTTTTCAAGGTTTTCACCTCCTGACGAATACAAGTATAGCATATCAAAACCTATTTTGCAACTATTTTCTCGATAAAAGTTAAAAAACAATCTTAATGGGTTGTAAAATAAGTTGACAAGAAATAGCGAAATAAGTATAATGATAATTGCAGGGTTGCAAAATGAGTATTTTGAAAGGAGAGATGTATAATGACAGCAATTAAAATGGGTTTAACTATCGAGGAAGCAGCAGAATGTACGGGTATCGGTAGGAACACAATGCGAAAACTGGTGGACTGGGGCAAACTGCCTGTTCTGAAAGTCGGACGTAAGACCATTATCCGCAGGGATACACTGGAGC
>UQAX01000066.1 GCA_900539145.1 uncultured Blautia sp.
GTTTTAAGAAGTTTTTTAACTATGGAAACAAGAAAAAAACCAGTGAATTCAATGATTTGATGGGGGATGACAAGTTTCCGTTATCGAAAGGTGAACAAGAAATCTGATACAATACAAATCCGCTGTGCGAACATAAAAGCAGGAGCTGTTGTGAAAAAAGTAGGGGAAGTTGAAAGTCACTTTTTACAATAGCTTTTTTTATAGAAAATGCATTTTATATCAATACAAAAGACGGAGAAGAAAAATGGAAAAGAAAAATAATCGAATGAACCAATTTTCATATATCAGGGCGGTATCTTGCATAGCAATTATATGTCTTCATACAATTTTTACTGCAGTGGGAATACATGGAAAAACAGTTACTTCTGATCAACTAATAAGTTATCGTATTATGATTGATAATCTTATGTGGGCAGTTCCTTGCTTTTTAATGGTTACTGGAGCCTTGCTGTTGAATAAGCAGAAAGAGATATCTTATCATAAGCTGTTTACAAAATATATTGGGAGAATTTTACTGGCAATCATAATATTTGTGTCTGTTTTTTCGGTTATAGATACTTTTTTCGGACCGGAAGCTCCGAGTATGATAGTGTTTTTGAAACAGATGTCAGAAATATTTACAGGAAAATCATGGTCTCATATTTGGTATCTATATTGTCTGATTGGATTATATCTTCTGCTTCCATTTTATAAGAAGATTGTAAATGCAAGCAGTCAGACAGAATTACAGTATTTGCTGGTTTTATATGTGGTTTTTTTATCTGTCATACCAGTCTTAAATAGTTGGAACATTCAGGTTGGATTTTATATTCATGTATCTACAATATATCCATTTTATTTTTTTGCAGGATATTATTTGTGGACATATAGACATGAAAAAAATAGAACAGGAATTGTGGCAGCGGGGCTAGGTACGGTTTTTATCAGTATTGTCAGCTGGGTAAGCTGGGCAGGAGTAGCAGATGATCTTCGGATTTTAGTTGGATATAGTTCCATCTTTGTCATAATACAGTCATGTGGAATTTTTATGTTTTTTGTGAAAATAAAGGAAAATAAAATTAGATTATTTAATAGGCTATTGATAAAAATTGATGAAAACAGTTTTGGTATTTATTTAATACACATGATTTTTGTACGTTTTGTGTTTAAACAGATGGGATTAAATCCATTTGAACATGGTGGTTGGTTATGTATTCTAGCGTTGGTATTATCTATAACAACTCTGTCGTGGCTTCTTGTTTACATATTAAAAAAAATACCGGTATTACGTGGAATATTATAATTAACATAGAACAAAAATTTTAAGGTACAAGGAGAGAAAAGAGCAGTGAAAAGAAAGATTGTCATGATGCTGGTATTAGCTCTTTCGACGGGATTGCTTTTAACCGGTTGTCAGAAAGAAACAGAAGCAAAAAAAGAACCTGAAAAGGTAGAACAAACAGAAGAAAAGAAGGAAGAAGAACTGAAGTTCATTGGAACTGAGGAAGAAGGAAGCAGTAAGATTATATTAGAAAATAAGACAGGAAAAGATATTAAAGGCATAGCTGTTAAAAAGAGCGAAGAAACAGAATTTGGAGAAAACCTGTTGGCAGAAGCAGATATCTATCAAATTGATGAAAAGAGATATTTCTGTTATAAGTTTGAAGAGGCAGCAGAAATAGCGGCAGAAACCAGTGAAGATGCAAAATTGCTTATTCAAGGGTATGATATACAACTGACTTTTGCAGATGACACCGCAGCCATTTTACATGGTTTTCCCTTTCAGGATATGAAAGAGGGAACGATTTGTTTTGAAGAAGAGACTGCTTATTTAATGTATGAAAGCGTTTCGACAAAGGAAGAACAAAATACAAAAGAAACAGAAGAGGCAGTGAAAGCTCAGAAAGAAGCAGAAGAAGCTGCAGCAGCAGAACAGGCAGCAAAAGAAGCAGAAGAAAAAGCAGCGGCAGAGCAGGCAGCGAAAGAAGCAGAGGAAAAAGCAGCAGCAGAACAGGCGGCAAAAGAAGCGCAGGAAAAAGCAGCGGCAGAGCAGGCAGCAAAAGAGGCACAGCAGAAGCAGACACAGTCACAATCAAAACCTCAGCCTAAACCGGCGCCACAGCCTGAACCGGAACCAGAACCACAGCCCGAACCGGAAGTGCCACAATCAGGCGGTGGAGAAGGTTGTTTAGATGATGGATTATTCTATTAAACTATAAAAATATGGTGAAATTTATGAAGAGAAAAATATTATGTGCAATGGTATTGTCATTGGGGATTTTATGCAGCAGTTTTACTGTATCAGCTGTAGAAGAAACTGCCATTCAGGAGGAAGAATGGAGTGAAGATATTACTCCGAAACCGGAAGATATTCATGGCTGGAAGTCTGATGAAAATGGCTGGCAGTATATTGATGAAAATGGCAATTTTCTGAAGGACTGTTGGAAAGAAATAAATGGGAGCAGATATCATTTTAATAAAGATGGATATATGGCAGAAGATTGGCAGATAATTGAAGGGAACTATTATTGGTTCGGAAGCGATGGAGCCATGAAAAAAGGCTGGGAAAATGTTAATGGCATTTATTATAATCTTGGTGAAAATGGGATTATGCTTACAGGCTGGCAATTTTTGAAAGGAAGTTGGTATTATCTGGGAGCGGAAAATGACGGAGCCATGAAAAAAGGCTGGGAATTGATTCATGGAGATTATTACAATTTCGGTGAAGAAGGTGTCATGCTTACAGGCTGGCAGTCTTTAGGTGGATATTGGTATTATCTGGGAACAGAAAATGACGGAGCCATGAAAAAAGGCTGGGAATTGATTCATGAAAAATATTATAATCTTGGCGAAGATGGAGCTATGCTTACAGGCTGGCAGTCTTTAGGTGGATATTGGTATTACCTGGGAACAGAAAATGACGGAGCTATGAAGAAGGGCTGGGAGCAGGTAGACGGAGAGTATTACAATCTTGGCGAAGATGGAATTATGCTTACCGGAATGCAGGTAATCAATAATGACATTTATGTGTTAAAGAGCAATGGCGTCATGTTGGCGGATACAAGCTATAGCTTCAACGGAGGAAAACTTCCGATTGAAAAAGACGGACGAGTAGAGGAAAAGACAGCTTCTGTTTTAAAAAAGGCATACCAGAAATTAAATGAAGTTGGCTGGGATTTGCGCAAAGCCTTTAACTGGTCTGCCGGAATGCAGTATTATCGTATGCAGAATTATGGTATTGGCCCTGCAAAGAATGATATTCATTCTGTATGGTATGGAAATTATGGCTTTGACAATAAAAAAGGAAATTGTTATGTCATGGCATCTACATTTTGTTATATGGCACGTCTTTTAGGCTATGAAACTTATTATGTAGAAGGACAAGTACCACTTGTAAGCGGAGGCTTAGGACCTCATGGCTGGTGTGAAATTGTAATAGATGGATTTACATATGTATTTGATCCGGATTTTACAAATAATACTGGGAGAAACGGCTTTAAGATTTATTATGGAATGTCCGGTACATGGAGATATTCAAATTACAAAAGAGTTGATTAGAATTTTGTTTGACAAGTGATGCATATAGGCTAAAATAAAAGAAGATATTGTTACCATGAATTTTATGGTTTTCAGTATTTTCTTTTAAATTTTATAGAAAGATAAAGGTGAATGATGAAAAAAATTGTGAAAATGCTGGGGGCAGGAATTCTTGCAAGTGCTTTTTTTATGGCAGTACCGGTTTATGCAGAAGTTGAGACAGAAACAGCAGGCTCTTCTTTGAAAGAAGAAAGAGTGTTGGAAGAAAACATTGAATTTTACAGCGGGGAAAGAGGAAAACTTACAGGTGAGTGGAAAGAAAACGAGCAGGGCAAGTGGTATGAATACAGTGATGGAACTTATCCTCAGACTTCATGGAGAAAGATAGACGGCAAGTGGTATTATTTCAATAGTAAAGGGTATTGGATAGATGACAATACATACGAAGAAGGCACATTAAAAGGTATTGATGTGTCCGCATGGCAGGAGAAAGTTGACTGGCAGGCAGTGAAAAATGACGGGTTTGAGTTTTCCATGATTAGATTGGGATATAATACCAATCAGTTAGATAAATATTATCAGAGAAATATGAAGGAAGCTGAAAAGGTTCAAATTCCGGTAGGGGTATATTATTATAGTAAAGCGGTAAATGAAGCAGAGGCAGTTCGTGACGCAGAATTTGTAATTGAAAATTTAAAGGGATATAAGGTCTCTTACCCTGTAGCCATTGACTTGGAAGATAAGGTTCAGGAGAATTTAAGCAAGGAAGAACTGGGAAAAATAGCAAGAGCTTTTGCGGACGAGGTAGCGTCAGCAGGTTATACTCCTATGGTTTACGCCAATGAAAACTGGTATTTGAATTATATAGATTGGTCACTTTTGGGAGATGTAGAAAAATGGATTGCCAGATATAATGCAGTGATAAATCCAAATATTGAAAGACAAATCTGGCAGTGCTGTGACACAGGGCGGATTGACGGTGTAAAAGGAAATGTAGATATTAACTTCGGATATAAAGATTATACAAAGTATATTACACCCAGAACAGAGCCGTTGGAAAGTTATTATAAAAAAGGGCTATGGCAGAAGAATGATAAGGGTTGGTGGTACCAGTATAAAAATGGACAGTATCCGATGAAACAGTGGGAATATATAAACGAGCAATGGTATTGGTTTGATGAAGAAGGATATATGCAGACCGGCTGGCAGCTTATTGATGGAAACTGGTACTATATGAATGAGTCCGGAGCAATGACAACCGGCTGGCAGTTTTTAGGCGAGAATTGGTATTATCTGGGAACAGAAAACGACGGAGTCATGAAAAAAGGTTGGGAGTATATAAACGGAGCCTATTACAATCTTGGTGAAGATGGAGCCATGCTTACCGGCTGGCAGTTTTTAGGCGAGAATTGGTATTATCTGGGAACAGAAAACGACGGAGTCATGAAAAAAGGTTGGGAGTATATAAACGGAGCCTATTACAATCTTGGTGAAGATGGAGCCATGCTTACCGGCTGGCAGTCTTTAGGCGGATATTGGTATTATCTCGGAACAGAAAAAGATGGAGCTATGAAAAAAGGCTGGGAATTGATTGACGGAAAGTATTACAACTTGGGCGAAGACGGAATTATGCTTACAGGTCTTCAGGTTATGGGGGATGACATCTATATGCTGAAAAACAACGGAGCTATGGTGGCTAATCAAAACTATAACTTTAATGGAGGAAATCTTCCTATTGGAAAAGATGGAAAAGTAGAAGGCGAAACAGCAGTTGTTATAAAGAAAGCTTATGAAAATCTAAATGAAATCGGCTGGGATTTGCGTACAGCTTTTGACTGGTCTTCGGATATTACTTATTATGGAATTCACAAATTAGGAGTCGGCCCAAAAGAAAATGACATTCACTCTGTATGGTATGCAGATTATGGCTTTGACAATCATAAGGGTAACTGTTATGTTATGGCATCAACATTCTGCTATATGGCACGTTTGTTGGGATATGAGTCATATTTTATTGAAGGAGAAGTGATTTTAAAGAGTGGAAAACTCGGTATTCATGGATGGTGTGAAATTGTTATCGATGGAGCTACATATGTATATGACCCTAATTTTATCAACATGACAGGACGAGATGGATTTCAGATTTACTATGGAAAACCGGGGACATGGAGATATGTAAACTACAAAAGAGTTGAATAATCATTGAAAAAAGAGATATTCAGGCAGTTATACTAATAAAAATGTGGAAAGTGTTGTTAAAATCTGCGGATTTTTTAAATATTCTTGCTTGACTATCTTACTTCTTATGTTAAAATATATTGTGTGCGGGTACATTTCGCCCACATCGAGAAAAATAAAAACGAAAAGTTTATTTTTCAAGTATCTACATTTAGGAGGAATGTTCAAAATGGCAAAATGGGTTTATATGTTCACCGAAGGTGACGCATCCATGAGAAACACTCTCGGTGGTAAAGGTGCGAACCTTGCTGAGATGACAAAATTAGGTCTTCCAGTACCACAGGGATTTACAATTACAACAGATGCTTGTACTCAGTACTATGAAGATGGAAGAAAGATTAACGATGAAATCATGGAACAGATCATGGAAGCTATCGTTAAAATGGAAGAAGTAACAGGAAAGAAATTCGGAGATAAAGAAAATCCACTTCTTGTATCTGTTCGTTCCGGAGCAAGAGCTTCTATGCCGGGTATGATGGATACAATCCTGAACCTTGGTTTAAATGAAGAAGTTGTTGAAACTCTGGCAGCAGCATCAGGAAATGCTCGTTGGGCATGGGATTGTTACAGAAGATTTATCCAGATGTACTCTGACGTAGTTATGGAAGTTGGTAAGAAATACTTCGAAGAACTTATCGACAAAATGAAAGAAGAAAAGGGTGTTACTCTTGACGTTGAACTTACAGCAGAAGATTTAAAAACTCTGGCTGGACAGTTCAAAGCTGAATATAAAGAAAAAATCGGTGAAGAATTCCCAGCAGATGCTAAAGAGCAGTTAATGGGAGCTGTTAAAGCCGTATTCCGTTCTTGGGACAACCCACGTGCTAACGTATATCGTCGTGACAACGATATCCCATATTCTTGGGGTACAGCTGTTAACGTACAGATGATGGCATTCGGTAACATGGGTGATGACTGTGGTACAGGTGTTGCATTTACTCGTGACCCAGCAACAGGTGAAAATGGTCTGTTCGGAGAATTCCTGACAAATGCACAGGGTGAAGACGTTGTTGCCGGAGTTCGTACTCCAATGCACATTTCAGAAATGGAACAGAAATTCCCAGAAGCATTTGCTCAGTTCAAAGAAGTTTGCAAAACTCTGGAAACACATTACAGAGATATGCAGGATATGGAATTTACAGTAGAACACGGTAAATTATATATGTTACAGACACGTAACGGTAAGAGAACAGCTCAGGCTGCTCTGAAAATCGCTTGTGACCTTGTAGACGAAGGTATGAGAACAGAAGAAGAAGCAGTTGCAATGATCGATCCACGTAACTTAGATACACTGCTTCACCCACAGTTTGATGCTGCTGCTTTAAAAGCTGCAACACCAATGTCCAAAGCACTTGGAGCATCTCCGGGAGCTGCTTGCGGTAAAATCGTATTCACAGCTGATGACGCTGTTGAATGGGCTGCAAGAGGAGAAAAAGTTATCCTTGTTCGTCTGGAAACATCACCAGAAGACATCACAGGTATGAAGAGCGCTCAGGGTATCCTGACAGTTCGTGGTGGTATGACATCTCACGCAGCAGTAGTTGCTCGTGGTATGGGAACATGCTGTGTATCCGGTTGTGGTGATATCACAATGGATGAAGCAAACAAGAAATTTACATTAGCTGGTAAAGAATTCCATGAAGGAGACAGCATTTCTCTGGATGGTTCTACAGGTGCTATCTATGATGGAATTATCCCAACAGTAGATGCTACAATCGCTGGTGAATTCGGAAGAATTATGGGATGGGCTGATAAATACAGAACAATGAAAGTTCGTACAAATGCTGATACTCCGGCAGATGCTATCAAAGCTCGTGAGCTTGGTGCAGAAGGTATCGGTCTTTGCCGTACAGAGCACATGTTCTTCGAAGGTGACAGAATTGACGCATTCCGTGAAATGATTTGTTCTGAAACAGTAGAAGAAAGAGAAGCTGCTCTTGAAAAAATCCTTCCAGAACAGCAGGGAGATTTCGAAAAATTATACGAAGCTCTTGAAGGTAACCCAGTTACTATTCGTTTCCTGGATCCACCATTACATGAGTTCGTTCCTACAACAGAAGAAGACATCAAAAAATTAGCTGATGCTCAGGGTAAAACAGTTGAACAGATTAAAGCAATCATCGATTCTCTTCATGAGTTCAACCCAATGATGGGACATCGTGGATGCCGTCTTGCAGTTACTTATCCAGAAATTGCTAAGATGCAGACAAAAGCTGTTATCCGTGCAGCAATCAACGTACAGAAAGCTCATGCTGACTGGAACGTTTGCCCAGAAATCATGATCCCACTTGTTGGTGATACAAAAGAATTAGCTTATGTTAAGAAATTCGTTGTTGAAACAGCTGACGCTGAAATCGCAGCAGCTGGTATTGAATTACACTACGAAGTTGGTACAATGATCGAAATCCCAAGAGCTGCATTAACAGCTGATGAAATCGCTAAAGATGCTGACTTCTTCTGCTTCGGTACAAACGACTTAACACAGATGACTTATGGATTCTCTCGTGATGATGCTGGTAAGTTCTTAGAAGCTTACTATGATGCAAAAATCTTTGAAAACGATCCATTTGCTAAATTAGACCAGATCGGTGTTGGTAAATTAATGGAAACAGCTATTAAATTAGGTAAACCTGTAAATCCAAAATTACACATCGGTATCTGTGGAGAACACGGTGGAGATCCAAGTTCTGTAGAATTCTGCCATAAGATTGGTTTAGACTACGTTTCCTGTTCACCATTCCGTGTACCAATCGCTCGTTTAGCTGCTGCTCAGGCTGCTATCAATGCAAAATAATTCACAAAAGGTGAAAAAATTTATTTAATTCATGCGAAAGCGTGAAAGTGTCCAAGCATAAAATGAGACCTTGAACTTTGAGAAATCAGAGCTTCAAGGTCTTTTTTGTTCTATAATAGGAAATTCCGACTTTTGTTGGAACAATGAATGAAAATAGCCCACACAA
>UQAX01000067.1 GCA_900539145.1 uncultured Blautia sp.
AAGGTACAGCGCTGGAGATCTTTTTTAGGAGGTGGAGGAATTGGCAAATAGAAAAATAATGCTTCCCCAATATGGCACAGTTATGAAAAGAGGTGTCCTATATTATAGGACCAGAATCAAAGATGCGAATGGAAAGCTCGTAGCTCTCTACGCAAAAACACCTGAAGAACTATATAACAAAGAAACTCTTGCGTTGGAACAGATTGAGAATGCTACTTTTCATCGGAAAACGCCCACAGTTGCAGAGTATTGTGAAAAGTGGCTGCTGATGCAGTCGGGTCATGTACGAGCCACTACTTTGACGGATTACACTTCAAAGGTCAGGCGACATATTATAGCGGAATTGGGAGATAAACGGATGGGCGAGGTTAGCCTGGATGATATTCAGCTTGCCCTTGTTCCGGTTTCCAAGAAATCTGCATCGGTTTATAAATCTGTGGTAATCCTTTACAAGTCTATCTTTCGCGCAGCGATGGAAAGCAGGATTATTGACCATAACCCAACGATTTATCTGACAACAAAAGGTGGCGGTGTTCCACAAGAGGATCGTCAGGCTTTGACAGATGAACAGGCAGTGCGCCTTTTGGATGCTATCCGAGATTTGCCGCCTTATGTCTTTGTCATGATTGGTTTATATGCAGGGCTACGGCGGGAAGAAATTCTTGCACTGCAATGGGATTCAGTATATCTGGATACAGATACTCCATATCTGACGGTAAGACGGGCATGGCACACCGAACATAACAGACCGGTGATTTCGGATGAATTGAAAACCAAGGCTGCGGAGAGAAATATCCCCCTCCCTGTTTGTTTGGCCGAGTGCTTGAAAGCAGCAAAGGAAACTTCGACTTCGGAATATGTAGTTTCAAACCGGGATGGCGAACCGTTGTCCTATACGCAGTTTAAGCGGCTGTGGCAGTATATTGTTACGAGAACGGTCAAGGAGCGGAGCTATTATCGGTATGAAGATGGAAAAAGAGTAAAGCATACTGTCACACCTGTCTTGGGAGAAAAGGCCGCTCATAACGGAAAAGTGGTTTACAGTCTGGACTTTGAGGTAACACCCCATCAGTTGCGGCATACTTACATCACCAATCTTATTCATGCGTCGGTAGATCCCAAAACGGTTCAATACCTGGCAGGCCATGAAAGCAGCAAGATTACCATGGACATTTATGCAAAGGTTAAGTACAACAGACCAGATGAGCTGGTCAGATCAATGAGCTGTGCGTTTGCAAGCTGGGATGCAGCACAGTAATAACAAATAGGAAATGAAGCAGGAGCGAGGCAAGGATGTCTCGCTCTTTGTTTTACCTCAGCCGTATCTTTGATTAAATCGAGGCTTTCTGATAAAAAGAGAGTGTAGATACGGAGACTACACATTATCAAGAAAGGACGATCAAAGATGGCAAAAAAGAAAACACAGATCCCGAAGTACGGGACCATTACATTGAAAGGAATCCAGTATTACAGAACCAGGATTACGGATGCAGATGGCAAAGAGTTGAGTTTGTATGCCGCTACTTGTGAAGAATTGTATGAGAAGCAGTTAGAGGCTCGGAAGCAGGTGGAAGAAATTATCTTTCACCGGCAGCACCCGACAGTAGCCGAGTATGGAGAGAAGTGGCTGCTGATGCAGTCGGCAAAGGTGTCTGCGTCTACACTCAGAGGTTATACGAGGGATATGACAAACTATATCATCAAACCCCTGGGAGAGATGTATATGGAAGAAGTGACTGCTGACGATATTCGGCTGGCTCTTGTTCCATTGTCAAAGAAATCAGAAGGCTTATACAATAAGGTCAATATGCTGCTCAAGTGCATTTTTTATACGGCAGAGCGAAACCAAATCCTTGAACACAACCCCTGTGCAGGAATATCCGGTAAAGGCGGAAAACCGACAAAAAAGAAGGAGGCATTGACAGATCAGCAGGTAGCCGTGCTTCTGGATACAGTCAAGGGGCTTCCTCCATATTTGTTTATTATGCTCGGTTTGTATTCCGGTCTGCGCCGGGAAGAAATTCTTGCACTGCAATGGGATTGTGTATTTTTGGACGAGGATACACCTTATCTATCGGTAAGGCGGGCTTGGCGTACAGAGCATAACAGACCCGTGATTTCTACGGTGCTAAAAACTCCGGCAGCAAAAAGGGATATTCCGATACCAAAGTGTTTGGTAGAGTGTCTGAGAGAAGCGAAAGAAAATTCCATATCAGATTATGTGATTGCTGACAGCAAAGGGGAGCCGCTGGCTGCTTCGCAGTTTCAAAGAGTGTGGCAGTATGTAGTTGTCCGCTCCACTAAGCCCCGGAACTATTATAAGTATGTAAATGGGGAGAGTATCAAATATACGGTTACTCCAACGCTGGGTATGACCCAGAAGAATCAACCCAAAATCAAATATACGCTGGACTTCGATGTGACACCCCATCAGCTACGGCACACTTACATCACCAATCTTCTCTATGCGGGCGTTGATCCAAAGACAGTACAATACCTTGCCGGACATGAAAACAGCAAAACAACTATGGACATTTATGCAAAAGTGAAGTACAATAAACCAGAAGAGTTGTTTGGGGTAGTAAATGGTGCGTTTCATCAGCCTGTCGCTGAATGAAAAAAGGCCGTTTTTTATGGTCCGCATACCGGATAACTGAGAGGCGGAAAGCCGGAAAAGCCCGGAATATCAAGGGAAAACAGCTCAAAAACTCGCGCAATACGGTCTCAAAGCAGCTCGTCGTGCGCCTCAGTTCAGCAAGAGATAATCTTCCCTTTGGGACAGACAATTTCAAACAGTATTTACGAACCTCTCAGGATTTCGGTCTTGGGAGGTTTTTTGCATGTATTTTAGACGAAGATAATGGTATAATCTATTAATGAGATATATGAATTTGTGTCCCCGCTGGTGACACAAATTTATGAAAGGAGAGGGCGAGATGGCACATGATATACTTCTGTCAGGAAAGTTAATAGAAATCATAGAAACATCAAGAAATAATGCTTTGAGAAAAGTGAATGAAGAACTTATTCGTATGTATTGGTTAGTAGGAGAATATTTAAGTATTGAGTCTATGAAAGCCACTTTTGGAGATAAATATATAGATATGATTTCTAAAGAAATACAAGAAATGTTTCCGGGAATTAGAGGGTTTAATCGGCGAGGTCTTTATAGGATGAAACAGTTTTATGAACTTTATAGGGATAACGCAATTGTGTCACCACTGTTGACACAATTAAGTTGGTCAAACCATCTATTGATTATGTCAGGATGCAAATCGGACGTAGAGCGAGAATTTTATATGAGGTTATGTATTAAAGAGAACTATTCAAAAAGGGAACTAGAACGTCAGATTAATAGTGGTTATTATGAGCGCTATATGCTCTCTAAAGAAAAACTTTTGCCGGAACCAATAAAAGGATTAAAAGAAAATCCATTTTTGGACTCGTACATTATTGAGTTTCTTGATTTGCCAAAGAATTTCAAAGAGTCGGATTTAAGAAAAGGTCTTATTCAAAATATGAAAGAATTTATTTTGGAAGTGGGTAAGGACTTTACATTTATTGATGAGGAATATCGAGTACAAGTAGGTGGAGAAGATTTTCGAATTGATTTATTATTTTTCCATAGAGGTTTGCAATGTTTGGTGGCTTTCGAGTTGAAGATTGGAAAATTTAAACCCGAATATGTTTCTAAAATGGATTTCTATTTGGAAGCATTAGATCGTCAAAAGAAAAAAGACAATGAAAACCCCAGTGTTGGAATGATTTTGTGTGCGTCCAAGGATGACGAAGTTGTAGAGTATGCTATGAGTAGAACCATGTCTCCAATGCTGGTTGCTGAATATAAGCTGCAATTACCGGACAAAACAGTATTGCAGAAAAAGTTACAGGAATTAATCAATATGCCTTTGTTAGAGGAATAAGTAAAATTTCAAACAGTATTTTACAACTCCCCAGAACTTCGGTTTTGGGGAGTTTTTCTATTACATGAAAAAATATAAATATCATGAAAATTAAAAAAATCTGGAAAAATTTTTTATTATCTGCTATACTGTAACATAAGAAAAAATTTTTAAAGCAGATTTTGCAGAAAGGAGCAAGCTATGAGCTGGAAAACAACGACTATTCACCTCATGAAAGGTGCCTATATTGCTGTTTACAGGGATAGTGCGCTCTTTTTTAGGCAAAATCGTTTTTTGTGATTGCGACAACTATAAAAAGCCACTATCTCCTAATCAAGTAATTTATTTGAAAAGGAGATTTTTTTATGCGTAAATTTAATATAAGACAGCAGATAGGTAAGTTATATTTACTAACTTCTGTGGGGTATTTTCAAATTGCAGGAGCATCATGGGTTGCATTGTTGGCGATGAGAGGATTTTCCCTTTTAGAAATTGGGATGTTGGAAAGTATTTTTCATATTGTAAGCTGTATATTTGAAATTCCGTCAGGCGTTGCGGCAGATGTTTTCGGTCGAAAAAAGACCATGGTTATGAGTCAGCTTGCTTCTTTATTATCCGGTGTCATGATGGTTTGGTCAGAGGGATTTTGGGCAACGGCATTTGCCATAGGATTTAGCGCTTTAAGCTATAATTTGGCTTCCGGTACGAGAGAGGCATTGGCTTATGACAGTTTAAAACTGGTAGGAAAAGAAAACGAGTATAATACGTTTGCAGCAACAGATATGATGCTTTACAGAATTGCCAATTCTACGTCCACACTCTGTGCAGGGCTTGCATTATTTCTCGGCTTTCGAAAAGCTTATACGGCGGATATTCTTTTTACTTTGATAGCATTATTTATTGCATGCAGTTTAAAAGAGGTCGAGATAGGAACGAAAACAGATGAAAAAAAGGTATCTGACAGAGTGGTGAATACAGTCAGAGAAAGCTGGCATTTTCTACTTCTTAATAAAAAGATGAGAAGGATTATGGTAATCAATGCAATTATAGGAGCTGTTTCCACGTTGGTATTGTTCTTTTTACAGGCAAAGCTACCCCTTGCAGGATTAAATCAGGGGATGCTGGGACCGGTCCTTTTTGCCATGGGGATGGGAGCTGCTTTAGGTTCAAGAGCAACATCACTTTTTCCATCAGTTTCTTATAAAAAGGTTGTGCTCATCAGTAGTTTGATTGTGATAGTTTCTTTTCTCTTGGCATTTACAAAAAGTCCTGCTTTCATGATTTGCGGAGGTTTTGTAGGAGCATTTGCTGATGATTTTCTGGAAGTCAGGACAGACGTGCTTATCAATGAAATGATTTCTTCTGATCAGCGTGCAACCTTAATTTCGGTAAATTCGTTTATTTTTTCTATTGTTATGATTGTTTTATCTACATGGATGGGGTGGATTATGGCATGATTTTATGGTAGGATAGATACATATACATGAAGAAAAAGGAGAACAGCAAAGATGAAAATTGCAGTAACTTATGATAACGGAAACATATTTCAGCATTTTGGAAAGACAGAATTTTTTAAAGTATATGAAGTAGAGAACAATCAAGTGATTTCAAGCGAAGTAATCAGCTCTAATGGCGCAGGACATGGCGCTTTGGCAGAGCTTCTGGGCAATCAGTCCGTAGATTTGTTGATTTGCGGCGGTATTGGCGGCGGTGCTCAGACAGCGCTGGCAGAAGCAGGAATTGAAGTGTGTTCAGGTGTGCAGGGAGATGTAGATCAGGCTGTGGAAGCTTATTTAGAAGGTGAATTAGTATCTGCCGGTGTAAACTGTGACCATCATCATGAGGAAGGGCATAGCTGCGGCAGTCATGAAGACGGACATTCCTGTGGTGGAAGCTGCGGTGGTTCTTGTGGAGGACATGTGCATTTGACAGGACGCAATGTGGGTAAGACTTGCCGTACACATTACAGAGGAACATTTAATGATGGAACACAGTTTGACTCCTCTTATGACCGTGGCGAACCTTTGGAATTTATTTGCGGAGTGGGACAGATGATTAAAGGGTTTGATGCAGCAGTAGCAGATATGGAAGTGGGACAGAGTGTTGATGTTCACTTAATGCCTGAAGAAGCTTATGGTATGCCGGATTCGGATGCAGTTTTTACTCTTGAGATTGCACAGCTTCCGGGCTCTGAAGATTTGGAAGCAGGTCAGCGTGTTTACCTGACAAATCAGTTAGGACAGCCATTTCCGGTGAGTGTTGTAAAAAAAACAGAGACTACCATTACTTTTGATGCAAATCATGAAATGGCAGGAAAGGAATTGAATTTCCATATTGAACTGGTTGAAGTAAAATAAGATATAAAAAATGGAGTTGTCATTTAAACATTATCCAGAAATATATAAATATTCAGGATATGATTTAACACGACAACTCCTTTTTAATTTTACCTAATGTTTATACCGGAATGTTTTTCTTTCTTAATTTCCGAATATAGCTTACCAGCAGAACGATACAAATAAAATCTATGATTACAACGGCGATAATCGATTGCATACCGTAGTAAATTCCTGCTGTTTCTGCGATTTTACCGATAATGGAAGGCATGATAATTGCCCCTAAGCTTGCGATGGTTAAGATAAAGCTCCATGCAAGGGTATACTTCTGAATAATACTTCCTGCAAAGGAAACAGTTGTAGGATAAAGTCCTGCCATGCTGAAACCAAAGCCCATAATACCTATGAGAATAAACGGTGTCGTAGAGCTGAACAATAATAAAAGGAAGAATGCTACCAGACCAAATCCCATACAAAGAAGCAGCCATTCTTTCTGCACTTTTGTAGAAAGCCATGCAGTTAAAAGTCTTCCTGCTAAAATCATAATCCATAAAACACTGGCGGTAGCCTGTGAAAGTGACTGCGGAAGCAATCCGGTGTCTTTAAAATAGGTAATCATCCAGCCGATAACACCCTGTTCTGCACATAAGTAAAAAAACATTGTCAAAGTACAGAGATAAAACAGAGGTTCCTTAAAAAATGCAAAGCCGGAAGCAGTTTGTTTCTTTGTTCCTGTTGTGAAACCTTCAGAATTGGGGATAATAAAGTACATAATCCAGCTTAAAATCCCCATAATTAACATAAAATAGCAGGCATAAATCCAGTTGTCAGGATTATTTTTTGTAAGAGCAATGAGAAGCAGCGGAAAAGTAAATGCACCAATAGCAAACATTGCATGAAGCCCATTTAAAAGAGAAGCTTTTCCCGGAGCTAATTCGTTGATGGATTGGTTACAAAAATTGCTGGTAGCTCCTCGTGCCATACCTGTTAAGAAAAAGGAGAGCGCCAGCATGTAATTATTATCAGAAAAGATAATAATGAAAAAGGAAAGAGCAAAGAAAGCATTAAAAAGCAGAATACTTTTTTTCCTTCCCAGAAAAGCCGGTAATGCACCGGAGGCAAAGCTGGAAATCAGATTTCCCACAGAGTGAAGACTGACAATCATACCGCAAAAGGCGTATTCCAGTCCTCTGGCATCTCTGATATAAGGCAGGAGAGAGCCGATAGATAATGCAAGCATGCCGTTGATAATAAAAACGCCATAGTTGCACAAAAGCTGTTTGTTTTGAGTTTTACTACTAAACAATGGTTAAAATTCCTTTCTTTAAAATACAAAGTACTATATAGTCTAAAACAAGAGTGGAAGTTTGTAAAGGGATGTACGTTCTTGAGTTTCCGCAGTTCTGTCCACAGAACACCCAACCAGTCTTGCTGTTTATA
>UQAX01000068.1 GCA_900539145.1 uncultured Blautia sp.
TCAGAGTGAAGCAATCGTTGTGCTATCTCAGCCTAGTTTTCGGACAGTCTCCCCCAGAGTTGCAGCTCTGGGGGGTTCTATTCCATTTAGAAGGCGGCTTAGACCTAGGCTTGCTATCAGTTATTTATCTCCATCAAGCTATTTGCAAATATAGTAGGCAACTACACTTGCCAGAACAGAGATATAAAATGTCAGATGTAAATCCATGATGCCCCCCTTTCCCTACCTGTTTAGGGGGGTGGTATTTTAAAAATTATATCATAAATTATGTCTTTTTTCTATGAGGAATCATTGCTTTTGACAAATTGTTCTATAAAGAAATCTCGGGCTAGCCCTTGACAAATTTGAAAGATACTAAGTATAATAAGTCTATATGAAAAACTGTGATGGAGAGAGTATTTGATTGTCGAAAGTTTCAGCGAGTCAGGGATGGTGGAAGCCTGATATTAGTAGAGGTGAAAGAAAATCACTCCGGAGTTGCTATCTGAATAAAGTAGGAGATGCCGGGTTTCCTCCGTTAAAGGGAGCGCATATAAAAGTCATAATGCTTTGTATGTTGTAAGAGGTGGTATAACGAAGTGAATTTTACTCTCGTCCTGTTACAGGGCGGGAGTTTTTTTAGTCCTATGAACTAAAAACTCTTTTCATACATGCAAAGAAATTCAAGAGAGGAGAATATCAATGTATCAAAAAGTCACTACGGATTTAAACTTTGTAGAACGAGAGAAAAATATCGAAAAATTCTGGAAAGATAACGATATTTTCAAAAAGAGTATGGAACAGAAGAAAAAGGGAGAAACCTATACTTTCTATGACGGCCCTCCTACTGCAAACGGCAAACCTCATATTGGACACGTACTTACCCGTGTTATCAAAGATATGATACCAAGATACCGTACAATGAAAGGAAAAATGGTTCCACGTAAGGCAGGATGGGATACACACGGACTTCCGGTAGAGCTGGAAGTAGAAAAGCTGTTAGGTCTTGACGGAAAAGAACAGATTGAAGAATACGGCTTAATTCCGTTTATTGATAAATGTAAGGAAAGCGTTTGGAAATATAAAGGAATGTGGGAGGATTTCTCCTCTACCGTAGGTTTCTGGGCTGATATGGATAATCCTTATGTTACTTATGATGACAATTATATTGAGTCTGAATGGTGGGCATTAAAAGAAATCTGGAACAAAGGACTTCTTTATAAAGGATTTAAGATTGTTCCTTACTGTCCTCGCTGTGGAACTCCTTTATCTGCACAGGAAGTGGCACAGGGCTATAAGGACGTAAAAGAACGTTCCGCTGTTGCACGCTTCAAGGTAGTAGGCGAAGACGCTTATATTCTGGCATGGACAACAACACCTTGGACACTTCCGTCTAACGTTGCCCTTTGTGTAAATCCTGATGAGCAGTATGTGAAAGTAAAAGCAGTAGACGGCTATACTTATTATATGGCAGAGGCACTTCTGGATACGGTTCTCGGTTCTTTGGAAAGAGAAGAAGGCACACCGGCTTATGAGGTTTTGGAAACTTATGTTGGAAAAGACTTGGAATATAAGGAATACGAACCATTATATAATTTTAAGAAGCTGAATAAAAAAGCGTATTATGTAGTATGCGACAGTTATGTAACTTTAACAGACGGTACAGGTGTTGTTCATATTGCGCCTGCATTCGGTGAAGACGACAGTAAAGTAGGTAGAAAATATGACCTGCCATTCCTTCAGCTTGTAGATGAAAAGGGTGAAATGACAGAGGAAACAAAGTGGGCAGGAACTTTCTGCAAAAAAGCAGATCCAGAAGTATTAAAAGACTTAGATGAAAGAGGCTTATTGTTCTCAGCACCGAAATTCGAGCATAGCTACCCACACTGCTGGAGATGTGATACTCCTCTGATTTACTATGCAAGAGAGTCTTGGTTCATTAAGATGACTGCAGTAAAAGATGACTTAATCCGCAACAATAATACCATCAACTGGATACCGGAAAGCATTGGAAAAGGCCGTTTCGGAGACTGGCTGGAAAACGTTCAGGACTGGGGTATCAGCCGTAACCGTTATTGGGGTACACCGTTAAACGTATGGGAATGTGAATGTGGACATCAGCATTCTATCGGAAGCAGACAGGAGCTCTATGAAATGAGCGGAAATGAAGCTGCTAAGACAGTTGAGCTGCACAGACCATATATTGACGAAATCACAATCACCTGTCCAAAATGTGGAAAACCAATGCACAGAGTACCGGAAGTAATTGACTGCTGGTTTGACTCAGGAGCAATGCCATTTGCACAGCATCATTATCCATTTGAAAATAAAGACTTATTTGAACAGCAGTTCCCGGCTGACTTTATTTCAGAGGCAGTAGACCAGACTCGTGGATGGTTCTATTCCCTTCTGGCAGAGTCCACTCTGTTATTTAATAAAGCGCCATATAAAAACGTTATTGTTTTGGGACATGTACAGGACGAAAACGGACAGAAGATGAGTAAATCCAAAGGAAATGCCGTAGACCCGTTTGAAGCATTGGAAAAATACGGTGCAGATGCAATTCGCTGGTATTTCTATGTAAACAGTGCTCCATGGCTGCCAAACCGTTTCCATGGAAAGGCTGTACAGGAAGGACAGCGTAAATTCATGGGTACACTGTGGAATACTTATGCGTTCTTTGTACTGTATGCAAATATTGACGAATTTGATGCAACAAAATATACATTAGAATACGATAAACTCCCTGTAATGGATAAATGGTTGTTATCAAAATTAAATACCGTAGTGAAAGCCGTAGATGAAAATCTGGAAAATTACAGAATTCCGGAAACAGCAAGAGCGCTTCAGGAGTTTGTAGACGATATGAGTAACTGGTATGTAAGAAGAAGCCGTGAACGTTTCTGGGCAAAGGGCATGGAGCAGGATAAGATTAACGCTTACATGACTCTGTACACAGCATTGGTGACCATCTCCAAAGCAGCAGCGCCAATGGTTCCGTTCATGACAGAAGACATTTATCAGAACTTAGTAAGAAGCCTTGATAAAAATGCACCGGAAAGTATTCATTTGTGCGACTTCCCGGAAGTAAAAGAAGAGTGGATTGATAAAGAATTAGAGCAGAACATGGATAACCTGCTGAAAGTGGTTGTTATGGGACGTGCGTGCAGAAATACAGCAAACATTAAGAACCGTCAGCCAATCGGCAAGATGTTCGTAAAAGCTCCGTTTGAATTATCTGAATTCTATAAAGAAATCATTGCAGATGAGCTGAATGTGAAAGAAGTAGTATTTACAGATGATGTAAGAGAATTTACATCTTACAGCTTTAAACCACAGCTTAAGACAGTTGGACCGAAGTACGGAAAATTCTTAGGCGGTATTAAAGAAACACTTTCTAAGCTTGACGGAAACAAAGCAATGGACGAATTAAAAGAAAAAGGCGCTCTTACTTTTGAAGTAAACGGACAGGAAATCGTTCTCACAGAAGACGACCTTTTAATTGATATGGCACAGATGGAAGGATATGTTTCCGAAGCAGATAATGACGTAACTGTTGTACTGGATACAAACCTTACACCGGAGCTTATTGAAGAGGGATTTGTTCGTGAAATTATCAGCAAAATCCAGACTATGCGTAAGGAAGCAGGATTTGAGGTTATGGACAAAATCCAGATTTCTCTTGCAGACAATCAGGTGATTGAAGGAATTTTCCGTGTGCACGAAAAAGAAATCAAATCAGAGGTTCTTGCAGAAAATGTGGTATATAATGAACTGAGTGGTTATACAAAAGAATGGAAGATTAACTCCGAAAATGTAAAATTAGGTGTAGAAAAGCTTTCATAAGAGTTGGGGAGGAAAAAGGGAATGTTAGACAATCATTTTAAAAAAGAGGAATTCAAAAAAAGCGTTAAAGAAAATGTAAAAATGCTTTACAGAAAAACAATAGAAGAAGCAACCCAGGAACAAGTTTTTCAGGCGGTTTCTCTTGCTGTAAAGGACGTAATTATTGACAACTGGCTCTTGACACAGAAACAGTATGAGAAGGACGACCCGAAGATTGTTTATTACCTGTCCATGGAGTTTCTCATGGGCAGAGCCCTTGGAAATAACTTAATCAATTTATGTGCTTATGATGAAGTAAAAGAAGCTTTGGACGAGCTTGGATTTGACTTAAATGTAATTGAAGACCAGGAGCCGGACCCGGCTCTTGGAAACGGTGGCTTGGGAAGACTGGCTGCCTGCTTCTTAGACTCTCTGGCAACATTAGGATACTGTGCTTATGGCTGTGGTATTCGTTATCATTACGGACTGTTCAAACAGAAAATTGAAGACGGATATCAGGTAGAAGTGCCTGATAACTGGCTGAAAAACGGATATCCGTTTGAGCTTCGCCGTCCGGAATATGCCAAAGAAGTAAAATTCGGTGGTTACGTAAAAGTGGAATACGACCCTGCAACAGGCAGAAATCATTTTATTCAGGAAGGTTACCAGTCTGTACTGGCAGTACCTTATGATATGCCAATCGTAGGATATAACAATAATGTTGTAAACACACTGCGCATCTGGGATGCAGAAGCAATCAATGACTTCCGTCTGGATTTATTTGATAAAGGCGAATATCATAAAGCAGTAGAGCAGGAAAACCTTGCAAAGAACATTGTAGAAGTTCTTTATCCAAACGATAATCATTATGCGGGAAAAGAGCTGCGTTTAAAACAGCAGTATTTCTTTATTTCTGCAAGTATCCAGGAAGCAATCGAGAAGTTTAAGAAGACACACAGCGATTTGCATGATTTGCCAAAGAAAGTGGCTTTCCAGTTAAACGATACTCATCCGACTATGACAGTAGCAGAGCTTATGCGTATTTTAGTGGATGAAGAAAACTTAGAATGGGAAGACGCATGGAATATTACAACACAGACTTGTGCTTATACAAACCATACCATTATGTCAGAAGCATTGGAAAAATGGCCGATTGAGCTGTTCTCCAGACTGCTTCCGAGAATTTATCAGATTATCGAAGAAATTAACCGCAGATTTTTACTGGAAATCCAGCAGAAATATCCGGGAAATCAGGAAAAAATCCGCAAAATGGCAATTATTTATGACGGACAGGTAAAAATGGCTCACCTGGCTATTGCCGGAGGTCATTCTGTAAACGGTGTTGCCAGACTGCATACGGAAATCTTGAAAAAACAGGAATTAAAAGATTTCTACGAAATGTATCCTGACAAATTTAACAACAAAACAAATGGTATTACTCAGAGACGTTTCCTGTTACACGGAAACCCACTGCTGGCATCCTGGGTGACAGAGCATATCGGAGACGGATGGATTACTGACTTATCACAGCTTTCCAAATTGAAAGTATATGCAGATGATAAAAAGGCACAGCAGGAATTCATGAATATTAAATACCAGAATAAGGTACGTCTGGCAAAATATATTCTGGAGCATAACGGAATTGAAGTAAATCCCAATTCTATCTTTGATGTTCAGGTAAAACGTCTTCATGAATACAAACGTCAGTTAATGAATATTCTGCATGTTATGTATCTGTACAACAAGATTAAAGAACATCCGGAAATGCCGTTCTATCCAAGAACTTTCATCTTTGGAGCAAAGGCAGCAGCAGGTTACAGACGTGCAAAACAGACCATTAAGCTGATTAATGCAGTGGCAGATGTGATTAACAATGATAAATCTATTGACGGAAAGATTAAAGTTATTTTTATTGAAAACTACCGTGTATCCAATGCGGAAATGATTTTTGCGGCAGCAGATGTATCTGAGCAGATTTCCACTGCAAGTAAAGAAGCTTCCGGAACAGGAAACATGAAATTTATGTTAAACGGTGCGCCTACAATCGGTACCATGGACGGTGCAAACGTGGAAATCGTGGAAGAAGTAGGAGCAGAAAATGCCTTTATCTTCGGTTTATCTTCTGATGAAGTTATTAACTACGAAAATAACGGCGGTTATGACCCAATGCAGTATTTCAACAATGACCCGGACATCAGAAACGTACTGATGCAGCTTGTTAACGGAACATATTCTAACGGAGATTTCAATATGTTCAGAGAAATCTATGACTCTCTGCTGAATACAAACAGCAGTGACAGAGCGGATACTTACTTTATTCTGGCTGATTTCAAATCTTATGCGGCAGCACAGGAAAAAGTAGAGGAAGCTTATAGAGACGAAGCAAGATGGGCGAAGATGGCACTTTTAAATACTGCTTGCGCAGGCAAATTTACATCTGACAGAACTATTCAGCAGTATGTGGATGAAATCTGGCATCTGGATAAAGTTGTAATTGGAAAATAATAAATAAAAGTTTTGAATATGAGGAGCGGTTGCTTTAAGCATATAGATATTTCGGAAGAATGTTTAAAGCGACAGCTCCGACATTTTTATAAAAATGAGGGGGATAAGATAGTGAAAAAATCATTACTGCCGGCATTAAGTTTGCTGATGATAAGTTCTTTGCTGGGAGGTTGTATACCTGCAAAAACAGAAGAAACAATTCAGAGTGATAAGAATACAGTTGAAGAAGAAAAATTAAACGAGGAAGTGTTACAGGGGAAGTCTGTGGAACATGAAACAGAAAACGAGCCTGCTACCAATTCTATGGAACAAAATGATGAAGAAAGTCATGCGGAAAACAAAGGGGAAGAAGATGTTGTTAGACAGGAGAAAATAGTAGAAGGCTATGTTTTAGAGGCAGAAGGAAATACAATTACTGTGGATTTAGAAAATCCGGAGGGGAGAAATTATCCAGAAGAAGGTCTTGACTGTGGAGTAGAATTTGATATTGCAAATGCAGAAAAAGAGGTTATTCCGACTTCAGGTTATTCAGAAAACAGGGAATGTAAAATTAAAACAGGGGTAACGGTTTCGATTACTTATTATGAGGAAAATGGGAAAAATATTGTAACAAAAATTTCTACTGATAATGATGAGAAAGAAATGATTGTATATATTTCTTCCGGAGAAATAGAGGAAATTACAGAAGAAGCAATAAAAGTCCATGTTCGTGAAGGAGATTATAGCGGAGAAAGCTTAGTATTTGATACATCGGAGACTTCAATACCGGAGGAAGCAAGTGTGAATTCTACGGTAACGGTTACATATTATTTAAAAGAAAATACATATTATGCACTTTCTTTTATTTGCAGTGATTTGTAGAGTTTTACAGAAATGTCAGATTTATTTAGATAGAAAAATTTTTTGGGGATATTCTTTACAAACAAAAAAAGATGGAATATAATAAGGATAAAGGAACAACCGCCTATGAAGTGGTTGACCAGTATACAGAAACGTAGAAACGCCACCTGAACTCGCCAAAGTTGTAGGGTGGTTTTTCTACGCTTTAAATCATTAGTGACATATCAAATAGATGAATGTCAGTAGTGATAAAATGAACATTCCGAAAGCCATCATATCTTTGAAATCAAAATGTTTCATTAGCACCACCCCCATTCTATGTATTATAAAATGAAGGTCAGCCACCCTATAAAACGATTGTTCCTAGAAATTATTGTATCAGTTTTTATAGTATTTTACAATTAGATTTCTGAAGAAGTTTGTGTCAAGTAATCGTTGGCAACTTACCCACTTCATTTTTTCCTTATGATTT
>UQAX01000069.1 GCA_900539145.1 uncultured Blautia sp.
TCATATTGAAGGTGGCTTTGAGAAAATCAGAGCCGCCGTTTCTTTTTGCTTTTCGGACCGATGCTTATGCAATCAGGAGGGCGGTATATAGGAGGATACCGCCATGTCAATTTTCGTCATTCATAGCACCCATGAGCTGCACCAATTAAAAAAAGCCTTGCCCCTCCTCCGGGGAGATATGACTATCTATCGGCATTATCATTCCAACTAAAGCAGAAGAATCATAGTCATTTTTGTTGCGCCAGTTTCCCATTGCGGGGAGCTGGCGCTTTTTATTGTCGATTTTTCGGGAAAGCTCCCGAAGTATGTCGCTGCCGATCTCCTCCTCCTTTCGGTTCACTCGTCAATCGCCCGTGAATCGAAATGGAGGTACATAATGAAGAAAGTCAATCTTAGGGACTTATATCCCGATGTTTACAAAAATGATCACTTTGTAGAAGTAACAGAAGATGTGCTGGAGACGATCCGAGCTGCCGAGCGTGCAGAAGCTGCCTATGACCGGAGGATGTATCGCTATAAGGCGCATTACTCCCTGGACTGCGACAACGGCATTGAGAATGCGATCCTGCTGAAGCCCCAGACACCGGAAACGCTTCTGGAAGAAAAGCAGCTGCGGGAGCAGCTCTATGCCGCAGTGATGGCTCTGCCGGAGAAACAGGCTAAGCGGATCTATGCCAGGTATTACCTGGGTATGCGCGTGAGTGAAATCGCCGCAGCGGAGGGTGTAGACCAAAGCCGTGTCCGTGACAGCATTCGGCGTGGTCTGAAGCAGCTGGCAAAGTATTTTTAGGATAGAATAACAAAGGGCGCAAGGTCTCAAAGTGTTTCTGGCACAGGGCCTTGCGCCTTATCTATTGTAGCTTTGGGGCGCAAAAAAGCAGGAGACCTTTTCTGATATGCTCCCTTCATGATGACAGTTTGTTTTTTCACTGTCTCTCATAAAGGGAGCATATCATTTCAGATTTCCTGCTTAGTAAAGCTGTGAAGATTTAATTGTGGTTGGTCTTCCAGTTATACAAACTGGAAACTGTTAGCTAATCTGTGCCTTGATTTTTATCCCTATCCGTCCTAATTGATCTTGAACTACTTGCAAAAATTTCTGGCAGTTATCTGTTATATCATACTTGAAATGGATTTCTATCATAGCCATCTTAAAATCAGCATTGGGGTATATTTCATCGTACTGTTCGCTTTCGATAAAAGCCACATACGCATTGATTTTATCTTGTAAAATCTTCAAGTGTTCAAACTCATTGTCCCAATTCAAATGGTCGGTAATAAGGAGTACCAAACAAGCATTTTCTTTATCATTTGCGATTGCATCAATCTGACTTGCGTTATCAACAGCCATAATATTTCTCCTTCTCAGTTCTTTATAACCATAACTCTTTCTCCCAATACATCTGTGACATTTCAATTACACAACTTCTAATTCCTGTTTTTTACTTAACTTTAGTGTAGCTCTCCATACTAAAAGTTTCTAAATCAAACACTACCGCAACAACATTGTCCTCATTTTCTTCAATAAGCCATAAGCGAGTCCATAAGGTTTGGTCGTTCATATTGGTAGCAGTTTTATCCTCACCATCGGTAATGATTTTTTCGGGATCTAATTTTGTTACAAAAATGTTTTCAGGTTTAAGACCTGGCAGGCTGCTCTTAAGTTCCTCCTCTGTTAGTCCTGCTATTTCCATTGCTTCAGCACCTTTATAATACTCAACATCTCCGTACCAGTAGTTATCGTTAACATTCTCGATGGATTTTAACCACATAAACTTATCGTCAACGAATTTATAACCAGCACCAGAGCCGGTATCTATTTCCCATGTCCCTTGTATCAGTGCATTATCATCGTTATTATCTTTGCTGTCAGTAGTACCGGCGCAAGCGGTAAGCCCAAATAGTGTAAAACAGATCATCAGAATAGCTGCTGCAATTCTGAAAAAACCACTTTTGCGGTGTTTAATCATATTCATATCATAGTTCATAGGTAACCTCCAAGTTATATCCTCTTTATTTTCGTAAGCCTTTCTCCATTAAAAATGAAGAAAATCTTTTATTCCCGTTCCCGTCTACTCCGTTTTTTCTTTCGGGGATCTGGCGGCGGAGAGAAGGTCTGAATGTAATCCTGCCGGATCGCTGTCACATCCTGAGAAAGAAAAGCAGCGACACGGTCCTGTTCGGAAGTTTGCTCTGGGAAAAAAGACGCAAATTTCTGTGCCAGCTGTTCTTCTTTTTCATACAGTTTAAGTGTGCCTTCGTATCCAATCAATTCTTTCAGCACAGCAGTAAACTCCTTGTACCGATCCCCTCGAATATCCAGATCGACTGTCGCTTTGGCAGTCATGCCGTTCAGGTAAAGTACCTTCAAGGAAGTATGGTTTCTGAACCGATTCATTGTGAACCATAAAGCCAGCTTTTTTGAGAGCAGCTTACCGCCAATCAGCATCCAGTTCTGGCTTTGGTATATTTCCAGATACTTTTTCATGCCCTCATCTTCAAACGCTATTGGTTCAAAGTGTTCTCCATCCAACAGCTGCTCCAACTGTTTTTTGCTGAGAATCTGATTCAGTACCGGTATGTTCCGGTAAGGCGTGCAGATATAGCGTCTCATTTTCTGAAACAGAGCCACAACCAGAACTGCTGTGCCAAGTAAAAACAGAAAAAGCTCTCCGTCCATTTCGATTTTTCCGGTTGCCGTTACCCAAATGCCACGCAGAACCAGCACGACGCCAAAGCCCCACAGTCCGAAAATCAACAGCTTTTTCAGCGGATGAAAATGAATCCACTCAATAATCTGTACTTGTTGCTTGCCGCTCATCGGTTCATTTCGTAAAAGTCGGCGGGCGATCCACTGATTCAACAGTTGTGGAGTCCATGCAACGCCAAATAGAAAAACTGCAATACCGGCATAAAGGGCAATCCCGATCCAACCAATATCCAGATAAGACTCCAAAAGCAGTAAAAGGATAATGGGCAGAATCATGGTGAGAAAAAGTGGTAAAAATGATTTTTTGCGTCCCTTCTGGAGATTTAGGTCATTGAAAGCAGAAGTAATGCACAGGGCAAAAATCATCACAGCCGATATTCCGCCGGACACCCAGTTTTTAAGGTCACCGAAACGCATCACATGCTCGGCTTTGTGCATATTCGGAAATTTCCCGGTAATACCTGCATAGAGGCAAAATCCCAAATAAGCCAAAGCTAAAAGTGCCCCTACCAGCTTCAAAATTGTTTTTCCTGAAAGTTTTTGTTTCTCCATCTTCGTCGTTTTCCTATAAAATCACTGTTATATCCGTTTTCCGGTATTCGTGTCGATAAAATATCTTCTGGTATTGTCAAAACAGAATTCCAAATCCGTACCTACCGGCATATCATATACAGCCAAAACTGCCGGTTCAATGTTTGCAAGGGTATTAAAGTCTACAACTATGGAATTTTCCGGGTTATCTAAGTATTCCTGTGTATCATTATCCCCGATTGCCCGCCAGCCATTATCAGAAGGATTTACACTTTCCTCTCTAAAAAACCATTTCAGCTTAGAAGTTCCCTCATAAATTGATTTCGTGATAATCATTCCGCCAGCGTTTTCAATAAAAGTGATTTGTTTATTTTTCTTTTTGAAAAATCCCATTAGCATTACCTCCTCCGTGTTTATAAAGCATTGATATAATCCGCTCTATTATCCGAGTTTGGAAACAATCTGGCAGAACATCTCAACATTTTCTTTCTGCCCCTGAATATCAGAGCCAATCGCATTGTTCATCAAAGAAATTTTCATTTTCTCTTTTCCAAAATGCAGCATTACGACTTTTCTTCCGGGCAGCAGTCCACCCTTGACTTCTGCCTTTGTTATGCTGCTTAGGGGCAGAGAAAGCCGGTTTTCAATTTTGGAGACATTAACGGAATTTACAATGACCATATTCAGGTGTTTCTCGGTAACTCCCAGATAGCAGTAAGCATTGCTCAGTGCGCCCAATGCAGCGGCAGCGCCCCCCGTCAGTGTAGAAAGTCCTCCGATCAGTGCATAGGTATCAGCCCCGGCCATGATGACCGCCCATAACTTGCACTGATAGGCTTCGTTTTCGTTCAAAATGGCTTCCAGCATTTCATTTTTATCTTTTTCATTCATTGTAAGCATAATTATTCCTCCTAATTATTGTTTTAAGTTGAGAACGCCGGATGCAATTCTTTGATATATGCACCCGGCGTTCAAAAGCATTAGTCTACTTTCAAATTTTTGTCCAGGATCACCAGTTCGCCGTTGCGTTCAATGATACCAGGCTGAACCACGACGATTTTCAGACCTTCCTGCAATTCCAGATACTGTGAAGCATAACCCCAAACCTTGACCTGATCGCCTTCCTCAAGCTCAATGGCAGTGCTTACAGTACCATCTTCATTCAAAATCTGGTTATCAATACAGTAGAGCTGGCCGGTTGTATCCTCTGCGATGTAGAGAGACACATCCGAAGCGAGCGGCGTTCCGGCAATAGATTTATATTCACCGACTTCTTCGCCCCAAATAGTACCTTCACTGTAAAATCCAACGACCATATTTTCTTCATATCCTTCGATGATCGCATTGAAATCCTGAGCATACGGCTCCATCTCGGCTTTTGTAGTATCCTTATAAGCGGCAATCTTTTCATTAGATGCCTGTTCTTTTACCTCTTGTGGCTGATAATCCTTGTATTCAAAAACATTGTCCGAAGCAAGCGTGATTGCTGTGTAGTCATCATCCAGAATGACTTTATAAACAGCAATTTCATCATCATCAACAGTACGATTGATGTCGATATTTCCTGCGGAATTCAGTTCATATCCGTCTACACCTTCCAATGCCTTTTGTAAAGCTGCGTTGGACATCGCACAGTTGATCCCATTGAGCGTTACAAAGAAATCAGGATTTTGTTGATCCTTATCGGCAGAGTATTCCAGTTCTACAACCGTTCCGCCCTCAGCAGGCTTGCATGGCTCTGTCCCGGCATTTACGATTGCAACATCTATTTCCTGATCGTCTTTGGAAAGTTCCCCATAAATACGCTCGCCGGGTTGCAGAGAAACCTCTGCTGCATCATATTCTTCCGTTTCCAAACTCCAGCCGGCTTGTATCAGCCGGGAAGTTTCCAAAGGAAGTGTGTAGTAAGTGCCATCCAGTACGAACTCAGGTGTCCCGTCATTTTTCAGCTGAGACAGAATGGCCTCATCCGTACAGCCTTTATCGCTGCCCGCAGCTGCCGGAGCTGATGTCTGAGGTTTTGAGCCGCATCCGGCCAGCATACTGCATACCAGCACACATCCTGTCAGTAAAGCAATCCATTGTTTTTTCATAAGCGTAAATCCTTTCTGCGATTCTATCAAATTTGTTTTATGTATGAACAACTCATATCCTATATAAAGGTCGATTATGCTCCTATCAGCGTCATGACCACATAGAGTACGATAAGCAGGAGAGCAAGACACATTGCACAGAAAACGGCAATCGTCGTTTTGACCCTGTGCCGCTCCTTTAATGTCAGAACCATCATTGCAAGTACATCAAAGGAAAAGAAGAACTGGCAGATTCCAGCTAAAACCGCCAACCATTTCGGATGAATGCCGTCTTTGCATGACTTTATCAGATAAGCGATAGCATAGGGAGCTGCCCCTAATAGAATCCCGTATCCAAAAATCAAAAAAACAATGGTTACCAGTCCGAACAACGCCATCAGCGGCAATGGGAAGAATGCCATCAGCGTTACATATACGGTGATACTCCCTCCAATCAGGTAGAACGGGATCAGTCCATACTTGATGATCAAAGTGCAGTTCAGCAATGTCTTTCTTGACCACTTTCTTCCTACGGTCAGCACAACAATCAAATTGACGATTCCCATGATAAAAGGCAGAAGGATCGATAATATCTGCAATTTGATCGCATTGTCAAAACAGCCTGCCAAAAGGAAGAATGTATAAGACACAATTACATAGAGTACCGGGAGGATATAAGTCATTTAACAACCTCCTTTCTGCGCCGGATCAACCAGAGAATCAGCCAGATCAAGCAGACTGGGAATGAGAACAAACCCAAAATAAAAAGTCCGGCTCCAACTGACCCGAGTATTGAGTCCCCGGTGGCTATATTGCTGATGATTCCGAACAGTGCCAGACCAAAGCTGAAAGAGAGCCAGCAAAAGAAAGCATATTTACTCTCTTTGGCGTTTGCGGGTACTCTTGATTCTCCCTTTTTGTTTCCAAGCTGGGTTTTTAGCTGTTCGCTTAGAAGTCGTTCCTGCTCCTCTAATTTGGTGTCTCCGATCGCCCTTGCGTAATCTTCACGAAGCAGGTGATACCCCAGTTTATCCTGCGTATTTTTTGCTCGATGCAAAAACTGCTCCAAAGTTTCTTCCGCTTCTGTCCAGCGCTGTTGTTCCAGCAGAGCGGAGAACCAGTTCGCTGTAATGATATTTTTGGAATGTTTGCTGAATGCCCAGGGACGCCAGCGATCCAATCCCTGTTTCAAATTCTCAAGATTATGGTCGCTTTGATACGCCACCACATAGGGGTTCAATTTCTTTGCTAGCCAGCGTTCATATTTGCAATATGCGAAAAAGCATAGAGCCAGCAGCACAAGGAACACTACAACAGCAATCCACATAGTCTCGTAAGAAAAAAAGTGATCATAAATCAAGCACGCAGCTCCGGAGAGAGCCGCAATGCTGAAAATTGGCCATGGATTTCTCATAATAGCAATATCTCCAATCATCTGTTTGAATAAAGATTCCGATATGGTCAAATTGTCATATCTATGTACAAACATTATAGCATTTGCATGATCTTTCGTCATCATTTTTCTGCTGTACGGCTAGGAATTTAGTTGTAAATAAATTATGAATAAATATAGCTAAAAACTATTTTCGTTCTTTCTTAGATTGTACTACTAATCAGAGTGGAGATAAAACTGGATAAGTTCTTATTTTGCATCTTATAACAAAAATATTTTGATAAAGTTTCGTTTGAAGCGCCTGTTTTTTTGCTCTTTTTGTCAGAGTTAATAGAAGGACAAGTTTTCCCCCTTCAACAGCACTTTGACAATTTTATAGACAGCATAACAGGTACATAACCCGTGTACGAGCGAGTGTGGAACGCCGCGAAGATAGAGCAGCCAGGGAGGTGATGAGCAAAGCTGCTTTGGAGCGATCTACGATTCCACAAAACGGATGGTGGCAGATCCGGTGCGAGGACTGCACGGGGGCTTAAAGATACTTCCTCACGGCCTCCTAAAGACTTGGGGGGAACCCTGCGGCGCACGAGTAAAACGACGCTGCGGAGTTATGACAACCGCGCCAGCGGAGACCTGCTATGTTCCCATCGTCAGGGTTG
>UQAX01000070.1 GCA_900539145.1 uncultured Blautia sp.
CAATGAAACCAAGGGACACAGCGATTTTTTCATTTCTCAACTGTCAAAGATAGGATAATACCATAATCTCCTCTAAATTACCAGATATGTATGCTATTTCTATCATATTTTTCAAATATTTCATACTTACACATAATTGTCTGAATTTACAAAAAAAGAAACCTGCAAGATTTTGAAGAAAAGGAAAAATAGGTCTGGATTTTTTTGTCACTTTATGAGAAAATAGGTTTGAATAAAGCGTTAAATTATTGACGCATTTGAAGTATATATACTTGAAAGGAGTTTTAAAATGATTTATTCACATGAAGTAGAAACAATGTGCCCAGTAGCACAGGGCGTGAATCACGGTGCAGCTCCAATTCCGGAAGAAGCAAAGTGGGTAAAAGCAAAAGAAATCAAAGATATATCCGGTTTAACACACGGTGTAGGCTGGTGTGCTCCTCAGCAGGGTACTTGTAAGCTGACATTAAATGTTAAAGAAGGTATCATTCAGGAAGCATTAGTAGAAACAATCGGATGTTCCGGTATGACTCATTCTGCTGCTATGGCATCTGAAATTTTACCGGGAAGAACAATTCTGGAAGCATTAAACACTGACTTAGTATGTGATGCAATCAACACAGCTATGAGAGAATTATTCTTACAGATTGTATACGGACGTACACAGAGTGCTTTCTCTGAAGACGGACTTCCAATCGGTGCAGGTCTTGAAGACTTAGGTAAAGGATTACGTTCTCAGGTTGGTACAATGTACGGAACATTAAAGAAAGGTCCTCGTTATCTTGAAATGACAGATGGCTATGTAACAGGCATCGCTTTAAACGAAGATGATGAAATCATCGGTTACAAATTCGTAAGCTTTGGTAAAATGATGGACTTCATCAAAGCTGGTGATGACGCAAACACAGCATTCGAAAAAGCTCAGGGACAGTACGGTCGTGTAGCTGACGCTGTTAAAATCATCGATCCACGTAAAGAGTAATCAACGGGATTTGTCAGAATAGAAATCAGGAGGATAGGATAATGGCTTTATTTGAATCATATGAAAGAAGAGAGAAACAAATTCTGGCTGTTTTAAAAGAGTACGGAATTAACTCTATCGAAGAAGCGGCTGAAGTTACAAAAGCTGCCGGTTTAGATGTATACAAAATGGTTGAAGGAATTCAGCCAATCTGTTTTGAAAATGCAAAATGGGCTTACACCGTAGGCGCTGCTATCGCAATCAAAAAAGGCTGCAAAAGAGCTGCTGACGCTGCTGCTGCAATCGGTGAAGGTCTTCAGTCTTTCTGTATTCCGGGTTCTGTTGCAGACCAGCGTAAAGTAGGTCTTGGACATGGTAACTTAGGAAAAATGTTACTGGAAGAAGATACAAAATGCTTCGCTTTCTTAGCAGGTCACGAGTCTTTCGCTGCTGCTGAAGGCGCTATCGGTATCGCTGAAAAAGCAAACAAAGTTCGTAAAGAGCCTCTGCGTGTTATCTTAAACGGTTTAGGAAAAGACGCTGCACAGATTATCGCTCGTATCAACGGATTTACTTATGTAGAAACTGAAATGGATTACTACACAGGCGAAGTAAAAGAAGTATTCCGCAAAGCTTACTCTGACGGACTTCGTGCAAAAGTTAACTGCTACGGTGCAAATGATGTAACAGAAGGTGTTGCTATCATGCACAAAGAAGGCGTTGACGTTTCCATCACAGGTAACTCTACAAACCCAACACGTTTCCAGCATCCAGTAGCTGGTACATACAAAAAAGAATGTGTTGAACAGGGTAAAAAATACTTCTCTGTTGCTTCCGGCGGTGGTACAGGACGTACACTTCACCCAGACAACATGGCTGCAGGTCCAGCTTCCTACGGTATGACAGATACTATGGGACGTATGCACTCTGACGCTCAGTTCGCTGGTTCTTCTTCTGTTCCTGCTCACGTAGAAATGATGGGACTTATCGGCGCTGGTAACAACCCAATGGTTGGTATGACTGTTGCTGTTGCTGTTGCTATTGAAGAAGCTGCTAAAGAAGGAAGATTTTAATTCTCACTTTCTGATGTAAATACTTAAAATGCGAAAGGATTTTGCAAGTTCAACTGTGGCTTGCAAAATCCTTTTTCTATGCTTATATTCTTTTCAATAAGCTCAATCTTTTCTCAAACATTTCCCAATACTGAGGCAATGCTTCAAAATAATTTTTCTTTACCTCTTTTATCTGGTTAAGTCCTATCTTCTGTACCGCTTCTTCCGCTGCTTCTCTTTGACTCATTTTTTTGTAAAATGTCGTCTGGCAGTTTGCTCCATCTATATTATCATAGGCGTAAAACGCTCGATTAAAATCCATAAGTTTGTGGAGAGAAATCGGCTTGTTATTTTTCGTGTCCACAAGCACTCCCCAGTTTCCCCAATGCCTGTCTGTATTTCCTACTAAATAATCAATAATATTCATCATATAATAATTGTGGCTGTCTAAAGATAAAATATATTCTTTTACATCTCTATCATGGTTCTGTGCATATATCTCGAATGCTTCCATAGATGCAAGAGAGGTTTCCAACGAGGTAATATTCTCACTTTTTGTTACTTTTTCATGAGCAAAATATGATTTTTGATAGATAACCTGACTGACATCAAAGCATTGGCAAATCCTGCTTGCCAATAATTCTCTTTCCACAGTATCTTCTCCGCCGTCTTTTAGAAGTACAAACCCTTCTTCTTCCCTTTTCCATGCTTTTGGAAAGCATCCATTTGTAGATAAGTCCTTTGCAAGCTCATGATTATCTGCGGTATACTGTTTTCCCCGAAGAGAAATATCAATAAAAGTATTTTTCAAATGATTGTTATATAAATTAATTTTTTCAAAAGTTATTTCTTCACCTTTTTGACGTACCCAAAAAACATCTGTTAAAGAAGCACATCGATAGCTTAAAGCAATTTGCGCTCTTTCCCTATCAGTAACTGCCTGACGCATCCCAATGCTGTTGAGAATTTCTTTTGCATATTTTCTATCTAAAGTAAGAACTCGTGTGGCACACCAATAATAAAAATTAGTTACGTTATTTACAAGTGTATCAATATCATCATTTTCCTCTAAATATAGATTATACGGTAAAAGCTTTCATCATAAATTTTACAAAATCCTGTTTCTGAAATTTCTGCAACTTTTCTGTTTTTCTGCATAATCTCATATATTTTTTTCTCCACGCTTCTTCACCTCCGGTCTGTCTTCATTCTAACACAGCGTCAATATTCTGTACATAGAAAAAAGCTATCGCTATAACGATAACTTTTCCCTTCTAAAACACATATTTAATAAGCTCCATAATTCCCGTAAGCCCCAAACTATATAAAAAAATAGAACCCGGTTTTCCCAAAAGAATAATACATGTAAATTTCTTCAAGGACATTTTTGTCAGTCCGGCTATGTAACAAAGCAAATCATCCGGCGCTACGGGAAGAAAAATTGCCACGGCAAAGGCTTTATCAAAGGCTTTTCCTTTGTCCAGCCAGCCAATATATTTGTTATAATTTTTTTCACCGATAATATGATGGACAAACGGTCTTCCATAATGCTTTGACAAAAGAAATGCCAGAACAGAGCCCATGGCTATTCCTACATAATTATATACAAATCCCCATACTGGTCCGAAAATCAGCACACCGCCCAGACATCCGATTGCTCCCGGCAAAATAGGAATGACTACCTGCACCATCTGTATCAGGATAAAAAGGGCAGGAGCAAAAAGTCCAAAACGGTCTAAAAATGCCTGCAAAGACTCAGAAGATACAAAAAGCCGATTTTCAATTCCATACCAGATAAACCATATCATTCCCGCCATGCCAAGAATGGTACATAAATTTAAACACATTGCTGTTTTTGTTTTTTCCATAGTAAAACCTCTTTTTTCTCTGCCTGTTCCCGCAAAACTCTGTGGTAAAACTTTTTCCATTGCTCTCCTACCGCCTCTGTACTGTATCTTAAATGACCTTCATAAGAAGCATGGGCGCTTCTCTGATAAAAGTCCGGTTCTTCTTTCAGCTGTGTCAAAATTCTGATAAAATCAGAAGTTCCTTTTCCTCGCAAAGCATAGTCAAATAAAATTGGATTATAAATAGAAAGGTCTCGAACCAGAACCGGCAAAGCGCAGTTCATAGACTCTAAAATTGTCATGGGAAACAGTTCTTCATAAGACGGCAGGAACATTACATCTGCCATATTATAGACTTCATTCATTTTTTCCCTGTCTACAATTCCCAAGAACTTTATATTCTTTGGTGCATGTTTCATTGCTTCTCTGATTTCTTCATACCCTTCTGAAATCTTTCCGAAAGAAAATCCGCCTGCCCAGACAAACTGACAATCCGGCATTTTTCTTGCAATTTCAATAAACTCCAGTACGCCTTTTCGCTTTTGCAACTGCCCTACACATAATACTGTAAATGTATCGTTTCCAATCTTACATTTCTTTCGGATTGCATTTCTCTTTTCCGTACTTAACGGATAAAAATTTTTTTCTGAAACAACATTGGGAATATAGGTCACTTTTTCTCTCGGTATACCGTAATCTGCTAATTTATCAATGAAAACCGGATTGACCGTAACCAGATAATCCATCTTTTTATAAAAGGAAATCATATACTTGTAAAAGGTATTTTTCGCAACCCTCGGAAGAGAAATGCTGTTTTCCACGGTTTCCGGAAGAAAATGTACGTATCCCACTAAAGCGCTTTGCTTTCTCTTTGCCGGAATAGAAAAGTAATATTCCGGATTAATGGAATGATAATGCACAATCTCACATGGAGCTTTTGCATTTTCCAAAACAACTGCTTCCTGCTTCATTACCTGCTTTGCCAATGCAACTTGCTCATCATGAGCCGAAAGCACGCCCTGCCCTTTTACCATATCTGCTTTTGATAACATATTTATCTTCTTCATCATTTTCATACCCCTCTCTTTAACAGTCCTTTTCTGTTCCATAAAATTCTGTTATAAGCTCTATGTGCCCATACAGTAGCTTCTTTCTCTGCTTCCTGACGTTTCAGCACTTCTTTGTATAATCTTTCTGCCATTGTACAGAAATTCCATGTGGAATAGAGATAAGCGGTTTCTTTTGCTCTTAATCCCATTTCTGCTTTTCTTGTTTCATCCTCCAGAATATACTCCAAGTGCATTTTAAAATATTCATAAGTTTCATATTGGAAACCATTATACCCGTCTGTAATTACCTGATTTAGGCATTCATCCTTACGGCACAGCGCCGGTCTTCCGCTGGCTAAGGCTTCAATATAGGTAATTCCCTGTGTCTCACTGTTAGAGGCACATACAAAAACGTCTCCTAATTGATAGTAAATTCCCACGTCCTTCGGATTTACCATACCTGTAAAGATTACTTTTCCTGTCAAAGACAAGCTCTCGCTGATTTTTTCCAGCCGTTCTCTGTCAGGACCGTCTCCTACGATTAAAAGCGTTAAATTCTGTTTTTCTTCCTCATAGATAAGACGGGCAAAATAATTTAAGATTTCTTCCAGGTTTTTCTCTTTTGCTAATCTTCCCACACTGACAAGCACCTTATTCTCAAGAGGAATGTTCCAATACTTTTTCAAATTTTCACATTCCTTTTCTGTCATTCTGCTTTGGAAATTTTTCAAATCAATGCCCGTAGGGATAACGGAAATCGGTTCTTCTACTTCATACTTTTCTAAAATTTTTTCTACTTTTTCCGTAGGTACAATTACCTGATTTGTTTTATTCAAAATACTTCTGGAAAGCTGTGCAACGATTTTTTTCTCAAAAGCTGCTCCTAGCTTATAGGAGGACAAGCCTCCGGGAAGATAATGGATATAATCTTCATAAATCGTATGATAAGTATGAAGCAATGGACATTTACATTTCTTACTGATTTTTACTGCGTAGGAAAAAGTCATAAATTCGCACTGAGAATGTACAATGTCCGGTTTCCAGTCAATCAATTCCTGAATAAATCTTTCCACATGAGGAAGAACCGCTCTTGCGTTGGGATAAATCATTTTCAGATTTAAAGATTTTATGTAATATACATTTTCCTTTCGATAAGACTCATAAGTCGGTGATAATGTCAAAACTTTTACTTCATGTCCTCTTTCTTCCAATTCTTTCTTTAAATTCACAACGGATGTCACTACTCCATTGACAATCGGCTTGTACCAATCACTTGTTAATAATATCTTCATAAGAGTTCCCCCTTTTGTCTTCTTTTAAGTTACCTTTATCTTAATGGAGATATTTAAAGAGAACAGACATAGCTTTTTAAAGTTTTTCTAAAGATTAAAAAAAGAATTCTGCAAATAAGAATTCTCCGCATGCGGTAAACATAAAAAGAACCACAAGTTTCCTATAAGAAGAAAACTTATGGTTCTTTTCTTTAATCTAATTGAATTTCCGCTAATTCAGCCGGTGGCAACTGTTTGGAAGATGCCTGCTGATATTTTTTCAGTTCTGCCGCTGCTTTTGTAAATGGTATATTGGTTCCGGCTCCTGCCATACAACCTCCCGGACATCCCATACCTTCAATCATACAGCCCTTTAATTTTCCTACTTTAGCTTTTGTCAAAAGTTTTTTACATTCACTTAATCCTTCTGCATGTTCAATATGCACTTCCACTTCAGGATAATATTCTTTCAGGCAGTCTCCCACTGCGCTGGAAACGCCTCCGGAAACTGCATATCCTCTTCCTGCTGCTGTTGCATTGTGGAAAGAGCTGTCTCCTTCGCACTCTTTAGGGTCGATTTCCTTTGCTTCAAACATTCCCGCTAATTCTTCAAATGTAATAACAAAATCCACATCACTTCTGACGCTTGTTCTGGAAGCCTCCAACTTTTTAGACGCACATGGTCCGATAAATACCACCTGTGCATCAGGATATTCCTTTTTAATGGTTCTGGCAGTTGCTACCATGGGTGTCAATTCCTGAGAAATATTCTCAATCATATCCGGGAAGAACTTTTTCGCCATCATAATCCATGACGGACAACAGGAAGTAAGTAAAAACGGAAGCTCTCCTGTGCTGACTTTTTCTGCGTAGTGGTGTGCCTCTGCCACTGCTCCGATATCAGCTCCCAGTGCAACCTCATAAACTTCTGAAAATCCTAATTCTAAAAGCGCTGCTTTTAATTTTCTCGGAGTTACTTCGTCTCCAAACTGCCCTACAAAAGCCGGTGCAACCTCTGCAATAATCTGTTTTCCCTCTTTTAAGGCGTGCGCCAGCTGGAA
>UQAX01000071.1 GCA_900539145.1 uncultured Blautia sp.
ACTCCGACTGCAGAAAAGTAGTCGGATATTTTTCTAGCGACACCTGAAAATTAAGCGCTTACCCCTTACACAAAAAAAAGAACTGCCAACACTTCATCGTGTTAACAGTTCTTCTGTAAGTTCAGTTTATTATGTTTTATTTTTCTTCGTTCTTAATTCTATGGTAATCTTCCATATTGATGCTTAAGTCTACGTAAGAATCGGGCTTAGATTTTCGGTTGCTCAAGAGACACACCGTCTCCACATGCACCGTCTGACAAAATTGATCCACACAGCACACCTTCTCCACCTGATATCCTCTCCCCAAAAACATCTCCAAATCCCTTGCCAGACTTGTAGGTTTACAGGAAATATACACCAGTTTATCCACACCATAATCAATAATCTTCGGCAATGCCTTGGGATGAATTCCGTCTCTTGGAGGGTCCAACACAATAAAGTCCGGTTTTTCCTGAATATCATCCAGCACCTTCAGCACATCTCCCGCAATAAATCTGCAGTTTTCAATTCCGTTCAAATGTGCATTTTCTCCTGCTGCCGTTACTGCTTCTTCCACAATCTCCACACCGATAACTTCTTTTGCCACAGAAGCCATAATCTGTGAAATAGTACCAGTTCCGCTATAAAGGTCAAACACCGTCATTTCCTTTGTATCACCGATATATTCTCTGGCAGTTTTGTAAAGCACTTCTGCACCATAAGAATTCGGCTGGAAAAAGGAGAACGGAGTAATCTTAAACTTCAATCCTAAAATTTCCTCATAAAAATAATCCTGTCCATAGAGAATTCTTGTTTCATCACTTCTTACCACATCAGAGAGAGAATTGTTAATAATATGCAGGAAACCTACAATTTTCCCTTCCAGCGGCAATGCTAATAATCGGTTTTGCAGCTCTGCAAAATCTGTTTCGATTTCGCTTGTAGTTACCAAATTCACCAGAATTTCACCTGTTGTGTTTCCTCTGCGTAAAAGCAAATGGCGCAAAAATCCTATATGCTGCATCTTATGGTAATAAGAAAATCCTTCTTCTCTGCAATATTCCAAAATACAAGTAAGAATTTTTGTCATATCCTCATGTACCAGCTTGCAGTCACAGGCATTTAACACATCATAAGTGCTTCCCTTTTTATGAAGTCCCAAAGATAACGGACCGTCTTTATATTCGTCTCCAAAGGAAAACTCCATTTTATTTCGATATGCAAATTCCTGCGGACTTCCTTTAATTCCCTCAAAAATATAATCCGGTTTGCCCTCTGCATTTATTTGTCCGCCTTTGATTACTGCTTCATCAATCAATTTCTTTACCTGTGCAGCTTTCATGTTCAACTGTTCCTCATAAGACATGGTCTGATACATACAGCCTCCACAGGCAGGAAAAATGCTACACACAGGCTCTCTTACTTCCAACGGAGATTTCTCCAAAACCTCTAAAAGTCTCCCTTCTAAACGTGTGCCCTTTTTTTTGTTAATCATAAAACGAACCTTCTGTCCCGGAATTCCGTTTTTTACTCCGACTGTTTTTCCTTCTACCTGCACTTTTCCCTTATTTGGAAACTCCACTGTTTCAATAATTCCTTCGTAAATTTCTCCCTTTTTCAAATTATAATTCCTTTCTGTCTTTTATTACATAAAAAGATTGCGCAACAGCGCAATCTCCGCACACGAGCGGTTCATATAGTGATAACTTCATCTCTGCGAGCTTATCATCCTTGCGAAGCCTTTTTGTCTCATAGGACGCAATTTCTTATGAAACAAAAGAAGCTCCGGTCTCCCGAAGCTTCTTGTTTCTTTCCTATTTATCTTCTTCGTCCTCATCCTCGTCTTCAAAATAGTCATCGAAGTCATCATCAAAGTCTTCTTCGAAATCTTCCAGATAATCCGGTGTAAAGAAGCGGTAAACTGCATAAGCAATTCCTGCGATTGCTGCTACTGCACCAATAATTGCCAATACCCATAATACCGTATTTTTGTTTTTTTCTTCCTCTTTCTTCTGTAATGCTGTGATTAAATCCTCAATACGATTCATATACTGCACCGTCCTCTCTTTTTTACAAGCTATTGTAAAATCTTTTTGAAAGCTGTTGTTTCCCAACTTTTTTCTTCTATTATACCACGGTAATCTGAATTTTACTATCCCTTCTTATATTTTTCAAGGGTAGTTTTCTAATTTTCTGTTTTCTAAAACTTCTTAAATTTTTTTCAATTTTGCAAAAGATGCGAACATTTTTTTCACGCCGACCTTATCAAAGTTCACAGTTACCTCGTAATCTCTGCCCCCTTCGGTAATGTCTGTTACTACGCCTGCACCAAACTTAATATGTTTCACCGTATCGCCCACTCCATAATCAAGTCCTTGGGCTTTTTTCACCTCAAACTGCTTTGGAATAAAAGCAGGCTGCTTAAATGCCTGTTTCATCTGCTGATAAGATGTGGGCATTGGGATTTCTTTTAGTTTTTTCTCAGGAAACTCTCTACCTAATTCCACTAATTCCCTTGGAATTTCTTTGATAAATCTGGACACTTTATTATATTGTGTTTCCCCTCTAATCATTCGCTGCTGCGCACAGGAAAGAGTTAATTCCTTCATAGCTCTTGTAATTCCAACATAGCAAAGGCGTCGTTCTTCTTCAATTTCCGTAGGATCATCTGCTGTAATTGTCATATAACTTGGGAAGATACCGTCTTCCATACCTGCCAGATATACATAAGGAAATTCCAGTCCTTTTGCACTGTGCAGAGTCATCAATAGCACCTGATTATCATCCCCGTCCACAGAGTCAATGTCCGCTACCAAGGCTACTTCTTCTAAAAATCCTGATAAAGTAGGCGTTTCATCTTCTTCCTCATAGGAAACCACTTTTGTAATCAATTCGTCAATATTCTCAATTCGAGCCTCTGCTTCATCTGTGCCTTCCTTTTGCAGTTCTTCCACATACCCTGTACTTTCTATAATATCCTTTAAGAGCTCAGAAGGTGAAAGAAATTCCTGCTTACTTCTTAACGTTTGAATAAACGTAACAAAAGGCTCTACTTTCACTGCTGCTCTGCCGATAGACGGAATTTGTTCTGCTTCACGAAGTGCATCATAAAATCCCATTCCTCTTTCGCTGGCATAATCCTGCACACGGCTTAAAGTCGTTGCACCAATTCCTCTTTTGGGCACATTGATAATTCTTCTGACTGCCAAATCATCTTTTGCATTGTCTACGGTTTTCAAATATGCCAGCAAATCTTTGATTTCTTTTCTGGCATAGAAGTTTACACCACCTACCAGCTTATAAGGAATATTTGCCATCAAAAGTTTTTCTTCGAAAAGACGTGACTGGGCATTTGTTCGGTACAATACTGCAAAGTCACGATATTCTCCGTCGCCTTCTCTCACCTTTTTGCTGATTTCGCCTACTACATATTCTGCTTCTTCATACGCATTCATAAACTGTCTGAAATGAAGCTTTTCACCTTCTTCATTCTCTGTCCAAAGAGTTTTCCTCTTTCTCTCCATGTTATTTTGAATAACCTGATTTGCCGCATTTAAAATATTCTGCGTTGAACGGTAATTCTGCTCCAGTCGGATTACCTTTGCGTTGGAAAATACCTTTTCAAATCCCAGAATATTTCCGATATTTGCTCCTCTGAATTTGTAAATAGACTGGTCATCATCACCTACCACACAGAGATTTTGATATTTGCTTGCCAGAAGGCTTACAAATTTAAACTGTGCCGTATTGGTATCCTGATATTCATCCACCATAATATAACGGAAACGCTCCTGAAAATATTTCAACACATCAGGACTAGACTGAAAAAGCTCTACGGTTTTTACAATTAAATCATCAAAATCCAGTGCATTGTTTTTCTTCAGCTCTTTTTGATATTCCTTATATGCCAAAATAACTTTTTTCTTGGAGAAATCTGCCATATTTTGGATTTCATATTCTTCCGGACTGATAAGCTCATCTTTCGCAGAAGAAATCGCCGCCAAAATCGCTTTTTCTTTATAAATCTTTGTATCAATATCAAGACGTTTACAGATATCCTTCATCAAAGTTTTCTGGTCATCTGCATCGTAAATCGTAAAATTGGTATCATATCCCAAACGGTCGATAAAACGGCGAAGCATACGCACACAACTGGAATGAAAGGTAGATACCCAAATACTTTCTGCGCCAAATCCTACGATTTTATCTACTCTTTCACGCATTTCCCCTGCTGCCTTATTGGTAAAAGTGATAGCCATGATATTCCACGGATTTACACCTTTTTCTTCTATTAAATAGGCAATTCTATGGGTAAGAACTCTGGTTTTTCCTGAACCTGCGCCTGCCAGAATAAGCACCGGTCCTTCGGTATGAAAAACAGCTTCTCTTTGCTCTGTATTCAATGTATCATAGATACTCATTGTTGTTTATCCTCCATCTAAACTCCTGCTACTGTCAAAACATTTGTTCTTCTAATATAACATATCCCTTTTTAACAAAGCAAGTATAAAAATATGTCAACTTGTTTTCTTTGTCAAATCTGAAATCTCCTCTTTACAAATAGTATTCAAAACCATATAATAGGGAGTAGAGGTGATAACATGACGATAGACACAAAAGATATTTTAAACAGCATCTTAGCCAGTATTTCACGGATTGATTATATCAAACCGGAAGAAATCCCCGGCATTGATTTATATATGGACCAGGTCACAACATTCATGGAAAACCACTTATCTTCTTCTAAGCGTCATCCCGAAGATAAAGTATTGACAAAAACCATGATTAACAACTATGCCAAAAATCATTTGCTCCCCCCTCCTGTAAAGAAAAAATATTCTCGGGAACATATTTTGATGCTGACATTTATCTATTATTTTAAAAACATTATGTCCATCAATGATATACAGGTTCTTTTAGGACCCATTGCAGAGGAATTTTTTCCGGGAAACGGCAGTCTGAAATTAACAGAAGTGTATCAGGAAATTATGGATTTGGAATTAGAGCAGATTGAGCCGCTTATAAAAGACGTTACCAGAAAATTTAACAAAGCCCGTTCTTCTTTTTCTAATGCAGATGAAAAAGAGCAGGATTTTCTTCAAAAATTTGCATTTATCTGTATGTTAAGCTTTGATGTTTATGTAAAAAAGCAGGTAATTGAAAATCTCATTGACCAGATGGCAACACAAGAACCATCCACAAATCAGGACTGATTTTCTATCTGAAAGTACAAAAAAGCTGTGACATAAGTCGCCCTGTTTACCAGCCACCTATGCCACAGCTCTTTCTTTATTTTTCTTCTACTCTTTCGAAAACCATGTCGTATCCGTCATTTCCATAATTCAGACTTCTATTAACACGGCTGATTGTTGCAGTAGATGCCCCTGTCTTTTCTGAAATTTCCAGATAAGTTCTCTTTTCTTTCAACATTTTCGCCACTTCAAAACGCTGAGATAAAGATAAAATTTCATTCACAGTGCAAACATCTTCAAAAAACAGATAACATTCCTCTCTGTTTTTTAAACTTAAAATTGCATCAAACAGTGAATCAACAGCCTCTGTGTGAATTTTTTTACTCATAATTTCGTTCTCCTTACATTTGTAGTGTACGCCCCATTCCTCCTATATATAGTAGCACAGTAAATTTTTAAAGTAAAGAAAAGACGTTAATTTTTTATAAATTTTTATATTTATTGACGTATTTTTTCAATTCACAGACACTTCTGTTCACTATTAAGTCCTCAGGGAAAGCAATTTCGTCAAAAATTTCCTGTGCATACTTGTGAAATCCTACCAAAGTATCCGTATGTGCATCACTGTTTACCACCACAGGAACTTGATACTGCATGCAATAGCGCAGCATAGTTTTTACATTTTCAGCTCCGCCTTGTCTTGTACATCTGGGATCTAAAGAATTATTATTCACTTCCAAAAGAATTCCATATTCCTTTGCAGCCTGTACCAGCGCCAAATAATCTACCGGATATCTCCCGTCATCCGGATGTCCGATAATATCAATATATGGTTTTTTCATTGTTTCAATATATGCCTGTGTATTTTTCTCTCTTGTACCCGGCTTCATGCAGGGGATATGAAGACTTGCAATAATAATATCCAACTTTTTTCGAATAGATTCCTCTAAGTCCACGTTTCCTTTGCTGTCTAAAATATTAACTTCGCTTCCCAGCAAAAGCTCTATTCCGTACATCTCCCGCTCTACCATTTTCAGATTTTGAAAATAATATTCATGGCATGTCCCCGGCATTGCCATGGCATGCTCTGTAATCCCCAAAAGCTCCAATCCCTTCTCTGATGCTGCTTTTGCCATTTCCCTCATGGTATTATAGGCATGTCCGCTGGCAATGGTATGTGTGTGAACGTCTAATACATAATTCATTTCCTATTCCTCCCTGCGCTTTTCTGATTAAAAAAGAGACTGCTGCATAAGCAGATATTCTTGATATGCTCTTAATGCAACCAATGTCAATAAGTTAAGGATTGTCCCAACAACTTCATTATGAATGATCAAATAG
>UQAX01000072.1 GCA_900539145.1 uncultured Blautia sp.
GACGGGTTTCATGACCCCATCGGTGCCTTTCGCAGAAAGGTGGAAAATAATTATGGCATTTGATGGAATTACCATTGCGAATATTGTAAAAGAATTAAACGAAACCATTGTAGGGGGGAAAATCAATAAAATTGCCCAGCCGGAAGCAGATGAGCTTTTATTAACCATAAAGAATAATAAAACACAATACCGCCTTCTGATTTCTGCCAGCGCTTCTCTTCCCCTTATTTATTTTACAGATAAAAACAAAGTCAGTCCTTTGACTGCACCGAACTTCTGTATGCTTTTAAGAAAGCATATCGGTAACGGAAAAATCACCGGAGTAACACAGCCGGATATGGAACGTGTCATTGAAATGCGGATTGAACACCTGAACGAATTAGGAGATTTATGCTTCAAAACTCTTGTTATTGAAATCATGGGAAAACACAGCAACATTATTTTTCTCAATGAAAACAGAATGATTTTAGACAGTATTAAACATATCTCCTGTAACGTCAGCTCTGTACGTGAAGTTCTTCCGGGTAGAGATTATTTCCTGCCACAGACACAGGAAAAGCAAAATCCTCTGACTGTCACACAGGAATTTTTCTTTGAAACTATCTGTACAAAACCTGTTTCCATTGCCAAGGGGCTGTATACCTCTTTAACCGGCATCAGCCCCTGTATTGCGGAAGAAATCTGCTATCGCGCTTCTTTAGACGGCGGAGACGCCATGCAGTCTCTTTCAGAGCCTGCCAAAGAACACCTGTTCCATACCTTTTCCAGAGCAATGGAAGACGTACAGGAAGGACATTTTGTTCCTAACATTGTCTATAATGAAGAGGACGAGCCTTTAGAATACGCTTCCATTCCTCTTACAAAATACGGGGACGCACCTGTCAGAGAATTTCCTTCCATTTCTGAGGTGTTAGAAGCTTATTACGCACAGAAAGACAAGGTTACCCGCATCCGCCAAAAATCTTCTGATTTGCGCCGTATTGTCCAGACTGCTCTTGAGCGAAACAGAAAAAAACTGAATTTACAGGAAAAACAGATGCGTGACACTCAGAAAATGGATAAGTACAAGGTTTACGGAGAACTGATTAACACTTACGGCTACAATTTAGAACCCGGCTGTAAATCCTTTTCAGCCTTAAACTACTATACCAATGAGGAAATCACCATTCCCTTAGACAGCACCATGACGCCGCAGGAAAATGCAAAGAAATACTTTGACAAATACAATAAATTAAAGCGAACTGCTCAGGCCTTGGAGGAACAAATCGAAGATACCAGAAACGAAATCCTTCACTTAGAGTCTGTCAGCACTGCCCTTGACATCGCTCTCGGAGAAAGTGATTTGTCACAGATTAAAGAGGAATTAACAGAGTGCGGCTATCTGAAAAAGCACTACTCGAAAAAGAAAAAAGCACTGGGAAAATCAAAACCTCTCCACTACATTTCCAGCGACGGCTATCACATTTACGTAGGAAAAAACAACTACCAGAATGAAGAGCTGACCTTTAAGTTTGCCACAGGAAACGACTGGTGGTTTCATGCAAAAAAAATGGCAGGCTCTCACGTCATTGTAAAAAGCAACAACGAGGAACTGCCTGACTCTACCTTTGAAGATGCAGGAAAACTGGCAGCTTATTACTCCAGCGGACGCACCGCTCCTAAGGTAGAAATTGACTATATTCAGAAAAAACATGTGAAAAAACCAAACGGCTCAAAACCGGGATTTGTGGTGTATTATACCAACTATTCTCTTATGATAGAGCCGGATATTTCAGGGATTACTTTGGTAGAAGACTAAATACGATATAGAAAAGCTGTTGCAGGAAAAGCAACCGAAGCATTCTCGGTGCAATCTCCATGCCACAGCTTTTCTATTATTTCCCATATACCTCATAGGCAACATATTCTCTTAAAAAATGATAACCCAACTTCTCTGCCAATGCTCTGGAGGCTAAATTGTGGGCATCCCAGCCGGGATAAATCCCCTGCTCTAAACAAGCCAAAATAAGCGCTGCACTGCATCCGTAAGCCAGTCCCATTCTTCGATATTTGCTTTTTGTATCCACTTCGATTTCAATTCCCTTGTCGTATCTTGCATAAGTAGACGCCCCTGCCAGAATTTCTCCGTTCTTTACTGCAACGACTCCTATTCCCAGCTTTTTAAAGCTCTCAAAATCTGAAAATTGCCCTGTTAAATCGTAGCTCCATTCCTCTTTTCTACATTCGTAAAAGAGCTTTTTATCAAGAAAAGAAAGCTGTATTTCTTTTTCTAAAACAGTTTGTATTACCTGTTTTAACTGCTCTTTTTGAAAAACATCACGCTCTTTCTTCATGGCATATCGAGTGATTTTCCTTATCTTACCCTCATAACATTTTTCTAAAATTTCTTCCCATTCTTTACTGCAAGGAACGAAAATTCGATAATCCTTCTTCGCCTTTGGCGGCCAAAAAAGTGCAAGTTCTTCGGAAGGCTCTCCGTCAAAATAAGTAAAATCCCCCAGCACTGCCATTGCAGAACGAGGATTTTCATGGTTGTCATAATAGATATTTCCCATTATTCCTTGTTTGCAGCACCACACAAGGGCATCTTGGCTGTTCTTAAAAAATTCTTTCATTTTCCCCTCCACAATTTCATTTTTTCTATTATAACAATTCTTGCTTAAAAATAAAATGATGGTTCGGAATAAAACATGGTATAATAATTGCACGATGTGCAATTTAAGCCGATTTCATCGGCTTACTGCCGTATGGCAGATTATACCAGGCAAGCCACGGCTTGAAAAGTAAATACCCTTGCAGGGTGCTTCCTTTTCTGCGCACGTGGTATAATAACTATAAATCATTCAAATTTGTCACCATTTGAAAAGGAGTGAACCTATGTTACATTCATCTAGAACCATTCTATTAAAAAATAAAAAAAACGCCATTCTTCGAAATCCAATGCCTTCTGATGCAATACCAATGATAAATTTCCAAAAACAATGCGCTTTAGAAACTCCTTTTCTGCTTCGCTCCCCTGAAGAATGTGAAATAACCGAAGAGCAGCAAAAGACTGCCATCGAAGCTGCTAACCATTCAGATACTCAGCTTATGCTGCTATGTATTATAGATAAAGAAATTGCCGGAAGCTGTCAAATTATTTTTCAAAAACGATTAAAAACTCAGCACCGAGGAGAAATTGCTTTGGCAATCACCCAAAAATATTGGGGACTTGGAATTGGCACTGCTATGATACAAGAGCTGATCTCTATTGCCAAACAACAGCATCTGCTACAATTAGAATTGGAATATATGGAAGGCAATAAACGAGGAGAAAATTTGTATAAAAAAATGGGATTTTCTCATGTCGGAGAGCATCCCAATGCTGTCCGTTTAAAAGACGGACAAATGTTAAAACTTATTCTCATGATAAAAGAACTTTAGGATTTTTTCTGTTCTCTTACAAGCAGCAAGTCCCACTAAAAGAAGCACAGGAAATACAATACTTGCTAATATTCCCATTTTCAGATTATCTCCTGCTAAATCGGACACGAAACCTACCAAAGTAGGACCGGCAGAGCATCCGAAATCTCCACCTAAAGCCAGCAAAGCAAACAACGCAGTTCCTGCTTTTGGCAAAGCTGCTGCAGCTTTGCTAAAAGTTCCCGGCCACATAATACCCACGGAAAAGCCGCTGACTGCACAGGCAAATAAACTCAACGCCGGATTTGGAAAAAGGGAAATTCCCAAATAAGAAACGACACAAAAGATGCAGCTTCCTTTCATAAAATAATCCAACTGGATTTTTTCGCCATATTTTCCATAGAACATTCTAGATAGCCCCATACAAAGGGCAAATGCCATAGGTCCTGCTAAATCTCCTGCTGCCTTGGAAATTCCCAGTCCCTTTTCCGCAAAGGTGGAAACCCACTGACTTACCGCCTGTTCACTGGCTCCTGCGCACACCATCATAACCAGCAAAATCCAAAACAATTTCATCCGAAACAATTCTTTAATACTAAGTCCTTCTTCTCCTTCCTCCAGCAAAGATACCATAGGAACTTTCGTAAACACAACCGCATTTGCAACAGGAACAACTGCCCATAAAAGCGCCATAATTTTCCAATTCCTAATACCTGCTATGGAAAAGAAAATGGTTGAAACCAAAACAACACCTACCTGTCCCCAACAGTAAAAAGAATGAAGCATACTCATTGCTTTCTCCTTATTATCGGAAGGACACGCCTCTACTACCGGACTTACCAGTACCTCCAATAAGCCTCCTCCAACTGCATAAATCATAACAGAAATCAAAATTCCGGCAAAAGCAGAAGGCAGTATCTCAGGTAAAATCGTCAGGGAAATCAAGCCACAGGCAGACAAAATATGAGCGAAAATCATACAGAAACGATAGCCCAATTTATCTACAAATCCAATCGCTGCCATATCCACCAAAAGCTGCACACCAAAATTAAAAGTAATCAGCATGGTTATCTGGGAAAGAGGCAAATGATACTGTCTTTGAAAAGTCAAAAATAACAGTGGTACAAAATTAACAATAATTGCCTGTACAATATATCCCACAAAACATGCGGTCATTGTCTTATTATATTGATTTTTCATATTCCCGTTTCCATTCCATGCAATATTCTTTTTCTCCTGTGGTTTCATCGATGCCTTCCCTCTCAAGTCTAAAATTTTCTCTTTTGTAAAAGCAAACTGCTCTGCTGTTTTTCTCATATACATGTAAATATAAATGATTTTTTAAAGTCTTTGCAAAATCTAATAACCCTTTCCCGATACCTTTTGAACGAGTATCACTTTTTACAAAAATCCCTTCTATGTAATTCTCATTTATACCAATAAAGCCTGTGATTTCTTTTCTTTCTTCATTTTCGTATACATAAACTTCTGCTTTCGGCAGCATTTCCTTTACAAACGGAAAATTTTCTTTCCAGTAGGCAGCCGGAACAAAATCATGTGCCTGAAGATTTGCCCAAAGCCAAATTTCCGTAACCTCATTTATATCCTTCTCTGATAATTCTCTAATCATAGTTCCTCCTTTTCTCAGCAGTAAAGATATATCACAGAATTGTACCTTTTTCAACCAAAATCATGGGATTTTTATTGTTCCAGTAAATGTTTTATCAAGACTTCTCGATTGTTTATAAACATTTCCGTGACAGCATAACTTTCCGTATCTTCATAAGCAATTTTTTCAATCTTATTTCCGTCAAAAGATAAAATTTCAGCCTCCGGAAGTCCCAATAAAATAGGTGAATGTGAGGCAATCAAAAACTGAGAACCCTCTTTTGCTTTCTGCGCTATCTGCATAAATAAAGTTAACTGACGCTGAGGTGACAACGCCGCTTCCGGTTCATCTAAAATATAAATTCCCTGCTTTTGAAACGTCTGAAAGAAACTTAAAAAACTCTCACCATGAGACTGACAATGCAAGCTTTTTCCTCCGTAAGAAGGTCCGTTGGGATTAAGCGCATCATATTCTTCTGCCTTTGTTGCCACATTAAAGAAGCTTTCTGCCCGAAAAAAATAACCGCTTTCCGGCTTTTTAAATCCCTTGGAAATATAAACTGCCTCACTTAATTCCGATACATCATGGTAAGTTTCAAAGGAATAATTCTTTGTATAATGGTCTCATAAATTAAGACACTTTTTCGGACATTTTTTAATGAATCTGAT
>UQAX01000073.1 GCA_900539145.1 uncultured Blautia sp.
GGTACATAATGAAGAAAGTCAATCTTAGGGACTTATATCCCGATGTTTACAAAAATGATCACTTTGTAGAAGTAACCGAAGATGTGCTGGAGACGATCCAAGCTGCTGAGCGTGCAGAAGCTGCCTATGACCGGAGGATGTATCGCTATAAGGCACATTACTCCCTGGACTGTGACAATGGCATTGAAAATGCGATCCTGATGAAGCCCCAGACACCGGAAATGCTTCTGGAAGAAAAGCAGCTGCGGGAGCAGCTCTATGCCGCTGTGATGGCTCTGCCGGAGAAGCAGGCTAAGCGGATCTATGCCCGGTATTACCTGGGTATGCGTGTGAGTGAGATCGCCGCGGCGGAGGGTGTAGACCCAAGCCGTGTCCGTGACAGCATCCGGCGCGGTCTGAATCAGTTGTCAAAGTATTTTTAGGATAGCATAACAATGGGCGCAAGGTCTCAAAGTACTTTTGGCACAGGGCCTTGCGCCCTACCTACGCACTTGTATTCTTCGAGCAAATGAAATATAATAGAGAGGATTGTTGGAGGTATGGATATGGATTATATGACGCTCAGAGAGGCAAGTGAAAAATGGGGCATTTCCACCCGTCAGATAAACTATTATTGCACGGAGGATCGTATCCCTGGTGCTGTAAAAATGGCTGGTGTCTGGCTAATACCCAAAGAGGCGGAGAAGCCATCAGATAAAAGGAGAAAGAATCCGTGATGAATATGAGTTGTAAAAGTGAAACAATAGTAATTGTTGATGATGAACAGGAGATTGCCGATCTCCTTGAAGTATATTTGAAAAATGAAAGCTATGTAGTCCGCAAATTTTATAATCCGCTGGATGCACTGGCTTGTATTGAAAAAGAACCTGTTAGCCTTGCAATATTGGATGTGATGATGCCGGAAATAGACGGTTTCTCTCTCTGTCAGAAGATACGCCAAAAGCACTTGTTCCCGATTATTATGCTAACTGCCAAAATCGCGGATATAGATAAGATACAGGGACTTACATTAGGGGCCGATGATTATATTGTCAAGCCATTCAATCCACTGGAAGTTGTAGCCCGAGTAAAAACACAGCTTCGGCGCTATAAACAGTATAATACAAATCAAAGTGATCTTACCGCAGAACCCGCGGAATATGATGAAAAGGGACTTTACATCTGTCCAGCCAGCCATAAATGCACTTTGAACGGTGTGGTGTTACCGCTTACTCCATTTGAATTTAACATTCTATGGTACTTGTGCAAAAATCATGGCCGTGTGGTATCTGCGGAAGAACTTTTTGAAACAGTATGGGGCGAGAGGTTTTTTGAAAGCAATAACAATACTGTTATGGCACATATTGCCCGTATTAGGGAAAAGATGAGCGAACCAGCACGAAAGCCTAAATATATCAAAACAGTTTGGGGGGTGGGCTATACCATTGAGTAAGCAGAAAGAACAAGGAACTGGAAGCAGGCTTTTTCACAAGCGCCTTGCCATAAAAACGACAATCCAGTTCATTACTATCATCATTCTCTTTGAAGTTGCCTATATCCTACTCAATTTACTTTTTTTAATCATTATGGGGGCAACTAATCTTGACCAGACGGAAGCATTTCAAGCCTTTAAGCCCTTCCTCATCCCTATTATGGTTGTAGTGTCGATTGCAGGGTGCAGTTATATTTCTTATCGTTTTATGTTGCGGCCTTTGGAACATTTGGATGAGGTGGCGGAGGCGGCGCAAAAACTGGCACATCCAACTGATGCCCCTATCATATTGTCAGGCAACTTAAAAAATATGGAGGACGATTTGAACCGGGTGAGAGAACAAACATTGCAAAGTCTGAAAAACGCACAGATAGCCGATCAGCGTAGAGATGATTTATTGGTATATCTTGCCCACGATCTGAAAACACCACTGACAAGTGTTCTTGGATATTTGAAACTGATTGAAGATGAACCAGAGATTACACCGGAGCTGGTATGTAAATATACTGGAATTGCCCGGAAGAAAGCTCAACGATTAGAGGAACTTATCAATGAGTTTTTTGAGATCACTCGTTTCAGTACACAGAAATTGTCATTAGAGCTTACACAAACTCATCTTAGCCGGATGCTCATGCAGATTACTTATGAATTTAATCCAATCCTTGCAGAAAAAGGGCTGGAATGGGATTTGCAGATTGCAGAGAATATTGAAATAATGTGTGATGCAGATAAATTAGAACGGGCCATTGATAACTTGATACGAAATGCAGTCAATTACAGCTACCCTAACACAAAAATCTTTTTTTCGCTAACACAGATAAGTGATGGTATTCGTATCTGCGTTCAAAACAAAGGACAAACCATACCGCCCGAAAAGTTGGAACGGATATTTGAACAGTTTTACCGACTGGATGCGGCTCGTTCTTCTGATACTGGAGGGGCAGGTTTGGGGTTAGCAATTGCAAAGGAGATTATTGAACTGCATCATGGAACGATTGCAGCATATAGCGAAAATGAAAATATTCAGTTTATTATTCATCTTCCATTTGGCAGTCAGAAAATCGTAAGAAGTTAGTCAGAAAGAAATCATACGGCACGCAGAATAAGCGGAAACACTTTTCCCCTTGTCTTGATATACTTTATGTATCAAGACAAGGGGAATTTTTTATTGTTAGGAGGTATGCAAAATGAAAAAGCTAATGACATTTTGTTTTATCATCCTCTTTAGTGTCTTATCAGCGTTGTCCTGCTTCAATTTTGCCTTTGATGCGCTTGATCGGATAGAGAGAGATAAAATCACAATCGTCATTGAAAAGCCATCAAATATCAGTGCTACAGATTTTCTGGGAGAGATAGATCGTGTAACAGAAGAACTCCACACGGACATCATGTTGCGCCGTGTGGAGAATAGAAACGGGAAAGCTCACTATCAGTATTTCAAAACCAGTCATACCGCAGATTTTTTGAAAATCAGCACCAGTAAGGGAAATGCTCAATTAGGAAACGGCGAATGTATATCCACGATAACCCCTGCTGGATATAATGTTCATCGGCTAAACGCATCGGCGCTTATGCAGGATATTTCCTTTTATCCGTTAGGCGATGCGAAGCAATATGACCTTTCTGCGGCTACCTATTATGTGAGAATGGGGCAGCAATCATCCATAATTGATGCTATAACACAACTGGGTTATGTTGTTACAGTAAATCCGACATCCTATATTTCCGGGCAATTTTCTGTATTACTTTTCGGTTTTGTTCCTGCATTTATGCTGGTGGCAAGCATGGCATTTTATATTCTTTCAAATGGCAAGAAAAATGTTTTGAAAAAGATGGAGGGTTATACTACGCATGATGTTCTTGCGGATGAAGTCAAAAGTATATTCCCGATATTCGCCATCTGTTTTTTAATCATTGAAGTTGTAAGTCTAATTGTAGCGGCAGCTCTGTACCAAACTGCATTACTGCAATACATTCTGTTTTCTCTGCCAAACATTGCTGTACTGCTTATGGTCGCGCTGTGTGGATTTGGACTTTCTGCGCTGCTGGTTTGTAGACAGAACAGCGCAGAACACATAAAGGGGCGTGTTCCAAGGAGAGGGATTTACTTTACTACCATTCTTGCGAAAGGTGTATTTGTTGGGTTTATTATTTTTTTCTTATCCATCGCTATTAGGAATGTCACAATTTCTTATCACACAATGCAGACATCTCAATTTTTTGCAGATAAAGTGTCCGGGTATGTAACTGTCCCTGTTAATACAAGTAACGCTTCGATGCAAAATCTGAACGAGAACTACAAAGCGTTTTATTCCGCTACGGTAAACCGCTATAACGGTATCTTGGTGGATGCCAGTAATTATGAATATAACTTGATTAACGGACGCACACCTGCGGATGAATTTGGGCAGACCTCTATTACGGTCAATCGCAATTATTTAGACTTCAACCCGATCTATGGAACGGACGGAAAGCAAATCTCTGATACTCAACTTTCGGTTACCGATTTTAATGTGCTTCTTCCCGTATCAAAAGAGGGGGAAAAAGAAAAGTGGTGTGAATTTGTTCAGACAGCTTACGGGATGAAAGCGAATTTTATCCCCTATGACGGGAGCAACAATAAAGTCTATTCCTACAATGCCAACACAGGAACTGGCGATCATGGGGCGTTGGATGAACCTGTAATCTTGGTAATTGAGGAAGAACAGCTTGAGGGGATCTTTGTTATAAGCTATTGTTCCAAAGGAGCCTACTTTTTGAATGTACCAACAGAAAACGCTTATGCAGAGCTACTTCCAACTTTACAGGAAACAGGGATCGCTTCTGTTACGCTGGAAACACCTCCCGTCGCTTCCAGTTTTTTAGAAACAATCAACCATCAACGACAAATGCTGCTACTATATGGTACACAATCGGTTGTTCTGCTAATTGGACTGTTTTGCTTGATTATATTCAGTGCGAAACTGTATTGCGAAAACTATAAAAATAAGATTGCCTGTTGTTTGATAGAAGGGTATTCTATGTTCCACTGCATCCGAAATCATTTGATTGTAACGGTTATCTATTATGTAGTTGTCGTGGTAGGCTTGCGATTTGTGAGTATGACAATGCAAGTATCATTAAACTATTTACTTCTGCTGGTAGCATTTATCGGAGAACTGGCAATCACTTTGAGCGTTAGCCAAAGATATACCCAAAATAACCTTTATCAAATAGTGAAAGGAGCTGAATGATATGGCAGACATTATTTTATCAAATATTTGCAAAAGGTTCGGAGAAAAGACTTTGTTTGAAAATTTCTCTTTGAAAATAGAGCGAGGAGAATTTCTTTCCATTATGGGAGAAAGCGGTGCTGGAAAAACAACTCTGCTGAATATGATGGGTTTGCTTGATCGCCCAGATAGTGGAACTGTCGTCCTATGTGGCCAGAAGAACCCGGCCTTTTCTTCCCGTACAGCAGTTAATCTGCGCCGCCGCCATATTTCTTATTTATTTCAAAACTACGGTTTAATTGATACAGAAACCGTAGAAAACAATATGCGGATAGCAACTCATTTCAAATCTATTAGCAAGAAGAAAGAGCGTCGTCTGATTGCTGACGCATTGGAGCAAGTTGGTTTGCAGGGATATGAGAAACGAAAAGTTTATACATTAAGCGGTGGTGAACAACAGCGTGTGGCGTTAGCGAAAGTAATTGTTAAATCTCCTCAGATCATTTTTGCGGATGAACCAACCGGCAGCCTTGATGAATGTAATAGAGATTATGTGCTGGAAATTCTGCAAGAGCTGAACTACCAAGGGAAAACGATTGTTGTTGTCACTCACGATCCCCATGTAAACGAGTGTGCCCAGCGTCACATTATGCTAAAGGCAATTCGGAAAAGTAAAGAAGCCGAAGCATATACACGGGCGATGAATACCATTCGATTTTCATCGGAGCAAAAAGCACACATTATTAAATGTGTGGCAGATGAGAAAGAACAATCCAACAAGTTGTAACTAATATAAGTTTTATCTATATCTGCCGGGCGACGGCAAAAGAAAAAAAGCCGTCGTACAGCAGACACATTTCCACGCGCCTATG
>UQAX01000074.1 GCA_900539145.1 uncultured Blautia sp.
ATTTTGGTGCAAGCGTGATTCATGGGCAGCGTAGCAATATTTTGCGCTTACGATTTCTTTCCATTTTTTAATGTTTTCTTGCATATTTTCTCATTTTTTCCATACCTTACAAAAAAACTCCTTCATTATCCTTTTTTTCTTATAATATTTACAATAAATATGAAAAAATAAAGAAGACGAAAGAAATGAATGCTTTCGTCTTCTTACTCTTCCTTTTTATTTTTTCTCTTTCAAATATTTCCCCGCATCTTTTATAAAACTAACCGCAATCATCACAATCACAATCCCTATGGGAAATGCCGCCACAATACTCACAGACTGCAAATTACTCATGGAGCTTTCCGAAAAGACCAGTCCGATAGGAAGCACAATTAACAAAATACACCATATCAACTGGATGAACTTGCTTGGACTCTGATTTTCTCCCAGCTTTCTGTAACTGTAACAGGACGCTGTCAACGCAATGGAGTCAAAGGATGTGGCATAAAATGCAATCATCGTAATTAACAGCAACACTAAAACCAATGGCGCACATGGCAACGTTTTAATAACAGAAATAATCATTCCGTATACATCTCCGTCAGCCTGATACTGTGCAATGAAGTCTGCCGCACCGGATGTCTGAAGTCCCATAGAATAATTTCCTAAAATCACAAAGCTTACCAGTGTAGAACCTACTCCAAATCCATATCCGCCTAAAATCGTCTGGCGAATGGTTCTTCCTCTGGAAATACTTCCGATAAAAAACGGCGCCGCAACACACCAAACCATCCAATAAGCCCAGTAATAAATAGTCCAATTCTGAGGGAAAGAAGTGGTTCTTTGAGGGTCAGTAAAAGTAGCCAGCTCCACAAATTCTCCAATCATCTTTCCGAAAGAAGCAAATCCCGACTCAATAATATATTTTGTCTTGCCTCCAAATAAAAGGACAAACAGCAATAATCCAAAAAACAAATAAATACACGCTTTTGCCAGAAAACTAATCCCCTTAAATCCATGTAAAAGAGAATACGTGTAAACAAGACAAGTCAAAAGCAGAATAATAATGGTAATTACGGTACGGCTGATTTCAACATGGAACAATTCACTTACCACTTCTGCCATCAAAGGAGTTGCAACACTGAAGGTTGTTGCTGTTCCTGCCAGCAGAGCAAATACTGCCAATAAGTCGATAATTTTTCCTGCAAATCCGTCGGTATGTTTCCCTAATAACGGACGGCATGCTTCCGAATATTTCTGACGGTCTCTTTTTCTTACGTGGAGCATAAACCCAAATGCCGCTGCCAAAACAAGGTAAAATCCCCATGGAATAAAGCTCCAGTGGAACATTGGGAACACCCCTGCCCAATCCTGTACACTTCCCAGCTCTGCAATGTGGGGGTCTGCTGCATACATTACCCATTCTGAAAAAGAATAGAACAAAATATCTGCCGCAAGTCCACAGGTAAACATCATACTTCCCCATGCAAAAAAGGAATATTTCGGTTTCTCATCCTTGCCGCCTAATACAATATCACCATACTTTGACATTGCTATATAAATAGAAAGTAAAAATACACCCAATCCGATTATCAGATAATACGTTCCAAATGTATCGCCAAAAAAGAAGCGAATTTGACTCAAAACTGCATTGGATTGCTCCGGCATAAGGAAAAATAACACACTAAGGGCAACTACAATTCCAAGAGGAACCAGCGTAATGGTCCAATCAATCTGCTTTTTACTGTCTTTCTTCATCTGAATTTCCTCCTAAATATTTCTTGTAACTACTGTCCAGCATAGCAAGCTCTGACAGATTATCCACCTCGATAATATCTCCGGCCTGCATTTTGCGAATTCCCAGCTGATATTCCTGCGGATGACAAAACATTGCCACATCATCCCAGTAAATCTGACGGTTTTCTTTTTCCTCAAATTCTTCTTCCAGATGCTTTTTCAGCTTCTTTCCGTCTTCTGCGTTCCAGCGGGAAATGCTAAAAAGCTGCCAGCCCGATTTTCCTCCGGTTCTGCTGCAAGATTTTACAATTCCATTCTCCACCGTCATCAGCCATTCATCCGTTTCTTCGTCCGTCCAGACTGCATTGTAACCGGAACGCTCAAACTCCGGCGCCAGAATAGAGGAATTATAAATAATCTGGTCTCCATCCAAAATAATTACATCTTCCAGATAAGCCCTTGCCACATACAGAGAAGAAATGTTGTTATAAATATCATAGTAAGGATTTTCAATCAGTTTTACCTGTGGATATTCCTGCTCTAAAACCGCAAATTTCTCTTTTAAATACCCTACGACCACGTAAATTTCCGATATTCCATTCTCTAAAAGTCCCTGTATAACTGTATCAATCATTCGTACCCCGTTTACCCTTACAAGTGGTTTTGGAGTCTCTAATGTCACCGGCTGCATCCTCTTTCCAATTCCTGCCGCCATAATAATCCCACGCTTTACTTTATACATTTTCTTCTTTTCCTTCCCTGCTGAGTTCTTCCTTTACAATCCTATAATAATCCTTTGCATATCGGTATTGTTTCAGAGAATATTCCCCAAATTCAACACCGCAGATACTCTTATATTCACACCAGTTGCTCCATAAAAATCCGCATACGGCAATGTACGCATAAATTTTTATTCTGACAGCCCTATCGCAATGATTGTCAAAATAAGCATCAATCAGCTTCTCTACATGCTCTCTGTCGTACATGGCATAAATGGCAAACATAGCAATATCCACGTGCACATCCTGCATTCCCGCATATTCCCAGTCAATCAAACGAATTTCATCACCTGTGAAAAGGAAATTGTCCGGAACTGCATCAATATGAGTAAGTGCAATGTTCTTAGGAGCTTTATCGATATATTCTTTCAGCTCATATACCTTCCTTTTCGTCTCCTCATAATCACGATACATGGATTTTGCACCGTTTCGCAGCGCCTCATAATATTCTATCTGCCCAAACAAGTTAAATTCATGCTTGACCTGAAGCTTGCACTCATGAAATTTGCGAAGCTTTTGCATACATTTCTGCACATCTTCCTCTGCATAAGGGTCGCATACTCTGGCATCATCTAAAAATTTTGTGATTTTGTAGCCTGTCTCAGGAGACATATAGCAAACCGGGTCACAAATATTTTGTCCTTCCAATGCCTGATAAACATCGTATTCATTCTTACGATTAATCATCTTATCCGTTCCCTCTCCCGGAACACGCATAATATAGCGTTCTCCCCGACAGCAGAACTCAAAGGAACGGTTTGTCATGCCCTTTTTCAAAGCCTTTATCCCTACAATTTCCTTTGCATCACAGGAAAGCACCTCGGAAATCAGAGAAATAATATCAGAATTTAACTGATTAGAGTCTTCATCCAAATCCCTTAATTCCTCTAAGGTGTTGATTTCATACACCAGATTTTGAGAAACCTCACGAGGCTTTAAAATCATCTTGCCGTCTTTCATTGCCGCTTCTTCCCAAAAAGCGTAAGAATATTCTCTTTCTTTTGAAAGGCGCAAAATATTTTCTTTTAAAATCTCCGCATCCTTCTTCAAAATATAAGAAATGCCAAACATCTGATTTCCCGGCTCATTCTTCTTAGTCTCAACAATCTCCTTCTTACGATTAATCCTTACATTACTTTCCTCAACCTCTTTGTCGCTGAGCATATACCAGGAATACCATTCCTTATCAGAAAATGGATTTTCAAAACACCATAAATCACAAGGCAAAATATAAGTATTTCCAAGCTTATCCATAACCCGCTTTAAAGAATAGAGATTGTTCTTTGTCATATAGTCCTTGTTGTACACCAGATTTACATTGTATTTATCAATTAAATACTCATATTGCTCCTTCATAAATCCTACAACAATGTCAATGTTAAAAACACCGACTTCGTGTAACTGTTTAATCAGCCTTTCAATCAATGGCTCACTTTTCACCTCTAAAATTCCTTTTGGAACTTCCACATTGATAGGAACCATTCTCATTCCAAATCCCGCGGCAAGAATAATTGCATTTTCCGGCTTCTTTTCTTCTAATTCCTCGTATACCTTTAAGGTACACTGCATTTTTTCATCTAAATAACCAAGTTCTGTCAGTTTCTTCAAAGAACTGTTTACCTTGCCCAGAGAATATCCCGTTATCTCTGATAAAATTCTCTGGTTCACATAATCCTGCTCCATGATGCAGTTCATCAAATCATACTCTTGAATGTTCATGTTCTTTCTCCTTTTATTTTTTATGAACATAAGGGTATCATAGCACTTTTGACGGAAAGACGCAAGAAGTATTTTTTATATCATAATATTTCTAAATTCCTCTGTATCAAAGAAGTCTTTCAGTGAAACATCCAATCCCTCACAAATTTTAGCGATTGCAAATATCCCCGGATTTTTCACCGAACCATCTGCAATCTGTAATACTGTTTCAAGAGGGACTTCCGATTTAGATGATAATTCCTCATATGTAAGTTTCTTTTCCTTACACAATTCATTTACACGTTCTGCTAATAGCTTTCGTGCATTGGCCATAGATAACATCTCCTTTTTTCTAAAGTGTCTCCATAAGTTTATGCATTATTCTATTTTATCTTTGAGCTCTTCTTGTATCTTACCAACATGCTCCTCTGTTTTTCCCTTCTTCACAAACTCTGCAGAATCTGTAATCTTCCCTCTCCTAACATTTCTTTTAAGAAGATAACTCTGACAAATAAAATCAAATCCTGATGGAATTTTACTGGCACTACCACAACTACCAACGCTTAACCGATATGCTCCTTTCTCCATAGTACGGATATGCTTTCCCTGGAGTTGTTCATTTGTCTTTTTATCGTAAGCGCAAGATAATTCGACGGATTGTGTTGCCCTAAAAATCATTCCATAATAATCATTAGAAAATGCAAGCATTTCACTTTATCTTCTCTTGCCAGAAATGATAGATGCGAGCATTTTACTCTATCCGATTTATGGAGGTGTGCTCATGAGAAGCAAAAGAATACCTGCCGAAGAACAATACCGTCTCATCATGGAATGCCGTCAAAGTGGATTGACAGATCATC
>UQAX01000075.1 GCA_900539145.1 uncultured Blautia sp.
AATTTAAAAATTATATATAAAGTAAAAGGAGAAGTATTATGGCTAAATTTGTTACAATTGGTGAAAGAATTCACTGTATTTCCCCAGTAATCCGTAAAGCTATGGCTGAACGTGATCCAGAACCAATTTTAAAACGTGCGAAAGAACAGTTAGACGCAGGTGCAACATACCTCGATGTTAACATCGGACCGGCTGAAAATGACGGTGAAGATTTAATGAAATGGGCTGTTCAGTTATTACAGTCTAATTTTGACAACGTACCTCTGGCATTAGATACAGCAAACAAAAAAGCAATCGAAGCCGGTATTTCTGTATACAACAGAAGCAAAGGTAAACCAATCGTTAACTCCGCAGATGCCGGCGGAAGAATTGAAAACATCGACTTAGCAGCAGCAAACGATGCAATCGTTATTGCTCTTTGTTCAGCAGAAGGTATTGCAGCAGACAACGATGAACGTATGATGCACTGCCAGAACATGCTGGAAAGAGGTATGATGCTTGGTATGGAACCAACAGATTTATGGTTTGATCCATTATTCTTAGTTGTTAAAGGTATGCAGGACAAACAGATGGAAGTATTAGAAGCTATCAAAATGTTCAGCGAAATGGGATTAAATTCCACAGGTGGTCTGTCCAATAACTCAAACGGTATGCCAAAACATATCCGTCCAATTATGGACTCCGCTTTAGTTGCTATGTGTATGATGCAGGGATTAACATCCGCAATCGTAAACCCATGTGACTTAAGACTTATGGAAACAATCAAATCTTGTGATGTATTCAAAAACAATACATTATATGCAGACTCTTATCTGGAACTGTAAGAAATATTTATTGAATAAGATACAAATGCAGGCTGTTGCAAGTAATTTGCAACAGCCTGTGTAAAAAAGCAGAGAAAGGCAGAATTCCTATGTTTAAAGTGACTTTTAAATTCGGTAGCGGCGAGGATGTCACGACCTTTGCCCAAGAAGGTGAAAACCTGTTAGAAGTAGCACGTGTAACCAATGTGGCGATTGATGCTCCATGTGGCGGAAATGCGTCCTGCGGAAAGTGCAAAGTGAAATTAGTAGAGGGAGAATTACATTCTCCAAAAACACGTCATATCTCTGATGAAGAATATGATGAGGGCTGGCGACTGGCATGTGTAAGTAAAATTACGGGTGATGTTGCGGTGGAAGTACCCGATATTGCATCTGCTTATCGCAGTCGAATGAAAGTTGCGGATTTAAGTTCTAAAAAAGAAATCGCCATTTTTGAAAATGCAAAAAACGATTTGGAAGAAGCAGGACTGACATTGAAAAACAGCATGGATATTTTGGAGGTTTCTATGGAAATTCCTTCCTTAGACGATACCATGCCGGATAATGAGCGTTTAGTAAGAGCTATTAAAAAAGTAACAGGCGCTTCGAAGGTCAGATTGCCATTTCAGGTTCTTACAAAGATAGCAAGAGTATTCAGAGAAAGTAATTTTGAAGTTCGTTGTGTAATCCGTACTTCTGATGAGGGTGATATTTTTGTATACGATGTATATCCAAAGTCAGAAGATATCGTAATCGGTGGGCTTGCTATTGATATTGGAACAACCACAGTATCAGCGTTATTAATTAATATGCTGACAGGTGAAATTATTGGAAAAGCTTCTGCCGGAAACGGACAAATCCGATATGGCGCAGATGTAATCAACCGTATTATTGAGTCTATGAAACCGGGTGGAAGTGAAAAACTGCAAAAAGCAGTGATTGATGAGACAATCAATCCTTTAATTCAGCAGATGTGTCGAGCAAATGGATTTAAACCGGAGCATATTTACAGAATGTCAATTGCTGCAAATACAACGATGAACCATCTTATGGCGGGAATGGAAGGAGACCCTATTCGTATGGAGCCGTATATTCCTACCTTTTATAAGACAAATTCTCTGTTTGCATCTGATATCGGAATTGCTATTAATCGAGATGCACATATTATTATAGCGCCGAATATCGGAAGCTATGTAGGAGGAGATATTACCGCCGGAGCCCTTGTCAGTATGCTTTGGAACCGTCCGGAATTTTCTCTCTTTATTGATTTAGGTACAAATGGCGAATTAGTATTCGGTAATTCTGACTTTATGATGAGCTGTGCATGCTCCGCAGGTCCGGCCTTTGAAGGCGGAGATATTAGTTGCGGTATGCGTGCAACAGACGGTGCGATTGAGTCATGTACCATTGACAAAGACACTATGGAGCCTTCCTATCATGTAATCGGTGAGGAAGGAGAAAAGCCGATTGGCTTATGCGGTTCAGGAATTATTGATGTAATTGCTGAGTTATTCCGCACAGGGATTATTAATCCAAAAGGAAAATTCGTGCGCGAGGGAAAACGTGTACGTCACGATGAATACGGAATGGGCAGTTATGTCCTTGCTTTTGAAGAAGAAGCAGGTTCTGTAAAAGATGTAGAAATTAATGAGGTTGATATTGACAACTTTATTCGAGCAAAGGGAGCAATTTTTTCCGCAATTCGTACGATGCTTGCTTCTCTTGACTTTGATGTTGAAATGATTGATGATGTGTACGTTGCAGGTGGTATCGGAAGCGGTATCAATATGCAGAATGCAGTAAGAATAGGAATGTTTCCGGATATTCCAATGGAGAAATTCCATTATATCGGAAATTCCTCTTTATCCGGTGCTTATACCATGCTTCTTTCAAAAGATGCAGAAAGAAAGTGTTATGAATTGGCATCAAATATGACGTATTTAGAGTTATCGACAGTTCCTACTTATATGGATGAATTTGTAGCATGCTGTTTTATTCCTCATACAGACACATCCTTATTCCCGTCTAGTATGCAGGATAAATAAAAACAACTATTATCCGAGGTGAAGATATGAATTTTGACTACGCAAAAGACAGTAAAGAACAGCGTCCCTATGAACATTATTTAGCAGCTTATAAAGATATGGATCCGAAAGAAATCAGTGAAAGAACGGGAATTCCTTATGACGAGGAAAGCCGGAAATTTACCGTATGTTTTATGGGAAGCACTTATCTTGTTTCATTCCCGGATTATGAAATCTCTCATGTGGAGGATGAGCTTGGAGTTTATCCTTTAGAAGAAGCTATGAATGCGAAAATATTTATTATTCGGTATTTGGCAGAACGCTTTGCAGCTCCTTTTTCAGGAAAATTTCTGACTTATCATGATGTTCCGTGGGGCGAAGTTTATTTTCGTCAGTTTCAAGGCAGATGCTTAATGCGCTTTGCTTTTTCCTATGGGAATAAACTGGAGCATTTTCAGAAGGTTATGGAGCATTTAGGAGCAGAAAAATCTACCGAAGGCGACTGTTCTTATAAATTAGAATTTATGAATAATTTATTTATAAAGTTTATCCTTTGGGAAGGTGACGATGAATTTCCTCCTTCTTCACAGATTTTATTTTCAGATAACTTTGCGGTGAGTTTTGCTGCGGAAGATTTGGCAGTGGCAGGTGATATTGCAATCAACATGATGAAAGCGGTAGAAAGAAAGTTATTTTAAAATAAAAAGAGAAAACAGAAAATAAATTTCTAAAGTTTGAAATTGGACATATAAATGATAATGAAAATAATGTGGCATAGCCATTTTATTCTTTAAATTTTATTAACTTTAAGGAGGTTTTTGGAATGGGATTCAAATCAGATATTGAAATCGCACAGGAGTGCACAATGGAACCGATTACAAAAATTGCAGAAAAAGCAGGTATTGATGACAAATATCTGGAACAGTACGGAAAGTACAAAGCAAAAATTGACTACAATTTATTAAAAGAGTCCGATGCGCCAAACGGAAAATTAATTCTCGTTACAGCAATCAATCCGACACCGGCAGGAGAAGGAAAAACAACAACAACGGTTGGTCTTGCAGATGGTATGCAGAGACTTGGTAAAAATGTTATGGTTGCTCTGCGTGAGCCTTCACTGGGACCTGTTTTCGGTGTAAAAGGCGGTGCAGCAGGCGGCGGATACGCACAGGTTGTTCCAATGGAAGACATTAACCTGCACTTTACCGGTGACTTCCATGCAATCGGCGCAGCAAACAACCTTCTGGCAGCTATGCTGGATAATCACATTTATCAGGGAAATGAATTAAACATTGATCCTAGAAAGATTACATGGAGAAGATGTGTAGATATGAACGATCGTCAGCTTCGTTTTGTTGTTGATGGTATGGGTGGAAAAACAAACGGTATGCCAAGAGAAGATGGTTATGATATCACAGTAGCTTCTGAAATTATGGCAGTTCTTTGTCTTGCAAAAGACATTACAGACTTAAAGGAAAGACTGGGACGTATTATCGTTGGTTATACATACGGAAAAGCTTCTGAACAGAAACCGGTAACAGCACATGATTTACATGCAGAAGGCGCTATGTGTGCTCTGTTAAAAGATGCTTTAAAACCAAACTTAGTACAGACTTTAGAGCATGTACCTGCAATTGTACACGGCGGACCATTCGCAAATATCGCTCATGGATGTAACTCTGTAATCGCAACAAAGATGGCAATGAAATTAGGCGATTATGCAATCACAGAAGCAGGCTTCGGCGCTGATTTAGGTGCAGAGAAATTCTTAGATATTAAATGCCGTATGGCAGGGCTGACTCCAAGCGCAGTTGTAATCGTAGCGACAGTTCGTGCATTAAAATACAACGGCGGAGTGGCAAAAGCAGATTTAAATAACGAAAACTTAGAAGCTCTGGAAAAAGGACTTCCAAACCTGTTAAAACATGTAAGCAATATTAAAAATGTATACAAACTTCCATGTGTTGTAGCAATCAACGCATTCCCAACCG
>UQAX01000076.1 GCA_900539145.1 uncultured Blautia sp.
TACATTTTTGTGTTACCCACTCTTTCAAGATTATCTTAACTTATTGACATTGGTTATTTCACAGCCCCTTTTCATTATGTTTATTTTACCAAATAGCCTCCATCCACAGGAATAATTGCTCCTCCCAGATAATCACTTGCATGTGAAGCTAAGAATATACAACATCCCTTCATATCGTCTCCTGTTCCCCAGCGATTAGCCGGAATTCTCTCTGTAATCTGTTGATATCTTGGATTTTTTTCATCTAACAACGCCTCATTCATTTTTGTTGCCATATATCCCGGTGCAATAGCGTTTACATTAATTCCTCTGGCAATCCAGTCATTACTCATTTCTTTCGTCATCTGAGTCACCCCGCCTTTTGCTGCTGAATATGCCGGCACTGTCTGACCTCCAAACCACGAAACCATAGATGCAATATTGATAATTTTTCCATATCCTTTTTTTAACATAATTTTTGCTGCTTCTTGGCACAAAATAAATACAGAATTCAAATTTACATTCATTACTTCATCCCACTCCGCTATCGGAAATTCTTCTGCGCTATGACGTCTTTGAATTCCATGGGCATTTACTAAAATATCTACATCTCCTCCCAGTTTTTCTATACACTGTTCAAAGCCTCTGTATACTTGCTCTCTCACAGAAAAATCAGCTTTCACACCATGACAGGAAAAACCCCTTTTTTTAAATTCATCCGCTGTCTCAAACACTTTATCAGACGTACCCACAATTACTACCTCACATCCACATTCCATGAGTCCCTCTGCCATACCGTATCCAAGCCCTCTTGTTCCTCCTGTAACGATGGCTTTCCTGCCTTCAATATCAAATAATTCATTTCCCTTCATATATATTTTCATCCTTTCCTTCCACAATCTAATCAAAAAGAATTACCATTTTTTTCACTTCCGGCACCGGATTGTCCATATATTGGAATACTTTCTCTATCTCGCTAAATTTAATAAATGTTGTCGCAATGCCCTCTGTTTTAAAAGCTTTTTCTTCCATTCTCTGAATGGTCGGTTCAAACTGAAAGCAGGACATTCGAGAACCGATAATATCCAATTCTCTCTGATTTATCATTGCCTGTGTAATTTCTTCCGGTTCTGTGCAAAATCCCATCGGCACTACCCTTCCTGCGTTACATACAATTCCCGGTTTCATAATCATCGTTAATGAACCCGGAAAGCACGCAGAGTCAAATGCTATGGTCACACCACATCCATCTGTGATTTTTTGTACTGCATCTGCCAAATCTTCTTTCTGAGAATTAATTACATAATCTGCTCCGTATCCTTTTGCCCTCTCTAATGAACTATCATTGATATCCGCACAAATTACTGTTTTACATCCTTTTGCCTTGCATGTCTGTAAAATAATAGAACCGATTGTGCCTGTCCCTAAAATCAATACAATATCTTCAGGTACTACTCTTCCTCTTGCTGTACAATGTGCACCGATTGCATATGGTTCAACCAATGCCGCATCCTCCCATGAAACGCTTTCCGAAATTTTGTAAATTTCGTCTGCCGGTGCGGTAAAAAATTCTCTCCATCCTCCGTCTGCGCCTGAGCCTCTTACCGCTACATGTGAACAAACATTTTTCCGTCCGATTTTGCATTGATAACATTCGCCACAGGTGTGAATTAAGTCTACAATTACATGGTCACCCTGTTTTACATTCTTTACATTTTTTCCTACTCTTTCCACAATCCCTGCATTTTCATGTCCCGGAATTCTGGGATAGGTAGAACATGGATTTGTTCCATGATAAATATGGTGGTCACTTCCGCAAACCCCTGCTGATTTCATTCTGATAAGAACTTCATCATCTTTCGGCACAGGTATTGGAGCTTCTCTGATTTCTACCTTATGAGGCGCTGTTACTACTACTTCTTTCATTGTTTCTCTCATGTCTGTTTCCACCTTTCTGGATAGCTTCACTTTACCTATCTACTATAATTTCTGAAAATATAAGCTTATGATACTAAATTTGGTAAGAATGTCGATAAAACCGGTACATACGCAAAAATAAATGCACAGGCTACTTCAACTGCAATAAAAGGCACTAAGTTTTTAGCCACTTTACTTACAGGCTGGTTAGAAAAACCACAGGCTACGAACATTGTAGTTCCAAAAGGAGGTGTTGCCTGTCCAAGAGCCAATAAGAATACAAACAACATTCCAAAATGAACAGGATCAATGCCAAATGCAGCTGCAATAGGCGCTAAAATCGGTCCTAAAATCAAATTTGTGGCTCCGACCTCTAAGAACATACCACAGATGAGCAGTAAAATGATAATCAATAATAAAAATGTGTATTTATTACTTGCAACTGTCATAAACGCATTTGTAACAGCCACCGGGATTTTATAATACGTTATTAAATATCCAAACATCTGAGCTGTAACAACTAAAAACATAAGATTTGCAGTATTTACCGCCGTACTTTTTATAATCTCCCAGACATCTTTACCTGAAATTTCTCTGTAAATTGCCATACATACTAAAAATCCATAAAATACTGCTACAACAGCAGACTCAGTCGGTGTAAAAATACCTGCATAAATTCCACCGAGAATTACAATCGGCATAATCAAAGCCCAAATAGCATCTTTAAAGGATACCAGAAATCTTTTAAAAGAAAAACCGGCTTCTTTGGGGAAATTACATTTTTTTGCTTTATAATAAGCATAAATACAGAGAAGCACACCGCAAATAATTCCCGGCAGCACACCTGCCATTAATAATTTTGCCACAGATACTCCTGTAATGTTTCCATAAATGACAAAAACTGTGGACGGAGGAATAACAATCCCAAGTGTTCCGCCTATGGCCTGTACTGCTGCGGAATAATCTTTTGGATATCCTCTTTTTACCATTTCCGGATACATCAGTCCGCCAATAGCCGCCGTAGTAGCAACAGAAGAACCGGAAATAGCTGCAAAGAATGTACATGCTACAATTGATACTAAGGAAATTCCTCCCGATATCCAACCAACAAAAGAGTCTGCAAAAGCTACCAGTCTTTTCGACAATCCACCTTTTGACATAATGTCGCCTGCCAAAAAGAATGCCGGAAGTGCAAGCATGGAAAAATTGTCACATCCAGTGAAAATCTTCTGTGTTATCATAGATACAGACAATGTTGGATCTAAAAATATTGCCACAATACAAGCTCCTCCCAATGCCCATGTAATAGGAAGACCTATAAACATAAGAACAATCAATACTACAATCAATGCAATCGCTGAAGATGACATTACAAATCGCCTCCTTTCACAATCCCTTCTTTTTCTTTTATAACGTCAATTAGTTTAAATACCACTGATATAACTGCCAGTAAAAAACCTACACATAAAATTCCATACATGATATTCATCGGAAGACGAAGTGCAGGACTCATTTGATACCCTCCAATGCGGATCATTCCAAATGTACTGCAAAAGAATACGAAGGATATAAGAAGCGCCAGAATTTGCCTTCCTATTTCCAGTCTTCTTTTCATTTTTGCACTTAAAAAATTATCAATCAAATCAATTCGCACCATAAGATTTTGAGAAATTCCCATGTTAATTCCCAATAAAATCATTCCCACGAAAAGATATCTTGAGGCTTCCTCAGACCACGGAATGCTATAAAATATCACATATCTTGTAAATGTTTGTACGAAAATAATTACCATAATGGCAATTAACATGAACCCTATAATTCCATTCACAATTCTTTGCACTTTTTCAAAAATACATTTTACTTTTTCCATAATTATTTTCCACCTTTCTGCGAAAGGCACCGATGGGGTCATGAAACCCGTC
>UQAX01000077.1 GCA_900539145.1 uncultured Blautia sp.
ATAGCACGTCCCATAGCAACACGCTGTCTCTGACCACCGGAAAGAGCTTTCGGTTTACGGTCTAATAATTTTTCAAGGTCAAGAATTTTAGCTGCTTCTTTAACCATTTTATCAATCTGATCTTTTGGAACTTTTCTTAATTTAAGACCAAAAGCCATGTTATCATAAACTGTCATGTGTGGGTACAGAGCGTAGTTCTGGAATACCATTGCAATATCTCTGTCTTTTGGTTCTACATCATTTACAACTTTATCGCCGATTTTTAATGTACCGCCGGAAATTTCTTCCAGACCTGCAATCATACGAAGTGTTGTAGATTTACCACAACCTGAAGGACCTACAAAGATGATAAATTCTTTATCTGCAATTTCAAGGTTAAAATCTTTTACTGCTTCAAATCCGTTTGGATAAGTTTTGTTAATATGCTGTAATGATAAACTTGCCATTTCTCATTTTCCTCCTAGACGATATGTAAATATCCGTTTTTTGCTTTTTGAACTGTGTTTAGTATACAGCTATCTTGGTTTTTTTTCCATAGTTCAAATGCTCAAATATTTTTCCAACTCTTTGTAAGCCTAGACAATGCCAATAGCATTACTGGCATTTTGACATATTTTTCTGAATTACATAAGCAATCTGCACAATTCCGCCCGTAACCCTCTTTACACAAGCCTTTCTCTTACTTATAATAATGGCTATATAAAACGCAAACAGAAAGGATATGCACATGTTTCGATTAATGGGAAGCATTTATAAAGATACACATATATTAAAAAGTACGGTTATATGCGATGATACCAAGGACAGCCGGACTCAAAAGGTCTTTCATTCTCTGGACAGCATCTGCCATAAATTCGATTTGCCGTCTCCTATATGGCTGGACGCCAACGTTAAGGATTTTCAGAAGTTTTCCAAAGTACGGTTTTCTCAGGATAACTTTATTGAAATTCTGGATTTTGATTATTTTGAAATTCAGATTATTGAAGAAGATTAAAAACGGGATTGTTGCTTTAAATTTTAAAGTAACAATCCCGTTTTCTCAATTATAATCTTTCTAATAATTCTTTTCTTCTTTCTTCATATCCCGGTTTTCCCAAGAGCGCAAACATATTCTTTTTATAGCTTTCTACACCCGGTTGGTCAAATGGATTTACTCCTGTCAAGTAACCGCTGATACCGCAGGCAAACTCAAAGAAATAGAAGAGCTGTCCTAAATAGAACTCATTCTGCTGTGGAATTTTCACCATAAGGTTTGGTGTATTTCCGTCTGTATGTGCAAGAATTGTTCCGTTCATAGCGCTTTTATTAACAAAATCCATGCCTTTTCCTGCCAGATAGTTTAAGCCGTCCAAATCGCTTTCTGCTTCTTTAATAATCACGTCCTCTTTTGGTTCTGCGATTTCAAGAACTGTCTCAAACATAATTCTGGAGCCGTCCTGAATAAACTGTCCCAGAGAATGTAAATCAGTAGTAAAGTCTACGGATGCAGGGTAAATACCTTTCTGGTCCTTTCCTTCACTTTCTCCGTATAACTGCTTCCACCATTCAGCAACATAATGCAATGTTGGTTCATAATTTGCAAGGATTTCTACTGCTTTTCCTTTTCTATGAAGAATATTACGAACTGCCGCATATTTTAAAGCATCATTTTCTGCATAAGGAGTATTTAATGCCAATTCTCTTCCTGATGCAGCGCCTTCCATAAGTGCATCAATGGAAACACCGCTTACTGCGATTGGCAAAAGTCCTACTGCTGTAAGTACAGAGAAACGTCCTCCTACATCATCAGGTACTACAAATGTCTCGTATTCTTCTTCTGTTGCCAGAGTTTTCAGCGCTCCTCTTTCTTTATCGGTGGTTGCGTAAATTCTCTTTGCAGCTTCTTCTTTTCCGTACTTTTCTTCAATCATCTCTTTGAAAATACGGAAAGCAATCGCAGGCTCAGTCGTTGTTCCTGATTTTGAAATAACATTAATGGAGAAATCTCTGTCACCGATTACTTCGGCTAAGCCTTTTACATAAGCTCCGCTGATGTTATTTCCTACATAATAAATTTCAGGTGTTTTTCTGTCTTCTTTTCTCAGATTGTTATAAAATGGGTGTCCCAAAAAGTCAATGGCTGCTCTGGCTCCTAAATAAGAACCTCCAATACCGATTACAAGAAGTACGTCAGAGTCATTCTTAATTTTATCTGCCGCCTTTTTAATTCTATCAAATTCTTCTTTATCATAATTAACAGGAAGATCAATCCAGCCAAGGAAATCGTTTCCCAGACCTGTTCTGGACACAAGCACCTCTTTTGCTGTCTCTACCATTTTTTCCATTGCTGCTACTTCTTCTTCACGAACAACGTTTACTGCTTTTGAATAGTCAAATGTAATTTTATTTTCCATCTTTATTTTCTCCTTTGACTTTTATTTGCATGATACTTCTTTAGTTTAGCAAATCCCTCTTATTTTATCAAGTTCATCTCCAAGAATTTCTATACAGGATTTTCTGTCTCTTTTATTACAATTCCCAATCTTTTCGCCAAACTGACAGCCTGTGCCAAATGAACCTTTACTCCCTTTAACTCCTCCATGGTATCTGAAATGCTTATTTCTTCTATATCACATGTGGAAAAGTCTATATCTTTTAAGGAAGTTCTGAAAAAATTCACTTTACGAAAACACACGTTGTCCACCCAGAGATTTACAAACCGACATGTGTCAAATTCAGCTTCTGTAAAATCCGCATCCTGCATTTTTACAAAACTAATATGAGCCGTACCAAATCCCGTTTCTTTAAAGTTACATTCCGAAAAGGTAACATGATTTATTCTGCTGCCATAAAAATCAGCGCCTACTGCTTTACAATTCTGAAAGGAACAGCATTTAAAATAGGTATCGCTGAAATTTGAATTTGAAAAATCGCAGTCTACAAATTGCACATTTATAAAAGAAGCCTCTGAAAAATCACAGCCCGTAAATCTACATCCTTTAAAAACAGTCTGTTTAAACTCTAAATGTGACCCATGAATTTTCGTAAGAAATATATTTTCAAATAATCGATTTACTATTTCATACTCTTGCTCGGCACTTTCTTCTAAGATACTTTTCGCATCTCCTACAAGCACTAATTCTTTCGGTATTACCGATGGTTTTAGTTCTCTTTTGCTCATTACTTTTCTTGTCCTAATGTAATTGGACGTCCTTTCTTTCTATTTTTCCCTATGCTCCTGTTGATGTAAATATTTTTCTCTGGTAGCAAGTCCTCCTCGAATATGGCGCTCTGATTTATTTATATCAAGCACTTTTCTTGCCTTGTGTGCCAGAGCAGGATTAAGTTGCTGCAATCGTTCTGTTACATCTTTATGTTTGGTCATTACTATTTAGAGCTGTTTTATTTTCACATTCGTCTTTCACTAAAATGCTTTCATTTAATCCCAAATCACCTAGTAAACGAAGGTAAATATCC
>UQAX01000078.1 GCA_900539145.1 uncultured Blautia sp.
TGCTGCCATTTGCTTTTGTATAAGATTTACAGATATAAAAGGACTCTGCATTTTTGGATTTTGTTATGTGAAGATTCATCTGTCATCCCTCCTGTCCCTTATTATACCACACAATAACATAAAATAACAGCTATAAAAACAAGAAATTTGACATAAAAAAAGCAGGTTTTATGCGACCTGTGAGTACTTTTTTCGATATTTAACTGTCAAACTCCCGTGTCTGTGAAATCATGGTTCCTTTAATTTTTTTGCAGATATTGAAATATTTTCCAAAAGGGTATATGATAGAAGGCGTCATGATAAGACAGAGGAAAAGGAGGATAACACTTATGAAAAGAATAAATACAAAAAGTGTAACAGAAGCAACAACAAAGACTACTCCGGCGAAGACAGAAAAAGTAACAGAAAAGGCAACAAAAACAACAAAGAAAGCAGCTACAAAAAAAGGTGCAGCAAAAAAAGAAATGACAGAAGCTGTATTTGTACAGTATGCAGGTCAGGAATATGATATAAATGAAATCAGAGCAGCAGTGAAAAAAGCTTGGACAGAAGAAACAGGCAAAAAAGAAAGCGATATTACAGAAATTCAGATTTATGTAAAACCGGAAGAAGCTGCGGCATATTATGTAGTGAATGGAGAAGTTACAGAAGGCGGAAGCAAAATTCTTCTGTAATTTCTAAAATAAATAATAAGTATCACAAGAGGCTATCGTTTAAACATTATGCGATAGCCTTTTGTTGTTGTAAGCAGAGAATTTTATAGGCAAAAGCTTTTGAATGATTAAAAACTGGTGATTTAGATAATTATTCGTCTCTGCTTATTTCGATAAATAAAAGCCCGTGTTTGCCTTGCTATTTTCTGACTGTTATAAGATAATATAGAGAATAAGAAGATGCTCTTTTAGTGCTGAAGGGAGAAATTATGAAAAGCTTTTATACAAATGGAACAATTTTAACCATGGAAGACAGTGCCTTATATGCAGAGGCAGTGTGTGTGGAAAACGGACGGATTAAGGCAGTCGGAACAGCCGAGGAGGTGCTCAGACTTCGTAAGGAAACAGATGAAGTGATTGATTTAAATGGCAAGGTAATGCTGCCGGGATTTATTGATGCACATTCTCACTTTGTGGGAGCAGCCAATGCAATGACGCAGTGTGATTTATCTCTTTGTAAGGATTTTAATGAGATGATAGAACAGATGCGGGATTTTAAAGAAAAGAGAAAGCTGTCAAAAAATACATGGATAATCGGATGCAATTATGATCAGAATTTTCTTGCAGAAGGAAGACATCCGGATAAAACGGTGTTAGATAAAATTAGCAGTACCAATCCGGTACTTTTCATTCATGCTTCCTCACACATGGGCGTGACAAACAGCCGTGGTCTTGAGCTTCAGGGAATTACAGAAGCAACAGAAGATTGTCCGGGAGGTCGCTACGGAAGAATTTCAGGAACAAAAGAACCGGACGGTTATATGGAAGAAAAGGCATTTCTTGAATTTCAGACAAAGCTTCCCATGACCTCTACGGAAGAACTACTGCATCTGATTGGAGAAGCCCAGAATATGTACGCAAGCTATGGGGTGACAACGGTGCAGGATGGTATGATGGGAAAATCGCTGTTTCAGTTGCTGAAATATGTATCAAATGAAGGACTTTTGAAGCTGGATGTGGTCGGATATGCAGATGTAATGACGGCATCAGACCTGCCTGATACAGAGCCGGAATATGCAGGGCAGTATAAAAATCATTTTAAAATCGGCGGATTTAAGGTGTTTCTGGATGGTTCTCCTCAAGGGAAAACAGCATGGATGACAGCACCTTATGAAGGGGATGCTGCTTATTGCGGTTATCCTATTCACAGCGATGAGCAATTAAGAGAGTATATTGCGCTTTCCTTGGATAAGAAACAACAGCTTCTTGCACATTGTAACGGAGATGCGGCAGCAGAACAGTATATTGCACAGTTTGAAAAAGAATTGGAGATAAGAGAAAATAAAGATTGTCATCGTGCAGTTATGGTACATGCACAGCTTGTTCGAAAAGACCAGCTGGAACGGATGAAGAAAATCGGGATGATGCCCAGCTTCTTTGTGGCACATACTTATTACTGGGGCGACATCCATATAAAAAATTTCGGAGAAGTAAGGGGAAGTCAGATATCTCCTGCCAAAACTGCACTTGATTATGGCATGAAGTTTACATTTCATCAGGATACGCCGGTTGTTCCGCCGGACATGATGCGGACCGTTTCCTGTGCGGTGAACCGTGTTTCAAGAAGTGGCCAAGTAATTGGAGAAAATCAGAGAATTCCTGTAATGGAAGCCTTGAAAGCCATCACAAGCTATGCTGCATATCAGTATCATGAAGAAACAGAAAAAGGAACGATTGCTGTGGGAAAATATGCGGATTTTGTGGTGCTTGACAAAAATCCTCTAGAAACAGACAGGGAAGAACTTGCCGATATTAAGGTACTTATGACATTGAAGGAAAATGAAGTTATTTACCGCAGAGAAGGAATTGAGTTATAATGCTGCGACAAAGTAAAGTGAAATTGATAAAGAAAATAGGTGGCAAATTATTTTAAAATACTATATAATGATAACCGCTGTTATATTGTTTCAGACAGATGACGGTGGTTGAAACTATTTGATACTATATAAAAACAGGAGTTATTCATGAGAAAACTAGCTTTAAATGATGAAATATTACTAAAAATCGAGAAGCCGGCCCGCTATATCGGGAACGAAGTCAACTCGGTGATGAAGGACAAACGGGAGGTGGATATCCGATTTGCCATGTGCTTTCCGGACGTTTCTGAAGCGCTATAATGTAATAGTGATGAATAACAATATATAGTGTTAAAACGTTATGTGTAATACAAAATATATGAATTAGATAAAACTAAACGGAACTAAAAATGAAAGAATGATATTGTTATGAGATTGAATTTGTTACGCAAAAATGGTAATTTGGAGTGAATATCATTCAAAATAATTAAATATAAATGCAAGGGCTATATGTTTTTTTTGTCGAGAGAAATTAAAGGGTTGGAGTCGCATCATGGGCTTCAGCCTTTTTGTTTTCTATTAAGTGTGTTACAAAATCATTTGTGTTGGAGTATAATAATGAAGTTATATTATGGTTAAATGTTATTTATACCAATAAAAAGTAATAAAATGTTTAAAAAGTAATAAAATGTGTTATAATTAGAGTAATTAATAGGTAATTGCGAAACAAGCTCAGGATATGAGCCAGAATAGTGCTGAAACTTGGG
>UQAX01000079.1 GCA_900539145.1 uncultured Blautia sp.
CGTAGGATTCTAGCAATTTATACACAACAAAAGCAAAAAGAGGGCTGCGAAAAAACTCAATCGAGTTTTTTCACAGCCCCTTTTTATTATCCGATAAACTGATAAATATTATAGATATTGATAAAAATAATAACAACCATTAAACCGATAAAAAGCTTGTCCACAGTTTTTTCCTGAATTTTTTTGTTAAGAAATCTTCCAGCAATACCTCCGCCAATGCCTCCTATTACCATAAAGATGAGAGTTGCAATTTCAAACTCAGGAACACTTTTTGTTACAATGGATGATAATAAGCTGGCTATCTGGGAAAAGAAAATAATGTAAAGAGAATTTTCAGCCGCAATTTTTGTTGTCATTGAGAAAAAGAAAAATAAAACAACAAGATTGATAGGACCGCCTCCAATACCTAAGAAGGAGGAAAGAATTCCCAGAAAAATACCGATAGCTATACAAGCCATTAAGTTTGTTACATGATACGTTTTTATTCGTTCTTTGTAAATAGTATAGACCAAAGTACCGATGGTTACCAACATAAGGCAGGTAGCCTGAACAGCGCCAACTTTATTCTTATCAGGACTTAGGGAGGATACAAAGGAAAACATCCATTTTCCTAAAAGTCCACCCACAGCCGCTCCCAGCGCCAATGGCAGACCTGTTTTCTGGTCAATATTGGAGTTGCCGCTTAATTTACTTTTGATTACAGAGTATGTAGTCATGGAAAGCACGGTACAGCCGGATAAAAAGCTTATGGTGGCGACGTCCATAACACCAAATGCGTCCAGAACAGGTTTTATGATAACGCCTCCTCCGATGCCGCAAATTGCCCCTATGATGGAGGCAAAGAAACAGATTAGAAAGAAAATTACTAATAACATAATAATACCTCACATTTTTTTATTCTATTCTATTTTAGCTTTTTTCTAGCTGTATAGCAATTATTATGTTATTATAGTATGTATAACAAAAAAGATATGAATGTAAAAGGAGAGGTATGACATTACGACATTTAAAAATATTTTCTGCGGTTTGTCGCTTGGAAAGTATTACTCTTGCAGCAGAAGAAATGAACATGGCGCAGCCGGCAGTGAGCTATGCAATTCGGGAATTAGAAGGGTATTATGAAACAAAATTGTTTGAGCGGATGAACAGACGATTATATATTACAGAGGCAGGAGAGCAGCTTTTAATTTATGCAGACTCTATTTTGGCTCAATTTGACGAGGCAAGAGATGTTTTGCGGGATATTCAGACCGTGACAAAAGTGCGAGTGGGAACAAATGCCTCCTATGGAATTAGTCATCTTCCGCAGTTGGTTGCAGGATTTAAAGAAAAATATGAGCAAATTCCTATTTATACATTAGTGGATAATTCCAGACAGATTGAGGAAAAGCTAATAAGAAATGATTTGGATTTTGGAATTACAGATTATCCTTCTAATCCACAGTTTTTTAGAAGTGTAGCTGTGGGAACAGATAAAATGATAGCAGTTTGTTCTTCTGATTATCCTTGGCATAGTTTGGCGAAAATGGAAGAACTTATTGAGTTGCCGTTGCTTTTAAGAGAATTAGGAAGTGGTTCTCGAAGCATGGTGGAAGGGCTTTTAAGTAAATATAAAAAGAAGCCGGAAATCGTAATGGAGAGCATTAGTATTCAAAGTCTGGTTGAGGCTTGTGCGAAAGGAATGGGAGTTTTGCTTCTTACAAAATCAGTTTTAGAACCCTATATGAAAAGCCATCATTTGAGAGAAATTGAAATTACAGATGAAAATATTGTGAGGGAGTATTATTTTGTATATCATAAGAGTAAATTCCTGACAAAAAGCATGAAATGCTTTCAGGAATTTGTTTTAGAGAGCAGATAGGAGAGATTTATGGAATTATATGAGTTAAAAGAAGAACAGGAAAAGGTAATTTTGGTTGGTGTTCAGACCAGAGACAATGATGATACAGAGGACTCTTTAGAAGAATTAAAGGAGCTGGTAAAAACAGCCGGTGCAGAAGTTCTAGGCACTGTGATACAGGCAAGAGAAGCAGTTCATCCGGGATATTATGTGGGAACAGGAAAGTTAGATGAAATCCGCATGATGATTGACGGATATGGAGCTACGGGAATTGTCTGTGATGATGAGCTTTCTCCTTCACAAATAAACAATCTGGAGAGAGAATTGCAGTGTAAAATCATGGACAGAACCATGGTAATTTTGGATATTTTTGCGGCAAGGGCAAACACCAGTGAAGGAAAAATACAGGTAGAACTGGCACAGCTTCGATACAGAGCAGCACGTTTAACAGGACTTGGAAGCTCCATGTCAAGACTTGGAGGCGGTATAGGAACAAGAGGACCGGGAGAGAAAAAGCTGGAAATGGACAGGCGTCTGATTAAGCTTCGCATTTCCCAGTTAAAAAAAGAGCTGGAGCAGGTAAAACGCCACAGACAGGTTTTACGTGAGGGAAGAAGCAGGGAAAATATTATGACAGCAGCTATTGTGGGGTATACAAATGCAGGAAAATCCACGCTTTTAAATACGTTGACAGATGCAAAAGTTTTGGAAGAAGACAAGCTTTTTGCCACTTTAGATCCCACTACCAGAATTTTGGAATTACCGGGAAAACAAAAACTTTATCTTACGGATACCGTAGGATTTATCAGAAAGCTTCCACATCATTTAATAGAGGCTTTTAAAAGCACCCTAGAAGAAGCAAAGTATGCAGATTTCATTATTCATGTGGTAGATGTTTCTAATCCCCAAAGGGAAAAACAAATGTTTGTGGTATATGAAACTTTGCAGGAATTAGGCGTAGAAGACAAAAAAGTAGTTACACTGTTCAATAAGCAGGATAAGCTTCAGGATGCAGAAACTATAAGAGATTTTAAAGCAGATTATATTGTGAAAACAGCCATAAAAACAGGACAGGGATTAGAAGAATTAAAAGAAGTTTTGGAAAAAATATTGACAGAAAATCAAATGTATCTGGAAAGAGTTTTGGACTATCAGGAAGCCGGACAGATACAGCTTATTCGAAAATACGGACAGTTGATTTCAGAGGAATATACGGACAGAGGAATTGAAATAAAGGCGAGAGTTCCCCAGAATATATACGGAAAAATAGGAGGAAGATAAAAAGAGGAGGCTGTTTTATACAACCAATGTCAATAAGTTAAGGATTGTCCCAACAACTTCATTATGAATGATCAA
>UQAX01000080.1 GCA_900539145.1 uncultured Blautia sp.
AACGAGAACAGGCATTTCTCTCCCAGAATAGAGATTGCTTTGCCATCTATCAGGTAAAGCATACCGATGAATTGCGTGACATTCGCTATGAAGGGATGGACTGGCTCCGATCCATTGGGCAGGCAGTAAAGCGTGAAAACTATGATCTGATCTATACTGCGCCGTTGGAACCCTGCAAGTCTCCGCAGGCTGCTGTTGAACAGCTTTATCATCAGTTCAACAACGATTATCCGGCAGACTATCACCATCCTTCTATGAGCGTCAGCGACATCGTTGCGATCAAGCAGGACGGTAAGGTATCCTGTCATTACTGTGACAGCAGTGGTTTTACCCAGATTTCCGGATTCCTGCCGGAAAATCCACTGAAAAATGCGGAGATGGCCGTGGAGGACGATTACGGCATGATCGACGGTATCATCAACAATGGCGCAAAAGAGCCTACGGTGGCAGAGCTGGAACAGCAGGCCCGAAGCGGTCAGCCCATTTCCCTGATGGACTTGGCTGACGCCGTTCATCGGGAGGAACGGGAAAAGAAAAAATCCGTTGTGGATCAGCTGAAAAGCCAGCCCAAAGCAGAACACAAAAAGACGGCACCCAAAAAGAGTGCGGAAAGGGAGATTTGATATGGGAAACTTTACTTTTGAGGAAATGAACCTGATGTGCATTTACAATACCGGCAACCGCACCGGATTGATCGACAGCCTGCGTGAGATGCGCGGCGAGCTATCACCGGAGGAAACGGAACTGAGGGAGCTGACCGACAGCGCCCTTACAAAGCTCTGTGCGATGACCGATGAGGACTTTGCCGCGCTGGAGCTGTACCCTGATTTTGACCAGTAAATTTATCGTGTCGGGATGACATAGTGAGAGAAACTGTTCGATGGGAAGGCGGTTTCTCAGAATTCTTTACAAAATCCCACTATACTTAGAGGGATGAATAAAGTATAATAACCTTATTAGCCTTGTGGATAAGGTTATTATAAAAGCAAAGATAAAAACGCAACGCATATAACGATATATGCCAGAGCCGGTAGGTAGCCCGGCCATCCTGTTTATCAGGGTAAGTAACCTGCCCCTCCGGGTTGTCCATTCTTTGCTCATAGCAATCATTAAGGAGGGATTGTCATGAGTACAAGTATAGGCAAACTGACAGTGTTTTTTGAAGAACCATTTTGGGTAGGTGTTTTTGAACGAATTGAAAATGGTAAGCTTTCAGTTTCCAAAGTAACATTTGGAGCAGAGCCAAAGGACTATGAGATTTATGAGTTTGTTTTGAAGAATTATAACGGTTTACGGTTTAGCCCGGCGATAGAAACTGTCATAAAAGAACAAACTAAAAATCCAAAGAAACTTCAGCGTGAAATTCATAAGTCAATGTCTGCCAAAGGAATTGGAACAAAATCTCAGCAGGCGCTACAACTACAACATGAACAATGCAAACAGCAGCGTAAAGCTAAAAGTAGAGAAGAAAAAGTGGCAGAAGAAAAGAGACTATTTGAATTAAAACAGCAAAAGAAAAAGGAAAAACATCGGGGGCGTTAAGCCCTTGATGTTTTTCAAAATAAAGTTCTCAACACAATGTTAAATCTGAAGTTGAGGAGTGTGAAATATTGAAAAAATTTTTTAAAAAACATAAAGAAAAGATAATAACACTTTTATTATGTGGAGTTTTATTTATTATTGTACTATCTGTTTTAGCTTTAATAAGTGGTGCAATAATGAAAGTGTTTGGGTTTGAATATCGTTCTATCGGAAGTATTATTTTGTTTTTTATTATTGCAACAATTATTTCTTATCCGTTAGGATTGATTGCAGGTGCATTTCCAAAGGCTTTATTATCTTTAGACAAAATATCTATGCCTACAGCAATAGCATTCTATTTAATCTTAGACACATTCGCAACTTTTTGGGGCTTGAGAATTACAGATTATTGTATGCAAACTATTTCAGCAGAAAATGTATCTACTTTTGTTGTATCATTGATATTTGCATTTTTAGGGGTTAGTGATATAAAAAATCTCACATGATGAAGAAAGATAAACCTGAATTGATAGGAGAGAGGTTATGGATTTTGAAACATTTAGGAAAGCCATCAAAAAAGAAAAAACTGAAAAACCTATACTTTTCGAGTTGGAACATGATGACATTCCAACGATGAAAGATGTAATTGCGTTTCATAAGCAATACCAAATTCTTTTACCAGAGAAGTACATACAGGTTCTTTTGAATTTTGGAGGTGGCTATTTTGGATATGCAAACATCTATTCCATAGACAAGGATAGCTATTTTTTTTATTTTCAATCACAATCCAGTTAAAGTAGAAAATTTGCTTTTTATAGCTGATAATGGGTGTGGGGACTATTATGCACTCCGAGTGGATAACAACAAATGTAGCGATAAAATCGTTTTTTATGAACATGAGAGCAACACCGTACAGGACACAGATTTTTCTGATATTTTAGAATATCTTGTGAAAGTAGGATTACATCAGCAATAACAATTCCAGTTTGTATGTGCATTGACGATTGTCTTGAATTTAGGAGATGTTTAGTGAAAACAGTTTGGCTTCACAAATATTTTACTTTCTCTTGATAGTTATTTTTGCTCTGCTATATTATAATGGTGCAAACAAACTATGTGAGGTAATATGCTTATGAAAAAATATGTTTCTATATTTTTGTGTCTTGCTTGTGTATTGACTTTAGTTGCGTGTGGAAAAAA